>JAFTLK010000293.1 GCA_017455975.1 Clostridia bacterium | reverse complement strand
GCTTCCGAAGCCTGCGGAGATCAAGGCGCAGCTCGATGAGTATGTCATCGGTCAGGATGCGGCAAAGATCGCGCTGTCCGTTGCGGTATATAACCACTACAAGCGTATTCTGCAGAAAAACAAGAAGACCGACGACGATGATGGCGTCGAGATACAGAAGAGCAATGTGCTCCTGCTCGGCCCGACCGGTGTCGGTAAGACCTATCTTGCACAGACGCTTGCAAAGACGATGAAGGTGCCGTTTGCGATTGCTGATGCAACCACGCTGACGGAAGCCGGTTATGTCGGTGAAGACGTCGAAAATATTCTGCTGCGTCTCATTCAGGCGGCGGATTTTGACATCGAACGTGCAGAACGCGGTATCATCTACGTTGACGAGATCGACAAGATCTCCCGTCTGAGCGAAAACCGTTCCATCACGCGTGATGTTTCGGGTGAGGGCGTTCAGCAGGCGCTTCTGAAGATCCTCGAGGGTACGACGTCCAATGTCCCTCCGCAGGGCGGCAGAAAGCACCCGAACCAGGAATTTATTCAGATCAATACGGAAAATATCCTCTTTATCTGCGGCGGTGCATTTGACGGTCTGTCCGACATCATCGCACAGCGCGAGGGCGGCAAGACAATGGGCTTTCAGGGCAACATCAAAAAGAAAGCCGAAAAGGAAAAGGCCGGTATTTACAAGAACGTCGAAGCACATGATATCGTCAAGTACGGCTTGATTCCCGAGCTTGTCGGCCGACTTCCCGTCATTGTTTCCCTTGATGACCTCGACCGTGAGGCACTGGTCAGGATCGTCCGCGAACCGAAGAACTCCCTCGTCCGCCAGTACACAAAGCTGTTTGCGCTGGACGATGTCAAGATCACCTTTGATGACGATGCGCTGGAGGCTGTCGCAGAGCGTGCCATCGAACGCGGCACCGGCGCGCGCGGCCTGCGTGCCATCATGGAAGAGATCCTGCAGGGCATCATGTATGAGGTTCCTTCAAAGAAGGATGAGATCGGCGAAGTGGTCATCACCCGTGCCGTTGTCACCGACCGTGTCGAACCGACATACCTGCCGCGTACCAAAGAGCTTCCCGCCGACAGCGAAGCAAAAGCGCTGAACGCATAATCATTATAATAAACAAGCGATCTCCAAACTGTTTTTCAGTCAGAGATCGCTTTGCTTTTTATTCAGGAGAGCATTGCCAGAAGATCGGCATACAGCGCTTCATAGTCGGCAATGTCGCAGGAGAAGGAGTCGCGTTTGTCGGTGTTGTGAATCAGCTTGCCCTGATCCAAGGTACGCAGAACACGGCAGACCGCCGCACGGTGTTCGTCGAGCCGCCCCTGCTTCTTGAGCGATTCCAGCAGGACAAAGAACCGGATGCCGCGTTTCAGCGCGTACCAACGGAGTGTGAGCAGAGGAGAGCCATCCTTCGCCGGATAGACGAAATGTGTGTCGCCGTTGTTCCAGTTGTGTGTCAGCGCGTTGGTGCGCGGATCGTCGTTGAAGACGGTGTAATTCCAGCGCAGGAAGCCCTGCAGATTGGCATAGGATGCGTAAATGCCGAGGAAATACGATTCCACAAGCTCCGACTTTAAGAAGTTGTTCGGAAAATCCGGACCGCAGCAGACATAGTACAGAAACCGCTTGTCAGGATGTGCGGCAAAGGTCGCCTGAAGCTCATCAAACCGATCGGCAACCGTGTCGATATCGAAGATGAAATCATCCATCAGATGTGCAAACGCATCGACAAATTCCGGCAGATTGCAGGCGGTCTTGCAGCGGAATGCGGGGGCATTTTGGTGGAGGCGTTCAAGACTTCTTTGAAACGGCTCCAGAACGGAGGGCTCGTCGGCCGCAATGCGGATGCGGTCGATCTGCCCTGTGGTAATGAAGTACTGCTCCAGCGCACGGATGTAGTCCTCAATGTCATGTCCATCGCGCATATATTTGTACATGCCGTCAGCCGCATCGAGATAGCGGATATGCATGCCGTCGGGATAATCGGGATTGATGATGAGTCCGTCGGGCAGATATGCGGCGGTACGCCAGACGTTGGCAAGACCGAAGACGGAAATGCATTCGTCGATGCCGTATTTCGCACAAAGATCAATGTACCGCTGCATCGGCGTATAATCGTATGTGAATGTGCCGTCTGTATGTTTTGTGACGCCGATCATCGAATATTCGTACAGATTGGCCTTCTGCGGCATCTGATAGCACCACTGCCCGTTCCACGGAATTTCCGAGGCGACGACCGTGACGCACTTGACACCGAGGTCGGCAAGCGATTTGACATACGGTTCGAGCACAGCAAAGTGAGCATCTGACCACAGCGGCACCTCGTGCTTGCGTGCAAGGTTGGAGCAATGCTGCCAGAGATCAAGATGGAAGCCGTTGTCACGTGCATCGGGGAAGACAAACGGACGTACCTCGACCCGGAACGAAAACGAGCAGAGAAGTGTTTCGTCAAATACACCGTGGCTGACATAGAAACGGACAGTACAGGGATATTCGCCCGGTACGGTATCTGCCGATACGGTCATGTGAAGATAAACGGCTGCAATCTCCCCGGCAGGCACTTCTGCTGCGGGGCTGTGCAGCAATGCATCGGCACGGTAGGTTCCGTCGTTGATGATGTGCAGATCCAGATGGGACAGCTCTGCCGGAAACGGAGCATCCAGAGCTGCGCGGACAGACGGCAGATCATGATTCTGTGCAAAATAGGGATTGTGATCCAGCAGCAGCGAAAATGCACGGTCGGCGGTCAACAGCAGCTGCAGATCGGCATCGTCGTTGCGTCCGCAGATAATGCGGCTGCAGGATGCGGCATGCATCTGCTCAGGATCGGTATGGTGCTGAGCGTCTGCCATGAGCTTGAATGCGGCCGGACGGGCAGTACAACGGAAATTGAGATTTTGCATATGAAAGTTCCTTTCAGGTGAATCTTTGATAGGTACATTGTAATACATAATGCCAATTTTGTCAAGTAGATATTCGATTTTCGGAGGGATTGTACCCGGGACTTGCATTGGAACGGAAAATATGGTATAATATATTCAGATGATACTTTTCGGGAGGAAACATGACAATGCAGACATTGCGTGAACTTTACAAGATCGGACGCGGGCCGTCAAGCTCGCATACCATGGGACCGGAACGTGCGGCAAAGCTGTTTTCCGCACGGTATCCCGAAGCTGAACGGTTTGTCGTGACGCTGTACGGCTCTCTGTCCAAAACAGGTGCCGGACACGGCACAGACCGTGTGCTGATCGAAACCCTGCAGCCGCGGCCGGCAGAGATCGTCTTCTCGGTCGATGACGGTCCGTTTGCTCATGAAAATACGATGGATCTGCAGGCGTTTGTCGGTACGGAATGCATTGGTACGATGCGTGTCTACAGCGTCGGCGGCGGCACCATCCGTGTGGAGGGGGAGGCCGAACATGCTCCGGAGGAGCGGTATGAAGAATCCACCTTCCATGAAATCGCAGAGCTGTGCAAGCATCGCGGGATTCGTCTGTCGGACTATGTAACCGAGCATGAGGACGCAGAGTTTCACGATTATCTGCACAACATCTGGCAGACGATGAAGCTGTCTGTCCAGCAGGGACTGACAACGTCGGGCATTCTGCCCGGCGGACTTGGTGTAGAGCGAAAAGCGCAATTTCTTTATAACCAGCGGCACATCGACGAAAGTCCGTCCACGCGCGAAAACCGCATTGTCTGTTCTTATGCCTTTGCCGTCGGTGAGCAGAATGCGGACGGCGGTGTGATCGTGACAGCGCCTACCTGCGGTGCGTGCGGTGTTCTTCCGGCGGTGCTCAAATATGCGCAGGAGAAAAACGGCTTCTCCGAGGAAGACATTCTGCGTGCCCTGAAGGTCGGCGGTCTGATCGGGAATCTGGTGAAGCACAATGCATCGATCTCCGGCGCGGAGTGCGGCTGTCAGGCAGAGATCGGTACGGCATGCTCGATGGCATCGGCCGCTCTCGCCGAGCTGTATGAAATGGGCATTGACCAGATCGAATACGCGGCGGAAATGGCAATGGAGCATTATCTCGGTCTGACCTGCGACCCGATCTGCGGACTTGTGCAGATACCGTGCATTGAGCGCAACGCCGTTGCCGCAATGCGTGCCATCAACGCGCTGAGCCTCGCGAATTTCCTGTCCGGAACGCGAAAAATTTCGTTTGACGTTGTTGTCCGTACCATGTATCAGACAGGACGCGACATGTCCTCCAAATACCGCGAAACCGCGGACGGCGGTCTTGCGGCAATGTATCGGTAATATTGAAAAAACAGCGGTGCCGCTCGGGAATCGATCCCTGCGGCACCGTTCGTTATGTATGAAATTACTTCTGGAATTCGCCCGCTCTGACGCGATCCATCAGAGTATGGATACGGCCGACGGGGTTGAGCAGGTCGGAGGTGGAAGCATCGCGGTTGAGCGTGTCAACAATGTATGCGACGTACTTGCACATATTGACCTCGCCGTACCATTCACGGGAGAGCAGCTCGGGTGTGCGGTAGATGAGGTTTGTGGTATAGATACGGTCGAACAGACCGTCCTTGTAGCATGCGTCGAACTTTTCAAGACCTGCGGTGAACAGACCGAAGGTGGAGAAGACGAAGATCTTTGCAGCCTTCTTTTCCTTGAGTTGATAGCAGATATCAAAGACGGAGTCGCCGGATGCGATCATATCGTCAACGACGATGACGTTCTTACCCTCAACGGAGTTGCCGAGGTATTCGTGCGCGACGATCGGGTTGCGTCCGTTGACAACGGTGGTGTAGTCACGTCTCTTATAGAACATACCGAGGTCGAGACCCAGAACGGAGGAGTAGTACATGCATCTGGTCAGACCGCCTTCGTCGGGGGAGATGACCATCGTGTTGCCGTCGAGCAGATTGATGTCCTTTTCCTTCTTGACCAGTGCCTTGATCATCTGATAAGAGGTACGGACGCTGTCAAAGCCGGAGAGCGGAATTGCGTTCTGGACGCGGGCGTCGTGTGCATCAAAGGTGATGATGTTGGAAACGCCCATGGAGACCAGCTCCTGGAGGCTCATTGCACAGTCGAGCGATTCGCGTGCAGAGCGCTTGTGCTGTCTGCCTTCGTAGAGCATCGGCATGATGACGGAAATTCTTCTTGCCTTGCCGCCGATGGCACCGATGACACGCTTCAGATCGGCGAAATGATCGTCGGGGGACATGGGAACCTTCTGACCGTACATGGTGTAGGTCTCACCGTAATTGAAGCAGTCGGAAATGATATAAACGTCATGTCCGCGCATGGAGTCGTGAAGCATACCCTTTGCTTCACCTGTGCCGAATCTGGGGCAGTCTGCCGTGACGATGAAGTGTTCTGCATCCTCGCCCTCGCGGAACTGATGCAGATACTGATTGACGCGATCGACAAAGCCTTCGCAGCCTCTCATACCGATGATACTGAGCTTGCCATAGTACTGTGAATCCATAGTGTACCTCCAAAAATGAAATTTCGTGGATCAATCGCGTGCCGGGCGAACCGACACTTTCTCTGTCTATATTGTACTAAATTATGACGGAAAAGTCAATGGGGAAAAAAACGAAAAGTGGCGAAAAAAACAGCAAGTATTTATGATAAAACAATATAGAACGTAAAAAACTGTGCAAAATCACAATGTACGGCACAGATAAGCGGCAGCACCGACATCTGAAAGAGATGATATTGCCTCATTTGCCTGTGCAGGATCATAAAACAATCCGATGACCGCGGAGCCGGAGCCGGACAGCATTGCACGGTTTGCATAGCGTGACAGAATGCCGTGACAGGCTTTGGCTAACGGTCGTTCCGGATAGATTGCCGCCTCAAAGACATTGTGCATACACGCAAGCACTGCCGCGGTGTCACCCATCGCCAGCGCATCGATCATCGGGCGGAATCCGTCCTTTGCATCATACGGCAGAGCGTCAATGCGGCTGTATGCCCACGGTGTCGGACAGCCCTCGCCGTTTGCGGCAACTACGACAGAAAGCGGCCACAGCGACGGAAGAACCGTCATCTGTTCACCATAATGCAGTCCGAGTGCCGTCGGATGTCCAAGGTTTGCAAGCACGCAGAACGGCACATCGGCCCCGAGACCTGCAGCAATGGAAAGAAGTGTATCACGGTCAAGAATGCCGTCTGAGAGCCGGTTAAGCGCAGCAAGCGCCGCTGCGGCGTCGGTGGAGCCGCCGGCAAGACCGCCCGCGACGGGAATCTGTTTTTCGATATGCATCCGTACGGGGAAGCGCCGATACGAGGAATCCAGTTTTTCTGCGGCTTCAAAAAATCGTTCTGCAGCACGCCAGACGAGATTGCTCTCGTCACACGGCACATAAGGGGCAGAACATGTCAGCGCAATCGGTACAGCATCATCGGAATGCGCCACAGTCACCGTATCGTGCAGGGAAATGGCCTGCATGACGGTTTCGACCGCGTGATAGCCGTTTTCATAAACACCGGTCACACCAAGGTACAAATTGATCTTTGCATATGCGGGCAGGGTAATGGTCGTCATTGGTATCCTCCGGACAGTTAATGTCTCAGACCGGCCAGAAGGTTGAGCAGGCCGTTTTTGCGGATGTCAACGGAATGGATCGGACAAAGCTCCTGACAGCAGAAGCAGCGGATGCACTTATCCGGGTGGATCTTTGCTTTTTTCTTTCCCTGTTTGTCGCGGATCATTTCAATGGTGTGCACCGGGCAGGAGCGCTCACATTCACCGCATCCGACACAGGTCGATGTGCGGATGACGGGACGCGGTGAAAACCATTCAAACAGCTTGCCGCCGAAGACCTTCGGCAGCCAGTGCAGAGCGTTGCGGCTTCTCTGTGCTGTATCGGGCGCACGGAAATCCGCGGCGATCAGCGGCCGGTAATCATCGGTAATATTGACCGCATCGGCGTGAGCGGGTGCATAACCGCGCAGGACCGCTTCACCGATCATCGGAACCTCGCCCTCACAGGCAAGGATTGCCGATGCGACGGTATCGAGGCAGAATGGGTTCCGGGAGGCCAGCAGGCATCCGAGCTTACGCGGGATACCTCCGGTCGGTCCGTTGCCCTCCATACCGACGATCGCGTCGCAGAGATCAATACAGGCCTTCTGTGTATGCAGCATCTCGGAGAGGTCGACAAGCATCCGGTTGAAATCGGCATAGTCGGAGAAGCGCGCATGAAATTCAAATTTGGTTAAGCCCGGAATGCATCCAAACGTGTTTTTGATGGCACCGCTCATCCGGGTCAGAGAATGGCTTTTGAGCTTGCAGAGATTGATGATAACATCCGCATCTGCAATCGGTGTGATGATGTCAAAGCTCTTGCATATCGCGCCGTCCGGTGCAGACATCGGGCGTGAAGACACATCGGTATTCAGCCGGGCACGGTGTCCGGATACGGCATCCGCAATGCCACATGCGGCGTAAACGCCGCGCAGAGCGGCTTCGGTATACGGACCGCCCATGCTCTCTGCTATGACGACATCGGCGCATGCACAGCCATCCAGATACGAAAGCAGCGCATCGAGCACGGCAGGATGCGTGGTAGCAGCGTATTCTGCCGGCTTTTTCATAACGAGGTTCGGTTTGACGGCAACCCGCTTACCCGCAAAAAAGGCAGGTGTGATGCCGAGCGTTTCCATGATGACAGGAATCTCACGTCGAAGAACGGTCGGCTCATATGCGTCGCACGGCACAACAGCGACAGGCGTGCGCGGGTCGAAGGAAACGGCGCTGCTCACAGGATCGTCGGAGCAGGACCCCGACCCTCCGCGCGCAGATCATCGAGAAATTCGGCGATGTGCTCCAGCGCTTCCAGAATGTGTTTGACGGAATACGCATACGAAATGCGTGCAAAGCCCTCGCCGCATTCGCCGAATGCAGTGCCGGGGACGATGGCTACCTTGTGCTCATACAGCAGCCGCTCGCAGAACTCCTCGGAGGAAAGACCGTATTTGCTGACATTGGGGAAGACGTAGAATGCGCCCTCCGGCTCGAAGCAATCCAGCCCAATGGCACGCAGACCCTGTACGATGAGGGTGCGGCGGCGATTGTATTCTGCAGTCATATAGGCGACATCCTCGTCACCGTTGCGCATGGCTTCGATTGAAGCAAACTGTGCCGTGGTCGGTGCGCACATGATGCCGTACTGATGGATCTTGTAGATCTGCTTTGCGATGGGACGCGGTGCGCAGAGGTAGCCCATGCGCCAGCCGGTCATGGCATACGCCTTGGAGAAGCCGCTGACAAGGATCGTGCGTTCCCACATGCCGTCGATGGAAGCGATGGAAACATGCTGCTTTCCGTAGGTCTGCTCGGCGTAGATTTCGTCGGAGAGGACGATGATGTTGGTATCGCGCAGAACCTCGGCGATGGCTTCCAGCTCCTCGCGTTCCATGATGGCGCCGGTCGGGTTGTTCGGGAACGGCAGGACGAGCACCTTTGTTTTTTCGGTGATTGCCGCGCGGAGTGCATCCGGTGTCAGCTTGAATTTGTCTTTTTCATACGTGGGAAGGTAGACAGGCGTGCCGCCAGCGAGAGAAGCCAGCGGTCCGTAGCAGACAAAGGAGGGGATCGGAACAATGACCTCGTCACCGGGGTTGAGCAGTGCACGGAGTGCGATGTCGATGGCCTCAGAGCCGCCGACGGTGACAATGATCTCATCGTGCGGATCGTAGGACAGCGAGAACCGACGGGTGAGGTAGTGATTGATCTCCTCGCGAAGCTCGGACAGACCGGCGTTTGATGTGTAGTAGGTCTTACCCTGTTCCAGTGAACGGATGCCGGCCTCGCGGATATGCCACGGGGTGACAAAGTCCGGCTGTCCGACCGTCAGCGCAATGGCATCGGGCATTTTGGTGAGCAGGTCAAAGAATTTGCGGATTCCGGACGGCTTGATCTCCTGGATCCGTTCGGAAAGAATGGATTCATAATTCATCACAGGGCACAGATTCCTCTCTCATCAACGGGTTCACGGCGATAGATGGTGTTCTTGTCCTTGTATTTGCGCAGGACGAAATGGGTTGCGGTTCCGGTGACGCCTTCCATCGTGGAGAGCTTTTCCGCAACGAAGAACGCAACCTCCTTCAGTGTCTTGCCTTCGATCATAACGGCAATATCAAAGCCGCCGGACATTAAGAAGACCGATTCGACCTCGGGGAAGTTGCAGATGCGTTCAGCAATGGAGTCAAAACCGCGGTCCATCTGCGGCTCTACCTTCAGCTCAATCAGTGCCGTGACAAATTCGCGGTCGGTCTTATCCCAGTCGATCAGCGTCTTGTAGCCGACGATGACGCCATCCTTTTCATAGGAGCGGATCAGCGATTTGATCTCCTCGACGTCGCCGCCGATCATAATGGCAAGCTGTTCTGCGGTCAGCGTGCTGTCGTTTTCAAGCAGTTCAAGCATGGATTTCATAATGGATTCCTTTCGTTTTGGAGGGTTGTGGGAGCGGAAACTGACACAGGGTCAGCACTTTATGCAATGGAATGGAATTGCGGCTTTCTGTTTTCATATACAGCGATGTAACGGAAGCCGAGCTCGCGCAGGATCCGCATCGTGCGGTCACAGTACGCACCGACGTGCGCCTGAAAATGCGCGTCAGATGCAAAGGTGACGATCTCGCCGCCGACATCGCGGTACCAGCGGAACAGTGTTTCAACTGTGTGATCGGGAATGCCCTGATTGGGAACACGCATCGGCGCGGCATTGAATTCAAGGCCGATGCCGCGTTCAACAAGGACACGGAACATGCCGCGCATCCGTTCTTCCCAATCCCGCATGTCAAATGGGATATTCTGCCGAAGCAGATACCGCAGCGGGTAGGTCGGATGGGTGACAACGTCAATGCCGTCGGTATGCACGAGCTGATCGTAGGTGTCAAGATATTCGTTAAATACAGCATCGCGGTCTGCCTGCGTCATTTCGCGGTAATTGCGCTGGATATACCCGGGCTTGCCGGGGATATAGTGCACCGATCCGAGGACGACATCAAACGGGTACGCGGTGACAAGCGGCTGGATTTCATCGGGATAAAGGTATGGCTGCCCATACTCGATGCCGAGTGCTACCTTGAGTTGTCCTGCGTATTTTTCGCGAGCAGCGAATACATCTGCCGCCATACTTGCAAAGGGGAAATGACGGACGATGCCGCGCTTTTCCTCCTCCGGTTCATAATGGTCGGTGATGGCGAGATAGGAAAGACCCGCGCGGATGGCACTCTGACAGACATCATCCACAGAAAGCGGACGGTCATTGGGTACATCGGCGGAATAATTGGTATGCGTGTGAGAGTCGGAATAATACATAATGGGTGGATGCCTTCTTTACTGTTTGGTCAGATTTTATTTCTCAGCTTTGTGAGCATATCCTCAAAATACGGCGGCAGCGGTGTCTCGAACTCAACATACTGTCCGGTTGTCGGATGCACAAAGCCAAGCAGCTTTGCATGCAGACATTGTCCTGCGAGAATTGCGGCGTTCTTCTGCTCAAACGGATTCTTTCCCGTGCCGTAAACCGGGTCACCGAGCAGCGGATGCCCGATGTGTGCCATATGGACGCGGATCTTGTGCGTGCGGCCTGTTTCCAGCTTGAAGCGGCAGTAGGTAAAGCCGGGGAAGCGTTCGAGTACCGTGTAATGTGTGACGGCATGCCGTGCGCCGGGCGCATTTGACACAGCCATCTTTTTGCGGTCGACCGGATGACGCGCGAGCGGTGCGTTCACTGTACCCTCGTCGTTTTTCAGGCTGCCGAGGACGATCGCATGGTAGATGCGGTTGACAGAATGCACCTTGATCTGTTCGGCGAGCGAAACATGCGCCGCATCGTTTTTTGCAATAACAAGCACACCGGAGGTGTCGCGGTCGATGCGGTGAACAATGCCCGGACGAATGACGCCGTTGATACCGGACAGGGAATCCCCGCAGTGATACAGCAGGGCGGAGACAAGTGTTCCCGTGTAATTGCCGGGGGCAGGATGCACGACCATGCCTTTTGGCTTGTTGACAAGGATGACGTCGCTGTCCTCATAAACGATATCCAGAGGGATATTTTCGGCGGTGACCTCCAGTGGGATCGGCGGCGGGAGCTCCAGCTCCACGATATCGTTTTCCGCAACCTTATAATTCTTCGGTACGCGCATGCCGTTTACGGAAACTGCTTCATCATCGGAGGCAAGCAGCTTCTGTGCGGCAGAGCGCGTCAGTTCGGTATTCTGTGCAAGAAAGACGTCGATGCGGACACCGGCGTCCTTTTCTTCAACGGTCAGAAGCATCGTCGGATGCCTCGTTCTGCTCGCTGACAGCAGGGGCGGCGGGCTTCTTTTCGTCGTCAAATTCTGCGAATTTGAACAGCCACAAAAACATCAGGCCGCAGCCGACGCAGACGAAAATGTCGGCGACATTGAACACGGCGAAGTTGATGAGCCGGAAATCGACGAAGTCAACGACATACCCCATCAGCGTCCGGTCGATCATATTGCCCGCACCGCCGCCAATGATGAATGACAGCGCCACACCGAGCACCGGATGCTCATCGCGCTTGTAGTAAAGATATGCCGCCATCAGTACAATGGCAATGGTGGAGACAGCCAGAAAGATCCATCGGTGATCTGCCAGCATACCGAATGCCGCGCCGTAGTTGGTAACATACGTCAGATGCAGGGCATCGGGAATGATCGGGAAGGTGTCGATGGGCTTGAGATGCTCGATGGCCAGCTGTTTTGTAAACTGGTCGAGCACAATGACCGCAAGGATCACCGCCGTATACAAAAGGGAACGCTTGTTATTCTGCGAAATTTTCATAGAAACAGTAAAAAGGGATTGCCGCCGCATCGTGTGTTATACGCGGCCGGAAAACCGGCGGGGAATCCCGTCCATGCTTTCGGGCTGTGCGCACTACGTGATGCGGGCAATCCCATCCTTTCGAGTGTCGGTCAGAGATGACTGCCCGGATGAACCGTGCGATCCGCGCCTCTGACAAGTGTGATCAGTTTTTGTCGCTGCCGGAGGTACCGTATACCGCACGCAGTTCCTCCTCGGTCACGAGTGCTTCATCGGCAAGCTCGGCTGCAAGGGTGTCGAGCAGATCGTCGTCATCTGCTGCAGGTGCCGCTGCGGGAGCAGTATCGTTCTCTTCTTCAGCATCTATGGCAACATGATGAACCGTCGGTGCGGGTGCGGAAGCAAATACCTGCGTATCTGCCATTGCATCGGCTGTCTGCGGCGCGGGAGCGGTATCGGTAATATCGAAATCAAAATCCTCGCGGACAAGCTCGGCAATGCTGTCGGACAGACGCTCGGCATAGGCCTCATGGTCGGTCAGCTGCATTGCTGCGGCATCTGCTTCAATGCCGGGGGTCAGCTGTTCGAGATATTCGATATGCATTCTGTACTTTTCAAACATCTCTTCCTTGAGCGCGGCAATGGAGGATTTCAGTTCAAACAGCGTTTTGCGTTCTGCCGCTGCCTTGTCGCGGAATTCGGCAAGAACGCGCATGCAGTCGGATTTGGTCGAGCGCATGATCTTGTCGGCACGGTCGGATGCGTCGGCTACGATCTGTTTGCCGGCTTTCTGCGCATTGATCAGCGCGGTACGGATGGATTCTTCTTCCGCACGCATGGCATCAAGTGCGTCCAGTGCAGACTGGAGCTTGCGTTCGAGCGCATCATTTTCGCGGTACAAATCGGTGTATTTTTCCATTACGAAGCTGATGTATTCATCAACCTCGGGAATGGAGTAGCCGCGCATGACACGGGTAAATTCTTTGTTTTTCAGTTCATGAGGCGGAATCATGAATACTCTCCTTCAGGGAAATAGAATGGAATTCAGATGAGCTTTTTGAGTCGGATGCGGATGCGGCCTTTCTTGGAGGTGCCGTCCTCATCGGAGAAGAGATACCTGCCGTGACCGCGGATGGAAAGATACATGCCCGGGGTCAGGAGGGTATCGGGGGCTTCATAAGGCCGGAAATCGACATCGACAAAACCGCCGGTGACCAGCGTCTTTGCCTTATCGCGTGAGACGTTGACGGCGGCGGCGACCAAGGCATCGAGCCGCAGGGAAGCAACCGTGTCGGAGATCGTCTCCCATCGCCGTGTATCCGGCGTCTGACGTGCTTCTTCTGCAGACAGGTGCGATATGCGCACCTTGTCGGAGCCGATGCGCTCCAGTGCGGTGAAAAGATACTCTGCCATGACGGATTTCACAAACAGTACGGAACTGTGTTCATCAAGCACGGCGATATCACCGATGACACTGCGCTCGATGCCGAGTGCAAGCAGCGATCCGAGATAATCACGGTGCGTCAGAACACGGTAACCGGATCCCTGTATGCGCAGGGCACAGATGCGTTCTTCCTCTGCGCAGACAGCATCGGTATCAGCATCACCCTCGGTGAAATACCGGAATGTATCGGAAAGATATGACGGAAACAGAAACAGCATTCTGCGTTCCGCTGACGGATAGCCGCCGAAAAATGCATAGTCAATGTGTTCCGTTTTTCCGCACTGTGTCAGATAGGCACGGATGAGGTATTGCTCGCCGAGGTTGAGAAACTCACCTGCGGCGATCCCACCCGCGGATCGAAGGAGCAGATCCTCCGTATGGGCAAGGAGCATCCGATCTTCCTCGGTGCGGGCGAGGAAGGCGATGCTTTTTTCACTTGACATTATACCATCAACGCCGTCTGCAGAACAGACAGAAGAATGAATGTGACAAAGAAAGACAGATCCAGCGGCATGGATGCGACGGCGGGGAAGCGCTCCAGAATGCAGCGCACAGGGTAAATCACAACTTCGGTGACCTGATAAATGAAGTCTGTGATGCTGTTTTCCTCAAGCATCGGCAGCCATGAAAGGAGTGCACGGATGAACATCAGTGCCTGTATTGCGCCGACCAGCAGGTATGCAACATTGGCGAATACATATGTGATCTGTGACACGGAATCCTCCTATCGTTCATTACCCGGCAATGATCTCGCCGGGGCGGGCAATTAAAGTTCGTTGGTATAGAGATCGTCTTCGTCAATGGGAGACTTGGGTTCGGGCTTGGGCTCCGGACCTCTGAGCTGATCGCCGGAAACATCGACGTTATGAGGTGTGATGACAAAGGTGTTGTTTGCAACGCGCTTGAGCTGGCCGTCGATGGAATATGCAACACCGGACAAAAAGTCGATCAAGCGGCGTGCGGTTTCCTTGTTGGTGCCCTCGAGGTTGAGTACGACGGTACGGCGGTTGAGCAGGTGATCTGCAATCTGGTTGACATTCTCATAACGGTCGGGCTTGACGACCTTGAGTTCCAGGTTGGAGCCTGCTGCCTGCTGTCTCTGCGGCTGCTGCGGCGGGGTCTGGGGCTGCTGCGGTGCATCAAAGGGGCTGAAGCCTGCATCGAAGCCTGCCTGTGCACCCTGTGCGTCGCCCATCGGGTCAGCACCCGGCATATCATCGCCGAACAGATCACCGTCGTATTCGTTATAATCGAGATCGTCGGATCCTACCATACCCTTGATCTTATCAAAAATTCCCATTGTTGTACCTCCACTGTTTTCGTATGTTTGAATTTATCATCGTTATAAATAGTCGCTGTTTTGCCTGGAATTTGTGCGCTGTTGTTTTGAAATATCCCGTTTTTTTCGGCGAATTTCAAATATCACTTTATTATAACACAGATTGCGGATTTGTGCACCATGTTTTTGCTTCAAAAATGCACTTTTAACAAATTGTTTACAATTTGGATCCGCGATTCTGACAATGTTCGGGGCGATTATGTATAATTCCGTGCACCGAATATACCGGAGCCGACACGGACGATATCCGCGCCGCACAGGATGGCCGGGCGGTATGAGCCGGACATACCCATGGAAAGGATCGGTGTGAGATCCGGTTTCCGGCAGAGACGTTCTGCTGTGAGCCGTTCAAACAGCCGGCGTGTTTCGGAAAAATATGCGGTGTAGCGTGCATCGGGATCGGGATCCTGTGCGCAGTTGGGGGCAATGGTCATAAGTCCTGTCACACGGATGTTTTCATATACGGAAACTGCGTCGTAAAATGCAAGAACTGCATCATCATCCGGCTCGATGCCGCCCTTGTTTTCCTCGCGTCCGATGTTGATCTCGATCAGACAGTCGATGATGCGATCGTGTTTTTTTGCCTGGCGATCGATCTCCTTTGCCAAAGAGAGGGAGTCAAGAGAATGGATCAGATCGACCTTGTCGGCGATATATTTGACCTTGTTGGATTGCAGGCTGCCGATGAGATGGACGGAAACACCGTCCAGATGCAGGTACGGGTACTTTTCGCACAGCTCCTGTACACGGTTTTCGCCGATGCAGCGGATGCCGCAGGCGTCAATGGCGTAATTGATGCGGTCGACATCGACCGTTTTCGTAACCGCCATCAGTGTGACAGGCTTGTCATACGGGGAGGCTTTTTGAGCATCTTCGATGGCAGCGCGGACGGCCTCGATGTTCTGTGCGATGGCGCTGCATGCGTCGGGGGTTGCTTGTGTTTGCATTGGATATCCCTTTCGTTCCGTCAGGAAATGATTTTTCCTTCATAGAGGTTTTTGCCGTTGATGATGATGTGGTCATAAAGCTCCAGAAGATCTGCATCGTCTGAGGTACCGTCGTTTTCACGGCAGATGAAATAGCCGTCGATCTCGCGCATCGGGTCAATGCGGCGGAACTCCACCACATAGCCCTCCAGAATGTAGACGCCCTGTACGCCGTCGATGATTCGCACAGCGGAGATGGGGACCTTGTAGCCCTCCCATGTGTTGGTGACGATCTGAACGCTCTGGCGGCGCAGAAATGAGAAATGCTCAGGTATGGAATTGGTACGGAAGACGAGCACGACACGGTCATCGTCCGCCTGCAGGATCATACGGTCGAGGATCATCTCAATGCGCAGGTCGGAGTTGTATGGGAAAATGACGGTATAGGTGTAACCCTCGGTATAGGAGCGTGACTCCTCGGTCGTGATCTTGACGCCGATATACCAGTTGTATTCGGTGACGATCTTGCCGCAGTTGGTACCGCCGAGACGGTTTTTCTGCAGGGATACATCCGCTGCGGAGGAGATCAGGCTGTCGTATTCATCCAGCGTCAGATTGGAGATTTTTTCCGAGGAGAAAATTTCCTCAAAGCCATCGATGTCACTGTAATAGTAGCCCGCGCAGTCGGAAAAAACGCTTTCTGCGGCGGTTCCGGAGCCGGTGATCAGTGCGGTGCGCCGTGCCTCCAGATCAGCGATCTGCCGGTCGAAGTTTTCAACGTGCTTGGTGATGATCAGACGCTGGTTCATCGCGGAGACGAGATCGTCTGCCTTTGCCATGGCATAACCGGCAGCGCCGTCGGCCATACGGGACAGCAGGGTATAGTAGGCATCATTGATGGCCGTATCAATGAGCTGTGTGTCGGAATAATTGACGTTTTCTTCCAGATTGGAGTTGCGCAGCATCTCGAGCTTATCCTCGATTTCTGCCAGAGCAATGCCGGATTCGGCAGAGTTGCTGCCGGCATACACCTGACAAACCTCCTCACCGACGGACACCTTGGTGCCGTCTTCTAAAAGGAAGTTGATGTTTCCCGCGTCTCCCGGTGAGGTATAAAGCAGTGATTCGCCGCGGAAGATGTATGCATCGTATTCGGAAACCTGCTCCTGTGTCGTGAAGGTGATGGATGCGGTTTCGACCTCGGTCGTCAGGCTGCCGATGATGTGATACATCAGAAAGACAACAAGACCGATGGAGCATACGGTAGAGATGACATATTTCAGTACACCCGCAAGATATTTTAGATCCATACAGTCTTACTCCTTTCCGATTGTTTGTTCATGCAAAAACAGCTCTACGGTTTTGCGGCACATAAGAGACAGCGTATCCGTGCCGTCAGCTTCAGCTTCACAGGCGATCTCGTCCGGATACAGCCAGTGCATCGCGGGATTGCGCCGGAACCAGGTCAGCTGGCGCTTGGCATAGCGGCGTGTTGCCGTGCGGAGGTTGTCGGCAGCGTCGGACAGGGACATATCGCCGCGCAGATACGCGAGAAACTCCTTGTAGCCGATGGCCTGTGCCGCGGTGGAATGATCGGGAAGGTATCCGTCGGCATAGAGCCGCCGTACCTCATCCTCCAGACCGCCCTCCAGCATCAGCGTCACGCGGCGGTTGATGCGGTCATGCAGAACCGTGCGGTCACGGTAGTCAAGCCCGACATAGCATGCATCAAACACAGGCGGCTGTGTATGAGACCGGGCATCCCATGCCGTTTTGGTTTTCCCTGTGGTCAGATAGATTTCCAGCGCACGCAGAACGCGCTTGGTGTTGTTTTTGTGGATGGCGGCAGCAGCGTCAGGATCGACTGCGGCAAGCCGTGCATAAATGCCGTCGATCCCGTCCCGCGCATATTCGGCGCGCAGCTCTGCCATGACAGTGCTCTCCGCTGCGTCTTCGGGCTTATCGGAGAACTGAGTGCCGCGGATCGTGCTGTCCAGATACAGACCGGTACCGCCGCAGAAGACGGGGAGCTTGCCGCGGGAGAGAATTTCGTTGGCACAAGCCGTTGCCGCCGCGACATAATCGGGACATGAGAACGGTGTGCGCGGGTCGACAAAATCGATGCAGTGATGCACGATGCCGTCCATTTCATCAGGTGTCGGTTTTGCGGTTCCGATGGACAGATACTTGTAGATCTGCATCGAGT
>JAFTLK010000292.1 GCA_017455975.1 Clostridia bacterium | reverse complement strand
GTATTGCGGACAGTATATAACTGCAGTCCAAGTGTTTTCATTTTGATATATCTCCTTATCCTAAAATTTTCTTATTGTTCTATGACGCTGACATCCACGCCGCCGCAGATGCCGCTCTCGCCGCCGCTTCCCTCAATCAGGAGTACCAGCGTATATAGCTTCCCGGCTTCTGCCGGAAATTCCAATGTCAAAGGACCGTCACCGTGCGGTCCGTCATACAGTGTCCGATCATCGATGATCGCCGCAGCATGCTTTGCGGCAAGACGCAGAATCGTCACGCGGCAGATCGCCGCACCGACCGCCGCCGCACGCGGTACAAGGATCGGTATCCGCAGAAGCCGCCAGCCCTCTGAAAAGACCGGCTTGAAGCTGTATGTATCAAAGACGATGTGTTCCATCGTATTCATGTCATACTTTGACAGATCCATCGGCAGCGCATCTCTTGTCGGATACGTCAGATACGTCACCATCGCACCGTGTACCGAGCGGTTATCGGTGGACGGCAGATACTGCGGCATCGGGCAATCGGTCACCGTAAAGTACACGGTATCACCGGTCAAACCCTCTGTGCTGACAGAGAGCGAAACGGTCTTCGCCCCCGGTTCCGCGGACAGAATGATCTGCGCACGACCGGCAAACAGATGACGCATCGGCGCATGATCGTCCTCATGGCTGTTGGGATCGCCGTTTCCGACACCGAGCAGAACACCGTCGCCGCCGACCGAAATCTGCAGAAGATAACCGGCATCCGGCACGGGATTTCCGTCCGCATCAAGGACGCTGACATTGACACAAACCGCATCGCGTCCGTCCGCCATCAAAGCCGTCCGATCCGGCTCCAGCTTCACGCGCACCGGGGAACCTGCCGTGCAAACGGAATCCTCCGCTGCGATTTTTCCGCCGCAGTAGCCGATTGCCGTCAATGTTCCCGCCGTAAACGGTACTTCCCACTCCGGATACCGGCAGACATCCGCCTGCTGTCGGCCGAGTGATATGCCGTTCAAAAACAGCTCCGCCTCCTCACAGTTGGTCGGTGTCTGTACGCGGACAACGTCACCTGTACTCCAGTTCCAATGCGGTGCGATATGAATGATCGGCTCCTCACGAAAACAGATGCGGCAATGATGATAGCTCTCCTTTGCAAAACCGCAGGAATCCATCAAACCGAACTGGGAGGAAACCGACGGCCAGGTATACGGTGTCGGTTCTCCGCGGTAGTCAAAGCCTGTCCAGATACAGATTCCGCCGTACCATGGGTTTTTACGGACAAAGTCCCACGTCTGCCGCATGGTCTGACCCCAGTCAACCACATCTTCGTCATAGGACGCGCAGACATTCCGTGCAGGGTCTGTCCGATAACAGCCGCGTGTGGAAACAACGGAGTTATTCTCCGTTCCGAACGCCGGACGGTCCGGATGCTTCTGATGGAACGCATCTGCCATAATAAGCGAATAGTTGATGCCGGTGATATCCATGCACAGCGCCGTTCCGGCATCGTCCAGAACACCGCCGCCGAGTGCTCCTGTGACCGGGCGGCTGTCGTCATGCCGACGAACCTCGCGCTTCAGACGGCGATAGATATTGACGCCCTCGCGTGTTGCCTGCAGGGCCTCTTCATTGAACAGCGAATACAGAATCAGCGACGGATGGTTGCGGTCACGGCGCACCAGTGCCCGTATTTGCTCAAGTCCTTCCGTTGAGGCTTCAAAGTGGCGTGTCTCATCGATGACCAGCATACCCAAGCGGTCACAGGCCATCAAAACCGCCTCCGACTGCATATTGTGCGCACAGCGATACGTATTGCAGCCCATTTCCTTCAGGCGGCGGATCCGATATTCGTGAATCGCATCGGGAACCGCACATCCGATTCCCGCATGATCCTGATGGTTGCAGGTGCCCTTCATCAGAAACGGCTTTCCGTTCAGGAAAAATCCGTGTTCGCTGTCCGCCGTGAACGTGCGGAATCCGATGTTGAAGCTGTCGTTATCCATCTCACCGCCATCACCGATCAGCGCAATCTGTGCGCGGTAAAGATGCGGCGCGTCCACATCCCAGAGCTTCGGAGATGTCACGGGGAAAGAACCGCTCAATGTAACCGTGCTGCCGGATTCGCCGGGATATGTTTCCGATACAGCAGAAGCAAAGCATTGCTCCCCGTCATACAGGGAAATCTGCACGGAAACCGGTATAGGATCGGGATTATCGGTATCGTTTTCAACCTCGGCGCGCCATTGTACACACCAGGTGCCGTCATCCTGCTGTACAGGACAGAGGAAAATGCCGTTATGGGCAAAATGGCATCTTTCTTTGACATACAGATGCACATCCCGATAAATACCGGCACCCTCGTAAAACCAGCCCTCCAGCGCACGTCCGTCGACCTCAACGACAAGCGTATTGACACGGTCTCCGAAATACGCCCGGTCGGTGATGTCGATGACAACCGGCGTATATGCGGTAAACGAACGCGCCATCAGCGATCCGTTCAGATAAATGCGCGCACACATGGCAATGCCGTCAAAGACAAGAAGCAGGTGCTTACCCATCATCGATTCCGGCAGCAGAAACCGCTTGCGGTAGGCAGCATTGCTGGCACATTTGAAGCCATGCGAATGAACCGCATCCGCAGAGAACGGCGCTTCCGACATATAGTCGTGCGGCAGCTGAACGATCCGCCAATCACTGTCATCGAAATTGATACCGGCAACACCACCCATGGAGCCTGCATGCGCATATGCATAAGCCTCCGCATGGGTAAATGTCCCCGTCTTCTCCGACGACTCGATCTGAAACCGCCAATCGCGGTTCAGATTCAGAACCTCGCGCATATTACAACCGGCTTTCTTCGATCTTTGCGATCAGAACACGTCCGAGCTTTTCCATATAGGAAAGAGCCGCCGGGATTGCCGCACGGTCGATGCGCACGAGGAAGTTATCTGCCTCATAGGTAAACGCGCCGGGATAATCGATTTCGCCGAGTGCCTTTGTAATCTTGTCCCAGTTCATTGTACAGCCGTTGGTGTAGGGGATCACATGTGCATCGCGTTTATAGTCGTTGTCGTGGACGTGCAGCGCACCGAGCCGCTTGCCGCCCAGCGCACGGATCGCGTCGTCCGGTTCCTCACCGACCAGACCGCAGTGACCGAGATCGAGGCAGACAGTAAAGGCATCGGGATTGCCGAGCGTATCATAATAGTCGGCAAGATCCGCACCGAAGGAGCAGACATTGGGCACGATATAACCGCGGCGGTTGTCGTGACCCCACATATTTTCCAGTGCGATCTTTGTTCCGTATTCGAGCGCCACAGGCTCCAATGTACGGTAGTAATTGATGTTGAATTCCTTCTGTGCTTCTCCTCCGCCGGGATAGGCGATCGGATGCACGACGACAGAATCCACGCCGAGTGTGCCTGCAATCATGACTGCACGAACAATGCGGTCGGGCATTTTTTTGTTATACGCATCGTCTCCGGCTCTCCAGCACGGGAACGGAGCATGAGCCTGATTGAAGCGGATGCCGTAATTTTCGGCAACAGCGCGGAGATGCTTTGCATGGGCGACGACATCGCCGGTATTGAGATGACAGTCATCCGCACTCATCGGGAACATGGAATAGTCAATGGCATCAAAGCCGGCCTCGGCGAGCAGACGGATGCCCTCCTCTTCCCCGAACATACGGAATACGACATCGGTTTGCGTTGACAGAATCATGGTTTCAAAACCATCCTTTCCGAATATTTTCCTGTTTACATTATACACGCATTCGGACGAAATTGCAAGAGTTAATCCGAAAATGGCCGCAAAAAAAGAATACCGTACACCAAGGCACGGTATTCCGGACGCGTTTTTTGTCATGACGGTTTTTTGCCGTCATCGGATTTTTTGGAGGCACAGCCTCCGCTGCAGCCGGCACAGTTTCCGCCGCAGCCGCCCGAGGATGTTTTCGCACAGGCACCCGCATGCGGACAGCCGATGCAGGTCTGTCCTCTCTTTTTTGCACGGTAAATATACAATCCTGCCGCACCGGCAATGACGGCAAGGATCAGAATGACGATCAGATCAATCATATCAATTACCACGGCTTTCGTATGCGAAAGCCTTCCTTTTCCACACAGACCCTCCGATCGGAGGATCGAACGGATCGCTGTTATGCGTTGACCTCAATAGCCTCTGCCAGCTGGTTGTCGATGGTGTAGCGGCCATCCTTGATGGAAACGACACAGCCGCCTCTCATATGTCTGACAACGGTAATCGGTTCTCCGCTGTAGCAGCCGAGCGAGAACAAAAACGAATCCATTTCCTCGTCGTCGGTGACGATCTCACGGATAATATACTCTTTTCCTTCTTCCGCATTGCGTAAATTCATGAGTGATTCCCCCTCGGATGCATTTGAATTAGTCATGGCTAACCGCCGGTCTGCAAAAAAGCGCTCCCAGCGCCTGCCATAGTAATATGATACACCTTTTTTGCTGTTTTGTCAATAGCTTTACCGCAAAAAAGCCTGCCGCACGGGATTTTTGGCATTTTTCATGCGGGAATCCGCGTCGGATACGGTACTTTGGTGACTTTGCCGAACAGAGCGAAAAAGGAGTCGGTGTACATTTGCACACCGACCCCGGACAAATTTGGCTGCGTTTCGCTTTTACTTCTTTTCAGCGGCAATGAAGCGATAGAACAGCGCCGCCAGAACACCGCCGACGAGCGGCGCTGCAATGAAGACCCAGACGTTGATGAGCGCATCACCGCCGACAAACAGTGCCGGACCGAAGGAGCGCGCAGGGTTGACAGAGGTACCGGTAAAGGAGATACCGAGAATGTGAACCAGCGTCAGAGACAGACCGATAACAATGCCGGCAACCGCACCGTTTTCCACCTTGGAGGTCACACCGAGGATGGCAAGAACGAAGACGAAAGTCAGAATGACCTCAATGAGCAGAGACAGCACGATGTCGCCGTTGTAAAGTGCATTTGCACCGAGACCGGAATCGACGCCGACAAACAGCGCGAGCATTGCCGCACCGAGCGTTGCACCGACAAACTGTGCAATGACATAGCCAATGAAATCCTTGACGGTAAGCTTACCGGAAACGAGCATTGCGATCGATACCGCAGGGTTGATATGACAGCCGGAGACATTGCCGATGGAATACGCCATTGCAACAATGACCAGACCGAAAGCAAGGGCGGTCAGCAGATAGCCCGTGCCGTTTTCTGCAGAACAGCCGACAACCGCCGCTGTGCCGCATGCAAAGAAGACCAGCACAAACGTGCCGACCAGCTCTGCAATGTACTTTTTGATTGCGTTCATAAAAAATCCTCCTGAAATTATTTTGGGGGTCGTACTGATTTTATTATAACACAGACAGAACATAAACGCAAGGGGTTTCTCTTATTTTATCGGAAATATTCGGATATATGCTCGCTCATCAATACAACAGCCGTACCTCTCCCCACACGCCGCTCGGCACCGGTGTCTTCTGCTCACGGAATTCACGCATACAGTTGAGCCGTGCGCGTCGGTGGCTGTTGATGATTGCGCCATAGTACGGCCAGCCGTCCAGCACATCTTTGCAGACCTCATAGCTGCCGTCCACCATCATTTCATTGACCAGTGTGGAGGCCGCCTCAATGCACAGCGTATGCTCCCCGGCAGACAGCGGCGGCAGTGCAAGCGTCAGCGGATGCGTCCAGAGATCGCCGATGACTTCCCCATCGACGAAAACCCGTGCCGCGGCGGACAATCCGGTCAGCTCCAGCCGCATCGGTATACCGGCCGTCGGTACGGAAAACGTGGTTTGATAGCGTCCGATGCCGGCGAAATGCGCAAGCCCGGGCAGTGTTTCCCAAGCGGTCGGCGTTTCCATCGGAATCTGTCTGCCGTCGATGTCGAGAACCCAGTCATCAAGCACGGCATGATGGGTCAGTACCGGTGCATCCGGGATACAGACACCATCCGGCAGCTGCGGTGAGAAGACGATCAGCACACTTTCATGCGCCTCCATGCGGAAGTCATAACCGTCCTGCTCTGCCATGATCGGAATCTCCTCCGTCGAGTTGACCGACCAGGCACGCGGCGTACAGATACCGTATTTGAAGGCTGCCGTCACGTCCCGCGCTTCCTCTGACAAGTTCGACAAGAAATACAGATGCGCATCTCCCTCTGCCCGATGGACATACCCAACCGCATCGGGCGCGGAAACCGTTACATACGGTGTAAAGCGTTCGCGCAGTTCTGAAATCAGAGCTTCCCTTCGATTTTCGGCGACAATCGGTGCGGCTTCTGCCATCAGCGCACGGACCTGTTCTGCGTTTTCACGGTAATCTGTCAGCCCGCAGCTGTCATGCGGTACACCGTCGCAGATCAGAATACCGCCGCACAGTGCAAAGTCACGCAGCTTCCGGGCGGTTTCCACCGGCAGTCGTGTACAGCCGATCAGCAGAATCACGCGGTAGGCATTTTCCCTGATATGCAGAGCACCGTCACGAATCGCACCGAGGTCGGTCAGCGCCTCGTCGTTGATATAATCAAACCAATAGCCCGCCTTCTGAATCGCGTCCATGTCCGCCCGTCCGAGATGCTCCTCAAGCCGCATCGCAAGGTGAAGCTCCGACAGCATATTGTCCGCGTAGATATCCGCCTGCGGCAGATACACAGCGACCTCGGCCACCGGATGCCCGGTCGAAAGAATCGCACTTGCGCGGTGAATGTAATCGCCGAGATTGCGGTACAGATGCCACCACGGCACAGTATGGTTGATGTGTGTGGATGCATAGAACGGCCAGCCGCGCTTGCCTGCGTTTTCCGGAGAATATGCATAGCCGTGATTGACAATGCGGTTCATGCCGTCGAGGAACACCGCGTCAACCGCCGCTTTCATTTCTTCCAGCGTTTCGGTAAAGCGCGGGCGCTTCAGCCATGTGAACGTTTCGTTGGATACCACAGGTCGTCCGTAGATATGCGCGGCAGAGGCTGCAAGACGGCGGTGGATCGTATTGACCTCGAGGGTACGGTGATCGCCGAATGTTTCCCCCTCGGGAATGTCGGCGGCAGCATAGACGCGCAGAATATCGCCCCATGTTCCGTGTGCCTGAATCCGGGAGGTACAGCCGTGTGCGTGCGCAAATTCCGTCAGCGGATCAAAGAAGTTCTCAATGGTCAGCTCCGACATCGTTTTGAAATAGTCATAGCGCACGTGCGGCGTGATCTCGCCCATGTCACCCCACAGCGCATAGATGTACGGTGTCAGATCATACCCGCGCCGCCAGCGGAATTCCTCGAGCAGAACGCCGGACCAGTTGTGTCCCTCGACCTCAATCGAATCGCAGAAGATTGAGCGGATGCCCGGTGCGCGTTCCAGTACCGGACGGACGACCTCGCCGAAAAAGCGGTCTGCGGCGCGGCGGCTGCAATGGTCGATGACCATGCCCTCGGCATCGCGCGACGGCTTACCGACACGGTTTTTGTGCTGGGAGATGACAAAAAACACGAGCTTCCAATCGCCCGCGGGTATTTCGATATCGACCAGCTCCGTTCCCCACGGCCAGCCGAACAGCTCCTTGATCTGAAATCTGTCGGTGATATCGACGACCGTTTCCGGCAGCATCACGCAGTGCTCCATTTTTCCCATGACAGCGGCACAGACGGTTCCTGCAAACCGCGTCGTAAAGTCGCAGGAAAATGTCGTCGGTCCGTGGACATCCAGCTGATACGGCAAAGCCTCTTGCTGTGCATCCTCGACCTGCACCGTCGGTCCTCCGTACGGCCAGCAGGAACCTGCGGTAAAATCAAATGCCATTCCGCGCGCGGCACACGCCTCCGCCGTGAAACGGAGAATTTCATAAAAACGCGGCGAGCCGTACGGAATGTTATAAAAGCCCTTTTCCGCATCGTCCGGCGTCACCGGGTAGAGAATCTGCAGCTCCACACCGCCGATCCCTGCATCCTTCATATAGTCAAGCTCCCGCAGAATTTCATCTTCCGTGACACAGCAGCCGTACCACCACCAGCGCGTCATACCGCGTGCCGCTTCCTCGGGAGCAAGCAGAAGCGTTTTGATCTGTTCGAGATTCATTTGGATTTCCGTCCTTTCGGTTTGTTCTGTCTTTATTATATCACATTTGCTCCAAAAAGCAAGAGATCACATCAATTTTCATGATAACAGAAACGATCTCCAGCAGTCTTCCGATCCTGTTTCACCGGATGGCAGAACACGCAAAATCCAATCATCCAAAATGATATAAATACAGATCCTCCATATTCGGACGTTCCGGGGCAGCTGCATTGTGCGGCTTTTGCTTGGAGAGTATACGCATTACGCTCATTTCCCCATCGTGCATGATGTTGCTGCAAGGATACTTTTCAGTGAAACCTCTTTCGTTTTCGCTGGGAACAGAAACGGTCCAAACCATACCGTCAAGTTCGCGGAGAAGATCGTGAGGCTTCTGAACTGTCAGCACATGTCCCTTTTTCAAAAAAATGATTTCGTTTGCAACAGCTTCAAGGTCGGAAACGATGTGTGTCGATAACAATACCGTCTTTTGTCTTGACAGGTTGCTGATAATACCGCGGAATCGGATGCGCTCCTCCGGGTCAAGTCCTGCGGTGGGTTCATCCAGTACCAGAATATCGGGATCACCAAGAAGTGCCTGTGCAATTCCGACCCGCTGACGCTGACCGCCGGAAAGCCCTTTCATTTTCTGATTACGCTTCTCATACAGACCCACCATTTCAAGCAAAGCACCCGTTTGCTTTTTTGCCTCAAATCCGGTAAGCCCTTTCAGTCTTGCAATATACAAAAGATACTGTTCTGCGGTGTAATTCGGATAAAATCCGAAATCCTGCGGAAGATAGCCGAGTCTGCGGCGAAAGTCTGCACCGAGGAGGGCGATATCCTTACCGTCAAGCAAAACTCTGCCCGTGGACGGTTTCAGAAGATCGGTCATAATCCGCATCAGAGTGGTTTTGCCCGCACCGTTCGGTCCCAACAATCCGTACACACCGTTTTCGAGCGAAAGATTGATCCCCGATAAAGCGGGAAAATCTCCGTAAAGTTTACTGATATTTTCAAACACAAGTTTCATAACAATTTGCGTTCCTTTCTCCTGTAAATAGACAAAATAAAGACTCCGACAATCATGACCGGATACCATATACCCCAAAATGCGGGTAACGAAGAAATCCATCTGCCTCTTAAAAGTTCCGTGAAAAATCCGTATCGAATAAACCAAAACAGATCAAATTCTTCGATGATTCCAATATTGATAAAATAACTGATGCCCAATGGAAGCCCACAGATACACATAGAGGCAGGATGATTTGAAATCGTATCACATACAAACGCTGATACAAGAAAGTAACCGACAGCCCCCACAATAACAACAATCGTATGCGAAGCAAATCCATATAACCAATCTGTCGGTGTAATAAAACAGCGGCCGATCGTCAGCGTAATACCAATATTTGCTATGGTTAAGATTACCACGCCGAGAATCGCCATAAGGCATCCTGCCGCCAGACGTTCAAAATACAGTTTCTTTCGACCATACGCTGTACTTGCAATGACCGGATATGTGTTGTTTTCATAATCCACAGAAAATCGGTGAATGAGGACAAGCAGTATCAAAAAGGCAACTGTAATTGAGCCAAGTCTGCTCCAATATTCATCCGATAATGTCCAGTAGCTATCCAAACGATGTTTGAAATCCAGATATGCAAAGACTGTTCTTGCACCGATCCCGGCAATCAGTACCAACCAATACAATGGGGTACGCACTATATGATTTATTTCGGTTCTCATTTTCGGTCCTTCTTTCGCCACAGCTGCCACAGAAGAACACCTTCCGCTAAAACAATACCGATCACCAGCAGAACCGTTTTCCACGCACTGCTCCATTCGCCTGCCCAATTCAGAACCGGAAACCGGGAATAGGACTCCTGCAGCATAAATCCGGCGAAACTGAACCGCCATAGGATATCCGCAATATCAATGGCGATTCCTCGCAGAAAGGTGGAACCCACAAGATAATAAGTCAGCAATGCGAGATATGTTCCTCCGCTGATACAGATGGTAAGTGCTGTACGTTTTGTAAGCATTGCCACAAGCATAGCAAAGCCTGCAAAATACAATACACCAAGGAACAAAAACAGATACTGAACGATACTGTATACGAGATTGGGAACTGTGGGTACCCCATTCGTGAAGTAACGGCAATACTTGATATCAGAAAAAGCATTTTCAAAACCGAAGATTGATGCGTGAATCACAATGCTGAGCGCACCGATGATGATAACAACAGCAGCACAGTACAGCACCGCAAATCCAATTTTCGACAAAAAGGAAATGCGTCTGCCGTTTGCTGCGGTGTACAAAATAGCATCCGTCTTTCTTTCATGTTCATAACACATGAGCCTTGATATGCCGATTGCAACAAGAAATGCAGACAGTGTCGCACCGTACGTATAGATGTCTTGAAAAAGGACGTTCCATTGTTCGGCTGTGTCCGGGATGGTATATGCGGTGTTTTTCACCGAAATAATCAAATATCCAACAGCAAGAATATACCCAACCCAGGTTTCGCGGAACGAAAGGTGTTTTTTTGCTTCATAAAAAATGGATCGCATAGTTTGTCCTCCGAGAGATTTGGATGATACTGATACTATATACTGCAAGCCCTACGATAAGCAGGATTGCAAACGTGATCAGTGATGTGTGCATAAGCAGCTCGTTCAGCGGAAAATACAGCATTGCAAAGCACAATGCCAGCCAAAGAGCTATCGCAACAATCGAAATGCTTTCGGGACTGCGTACCTTGGCAGCTACTCCAAGCAAGGCGGCAGATAAATAAACGGTCGGCAATGCCCCGCATAAAAGCAATCGGATGATGGAAACAGATGATGTCAAATGAACCGTTACGCACAAGCAAACCAACGATACTGCCGCATAAGCGGATATTACCATACACCGCGCTATCAGCATTTCTGCATAGGAATAGCAGAACGTATCTTCCAGTTCCCGCATTGCTTCATTTTGACGAAGCACATAGCTGTGAAAGAGCAAAAGAAGCGGAAGCGGTGTTGTACAGAATACGGTAACTGTTGGCATTGACAGAATATCTGTGAATATATACCCGCAGGCAAGAATGACGCCAAGTACGCCGGTCAGCAAAAGAGGATTCATTTCACGCACAGCAACCCGCAGCAGAGTAAAAATTGTTGTCTGCCGTCGCAGCTTTTTCGGCATGGATGAGCGCAGAGCGGCGATCGTGCGCTCAATTTCAAGTTCCATTCGATCATTCATATCGGTCCTCCCCAAGCAATTCTTTTAATCGTTTTCTTGATACAGCAATTCTTGATTTTATGGTGGGTAATGGGGTTTTGGTCATACGGGAAATCTGTTTGGCGGTAAACCGATGAATGAAATGCAGGATCACCACCTCACGCTGCGGCGGTGTTAGTTTTGACAGCGCTTCCTCCATTACGATAGAATCGATGATTTGTCTGTCAAACGGCGTTCCCGAATCGCGTATCTCCATCTCCGTGATATCTGCAAAGCGGTCGGAATGATTGGTTTTGAAATAGTCCATACACTTGTTGTGTGCAATGGTAAACAGCCACGACCCGAATTTTTTCAGCGGCAGATAGCTCCGAATATTCTGAATCACTGACAAAAATATGTCCTGTGTCACATCATAGGAATCCTGCTCGGATTCGATGATCTGCAGAACATATCGGAAAACCTGCGGATAATAGCGGCGCACCAATCGTTCCATTGCATCTTCATTTCCGTTTTTTATTTCACGCACAAGTTCCAGGTCGGAATATTCCATCTAACCACCACCCCTCTGTATATATAAACGATGCAGGAAGTCAAAAAGGATGAAACATATCGATTCTTTGCCTGCATATTTCTGTTTATTGTCCATTGTTTGGATTATTTACAATTTTCTGTTGCAATCTTTCCCAAAATCCGTTATACTATAAAAAAGAACAAAGAAGGAGCTTGCCGCATATGAAACACGATCTCCATGCACCGCTTGCCCTGCGCAATATCACCCTGCCCGGACGCGTCGTCCGCGCATCGACCGAGCTGTTCTGCGCTGCACCCGGCGGATTTGTCCATCCGTATGAATATGAGGTTTACAGAGAACTGTCGGAGCAGAATCTCGGCATGATTCTGACCGCGCACACCTGTGTGCATCCGAGCGGACATGCAAACCCTTACCAGAACGCGCTGTGGTCGGATGAACATTTGGAGGAAGCCGCAAAGCTCGCCGCCATCGCATCCGCACACGGTACCCCGGTGGTGATCCAGCTCGGACACGGCGGCTATAAGGCCGAGGGCAATAACGGCGGACTGCCGGTCTTCACTGCCGACACGATGACCGCCGATGATTTCCGTACCGTTTCCTGCGCATTCGGTGCTGCCGCGAAACGTGCAAAGGACGCAGGTTTTTCCGGCGTGGAGCTGCACGGCGCACATCTTTATTTGCTGTCACAGTGCTTTTATCCCGAAATCAACCACCGCACCGACCGCTTCGGCGGCAATGCAGAGAACCGCTTCCGCATTGTCCGCGACTGCTTTGAGGCGGTCAAGGAAGCCTGCGGCGATGACTTCCCGGTCTTTCTCAAGATCAACGGCGATGACCGCGACAATACCGAGGACTATCACCGCGACATTGTGACGGTACTGAACCTCTGCGAGACACTCGGACTGGATGCCGCGGAAATTTCCGGCTGGGATTCGGCGCGCCGCGGTGTTCCGCCCACCCCGTATTTTCTTGACAACATCCGCCGATTGAAAAGTGAAACCGCACTTCCTCTGATCGCGGTCGGCGGCATCCGGTCGGGCGACGATATGGACGTGCTGTTCGACGCAGGTGCCGCGGCAGTCTCAATGTCCAGACCGTTTTTGCAGAATCCTGCGGTTGTCCGGGAGATCGAGCGCGGCGGCAGATCCGGCTGTACCGGCTGTTGTTCCTGCTTCCGACCGCTTGACATAACGAAAGACCCGATCATCCGCTGTCCCTATCGCACGAAAGGAGAATAACCGCCATGAAATTTGCTTTTACCCGCGCACCGCTCGAAGAAGCACTCCTGCCGCAGATCGCCCATGCGCTGAAAACCCGCATTGATTCCCTCTCGCGGCTGAAATATCCCGGAATGTGGGCCGTTGCAGACAAAAATGCTGCACGCGACACGCCCGAAAAGAAAGCGTCCCGTGAGAAAGCCGCCGCCATCCGCTACCGTCTGTGGGGCATCGTGTTCCTCGCGCTCGGTATCTTTCTGGTTGTTCCGGGACTGATGAAGCCGGGAAATCTGACCCTGCCGCTGGTTGTCGGTGCATTTGCCGTGATACTCGGCATTAAGCGGCTGTTCGGCAAGTACGTCTCCTCCGAGGAAAAAATGAATCGCCGCTACGAAGCATCCGCAAAGCAGCTGATGCGCACGCTGAACGGTGCACAGAACACCGGCTCGCCGACACTCACCTTTGATGACGAGGGCATGACGCTGACCTCCCCCGGCGGCAAAGAGGAAGCTGCGCCGTATACCGCATTTGAATATGTCATTGAGGAAGAAGATCTGGTTCTGATCACGTTCGGCACACGGGTCACCGTACTCCGTCCGACAGAGATCACCGAGGGCGATATTGATACATTTCTGCCGTTTCTGGAGGACAAAACAACGGTGCTGTACCTGCATCCCGAGGAGCATCCTGCGCAGGACACCGATGAGGAGGATGCCGAATGAAGACCCTGCGCATCCTTCTGCTGATCCTGACACTGGTCTTTTCCGTTCTGTGCATTGTCGGCGCAGGATATGTACTCAAAAGCGGCGGTACCGTCAATGCCGGATATGCGGTTGTTCCGATGTGTCTGTGTCTTTGCTGCTCGGTGCTATTGCAAAGTATCAGTCGAAGAAAATAAACAGGCTTTTTCATCATGAATCACAAAATTTTTCTTTTTTTCCTGTCTGTCATGCTCCTGCTGACATTCTGCGCATGTTCCACGAATCGATCGTATGTCAGTACGGATGTGACCTATTCTGAGCCAACTGCACAGTACGGATTCCGACTGAATATGGATTTCACAGAAACAGAACATGCAAAATACTATTTTGAACCTACCATAGAAAATAAAGAGCGCAGCAAATGTATTGAAATAACAGACGATCTGCTGTCAAGTCAATCCATTGATGATCTTGTTCCGGAAATCTACATTTTTTCAAGAGAACGATATGATTATCAATATATCAGTGATCAGAAGCTGTATACCTCTATTCAAGATTGGACATCCGTGGAATACATCACCAACGTATTACTGACCGTTTATGGTGAAAGATCCCATTACGGAACTATTTTCGGGTACGGCAATACCATAGCAAAAAATCAAAAATGGGATGCTTATGACGGGAAATTCTCAAAACCCGCCGCAGAAGATATCTTCGATTTGAGTTATTTGTGCTTTGATCGAGCGTTTGCATCACCCGACGATATCACTGCCGCAAAAGAACTTGCCTGTGCCTTTGTCGAATCGTATAACAAACAATACGGCGAGCAGGCATTCATGCAGCTGCTATCGTCACCCGAAAAAGCCCTCGAAGCGCTTTCAGCATATTATGCGGAAAACGGCATCACGTACACGCCATCAGCCGTGCAATACGGATGCGGCGGCAAGTCATACGATTATCTTGTTTATTCCGATTACGGTACTTTCTACATTGCAAAAGATTGGGTCGATCTCCATGCTGATCTGAATCCGCTGATCACAGACGGATTTTTGCACACCGATTATGCGGATACCAAAGCCTTTTTTGAAACCAATCTCAAACAAATGAAGCAGTATCAGGACTTGTTTGCGCTGGATCATTATAACAACGATCTGGAGATTGTTTTCCCGAAATCTATCAGTACTTCCAACAATTCCTATTATCACGGCATAGACCATCGCATCTATCTTTATCATATTGATTCCCTGATGCATGAATATATCCACTCCCTCACCGTGATGAACTCTACAATGTCAGGCTGGAAAACAGAAGGATTCGCACGATACTTTTCGTATTATTACGATCTCTACGGAATCGCAATGCTGAATCAGGATTACAACAATACGCCAAATATACCGGAATTACAGCATATTCACGAATATTCAGCCAACATCAATCGCCCCATCGACATGGCAAAAGATTATTCGGAGCTTGAAAATATTGTCGTATACAGCAGAAGCTGGACAAGTCCCGATGAGAACTATATAACCGGTTCATCCTTTGTTCAGTATTTGGTAAAACAGTATGGAGAAAAAGCCGTTGTCAATTCGATTTATGGGAACGGTAATCCGCTGCCGAAAACCTATAAAGAATTGGTACACGAATGGAATGATTATATCGAAACCAATTATCAAAACTACAGCAAGTACAAATAAACACAATTTACGTTCCTGACCACATCGTGATCGCGAACCTTTTATCATGAATTTTTAAAAACCTCTCTTTTTGGTGCATCATTTGAGAGGACATAGCCGCATGAATATGATATAATATACACAAATCATGAAGGAATATCAGACTATGGAATGGATCAACAGACTCAACGAAGCAATCTCCTATATCGAAGCGCATTTAACCGATAAAATTGATTATGAGGAGCTCGGGCGCATCGCCTGCTGTTCTTCGTATCATTTTCAAAGAATGTTCGCCTATATGGCAGGTGTCCCGTTATCGGAGTATATCCGAAGAAGAAAAATGTCATTGGCGGCTGTGGCTTTGCAAAACGGAGAAAAAATCATTGATGTTGCAGGGATGTACGGATATGATTCTCCTACTGCATTTAACAGAGCCTTTCAAAGTATTCACGGAATTGCGCCGTCTGCTGTAAAAAACGGGGGTGTGTCTGTCAAATCCTTTCCGCCGATCTCTTTCAGGATCACGGTAAAAGGAGCAGTAGAAATGAATTATCGCATTGAAACAAAAGATGCATTCCGCATCATCGGTGTATCGCATCCTCTTGACAAAGAAATTGAGAAAAACTTTTCGGTGGTTCCCCAAATGTGGCAAAAAGCGGCGGTCAACGGAACCATCCAGAGATTGGCAGGACTGATGGATACGCCGCTCATGGGACTTTTGGGGGTCAGCACCTGCGGTGATGCAGAGCAATGGAAATACTTTATCGCAGTATCCAGTACACAAAACGCAGAGGGATTTGATGAATATATCATTCCTGCGTCAACATGGGCGATTTTCCACGGCAGCGGTGCGAATCAAAGCATTCAGGAATTGGAACAACGGATTGTGACAGAATGGCTGCCGACCTCCGGCTATGAATATGCCAATGCCCCCGATATTGAAGTCTACTTGAATCCCGACCCCCAAAATGCAGAATATGAGGTCTGGATTCCGGTCACAAAAAAGGTCAAACCATAAGCGTGTTTCACCTTGGTTGACAGCTCAGCACAAATCAAATCACGAAAATCAGCACCGCCCACGGGGAATATGTCCCTCACAGGCGGTGCCGTTGTTTATTCAGAAATCATAACCCTCAAAGCAATAGAGATTGCCGTAGCTCCAGTTGTAGTCGCTTCCTTTATGTCTGTCAAAGGTCAGCCAGTAATAGCGTGTACGGGTTCCCTGCTTGACGGGAATCACGGTTCCCCAGCCACGGAAGCCGCCGTCCGGGAAGTTGAACTTCGCCTCGGTCATGCCGTCCGCATCATAAATGCGGTAGTTGGAGGTCAGGTTGAAATCGTTGCCGCAGATAAAATGCTGTTTGCCGTCCACGCGGACAAACGAGCCGCCTGTCTCCGCACCGGGTTTGCCGCGCCCAATCAGCGTATAGCCGTCAAAGGGATCCTCCGAGGAGAAGAACGCATAGCGATACTTGCCGCCGTTATCAGGATCAGCGCGGCAAATTGCCATCATCCAGCGATTCTGCTCGGCATCATAGAAGAAATCCGGGTCTTCATCCGCACCGAAACCGAGAAAATCCCAACGGCTGTCACCATCTGTTCCTTTTTTCATCAGCGTGATATCGACCACGTTGACCCCATGGCGCACATCGCCCTCAAACGCGGCATGACCGAGGATATGCCCGTGAGAGAACGCGCAGACCCAAAGCAGCCATCGCTTCCATTCTCTGTGCCAGAGCAGGGATGCCGCAACGTCACCGCACCACTTTCCGTCGCCGCTGTTGTAAAAGAGCGCACCCGTCAGCGCAAATTCCGCGGTTCCCGGCACCCAGGAAAAGATGCCCTGAAACATTTCTGCCTGCATACGGATGGACGCGGTCAGATAGATTTTTCCGCCGTCGACCATGACGGAGCCGTCCTCATAACGAATTGGGCGGATATCGGCAATCGAGACGCCGTTGTCAATATAGGAGGACACCGCGTACACCGTGCAGTCGGCGGCGGTCAGTGCGGCATAACCGTCCGTGAACAGCCGCTCATCGTTGGCATCAGCAAATGCCGGATCGGAGAATGTCGTCACATACACCGCACCGTTGTCGACGCGGGTATAGACATCAAAGAATCCCGGACGAAGCGAGACGATCAGCGCGGCGCAATGTGCAGGCATGGGATATGTTTTGCAGCCGTCAGAGCCGCAGAATACCACTTGTCCACCTGCAAACTCGACCGTCGCCTCGGTCGTCGGCAGATGAAACACAAATCCGAATCTTCCGCCGACAGCAACCGCTTCATAGGTCGCATACGGGAAAAACTGACAGAAATACCGTCTTGCAGTACCGCCGGATACATGGTAGCGGTGATCTGCGAGACATTCGAGAGCGCCCTCGTCCTTATGCAGAAGCGGATACAAGTCCCCGCGCGTATCGTTGACAAAATCCTTTGCAAAGGACATTTCTGCCATGGACAAACGGAGTTTTTTGTACATGGACATGGAGAATTTGCGCTTGAATTCGGTGGTTTTCAGGTTCATGATACTTCCCTCGATTCGTGGTTTTCTTCATTATAACACGACTTGGGGGAAAAATCAAGGGGAATCCGAATTTCAGCCAACAGGGTCGATCAATCCCAGATTCTGCCAGCACAGCAAATTGTTGCAGCTTGGCTGATATTGCCACGATTCCAGTACATCAATGTTTTCCGATAATGCTCTGACAACCGCTTGCTGACCGTACAGAAAGGCTTCCGAACGCGAATATCCGGCATTGCGTGCATACAGATAATAATAGTAATGTGAGAAATACGTGCCGCCGCTCTGCATGCGGGTCAAAGGTGCTCCGCAGTCCACGTTCTGATTGCTGATCTCCGATGTTGCCGCAAACGCACCGATACACCGTCCCATCATCGCTTCCGAAACGAGATTATTCTTCAGATTCATCGCTGTCATACAGGATATCATATTCAGAAAATACGGTTTCTGATTCAGATACGTATTGATCGTTTCTGTTGTCAGAATGGGATTGGTAGTTTGTGTGCGATCTTCCGCAGTGATCGTTTGTAATATATGGTTCGAATAACCGTGTCCGCAGAAATAATATTCACACAGATTATCATCGCTTTCCTGTGT
>JAFTLK010000291.1 GCA_017455975.1 Clostridia bacterium | reverse complement strand
TCCCCGACGGCAGGTGTGTTCCTTGCCGGTGCCTGCCAGGGACCCAAGGACATCCCGACCACCGTTTCGCAGGCAAGTGCCGCGGCGGCAAAGGTCATAGGCCTTTTGTGCAAGGATAAGCTGACGGGCAACCCGTGTGTTGCGTCGTCTGACGAGTGGATGTGCTCCGGATGCTCCGTGTGCGGCAATGTCTGCCCGTACGGCGCGATTACCTATACCGAAAAAGAGTTCAGAATGCCTGACCGCACGACAAAGATGCGCCGTGTCGCACAGGTCAACCCGGCGGTCTGTCAGGGCTGCGGTGCCTGCACGGTCGTCTGTCCGTCGGGTGCGATGGATCTGAACGGATTCAGAAATAACCAGATCATGGCGGAGGTGGATGCAATATGTCGGAACTGAACAAAGAATATAAACCGCTGATCGTTGCGTTCTGCTGCAACTGGTGCTCCTATGCGGGTGCTGACCTTGCGGGCGGAAACCGCCTTGCATACCCCGCGGACGTCAAAATCATCCGTGTGCCGTGCTCCTGCCGTGTCAATCCGATGTTCATCCTGCGTGCGTTCGGCCGCGGTGCGGATGGCGTCATTCTGTGCGGCTGTCATCCCGGTGACTGTCATTATTCGACTGGCAACTACTATACCCGCCGCCGTATGACATTGCTGTTCTCGATGCTTGACTACCTCGGCATTGAGCGCGAGCGTACCCGTGTCGAATGGGTATCTGCAGCGGAAGGCGCAAAGTTTGCCGCAACGATGAACGATTTTGTCAAGACTGTAAAAGAACTTGGACCGAATAAGAGACTGGAGGATCTGCGATGCAAAAAGTAACACAAGAAGCCCTGATTTCCCGCGCAGCTTCTCTGCTCGAAGACAGAGCCGTTTCTGCCGTCTTCGGCTGGCGGCGCGGTGAATTTGACTGGGATATGACCCCTGCTGTCTTCACGGCGGCAGAGGATATCGAAAACAATTTTATTTACAACGATTTCTGCGGCGCAAATCTGTCAAAATACCTGCTCAAAATAACCCGCAAAACCGACGGAAAAATTCTCGTCTTTCTGAAACCCTGCGATACATACAGCTTTAACCAGCTTCTGACCGAGCATCGCTTTGACCGTGAAAAAGTTTACGCCATCGGCATTCCGTGCGACGGCATGGCGGACATCCACCACATCCGTGAGATCACGGGTGACGGTATTGCCAAGATTGAAGCGGACGGCGATAATCTGCTCGTTCATACGCTTTACGACGACGAACCGAAAACCGTTTCCTGCAAAGAAGTACTGGCAGAACGCTGTGTAAACTGCAAGTCCAAAAAGCACGTCGCGTATGACGAGCTGATCGGCGAGGATGGTGAGGTTACCGTCTCTGACCGCTTTGATGAGGTCAAGCGTCTCGAATCCATGACAGCCGACGAACGCTTTGCCTTCTGGCAAGGGGAGCTGTCCCGCTGTATCCGCTGCAATGCGTGCCGCGATGCATGTCCTGCCTGTACCTGTGAGGTCTGCGTGTTTGATAACCCCAAGTCCGGCGTTGAAAACAAAGCACCCGGCGGTGAATTTGAAGAAAAGCTGTTCCACATCATCCGCGCGTTCCACGTTGCCGGACGTTGTACCGACTGCGGCGAATGCTCCCGTGTCTGCCCGCAGAATATTCCACTGCATCTGCTCAACCGCAAGGTGATCTCCGATATCAACACCTTCTGGGGTGACTATCAGGCAGGCGAAGAGGAAGGTCAGCGCGGACCGCTTGTCAGCTTCACCTTTGACGATATGGAACCCGGCGATCATGCGTGAGGAGGAAAATGTTATGCGTAAATGTAATGTAAGCGCACTTCCCGCGCTGTTCTCTGCAATCGCATCCCAGATGACGCTGTATCTGCCGACCGCAAACAAAAACGGCGGTGCTTCGTTCACCGAATGGACGGATGGCATCGACTATTGCGATGCTCTCCGTACGGAAAAGAGTCCCAAGGAACTGTTCTTCCCGCAGTCCGAAGACCTTGCAGCATTCAAGGTTTCCGGCAAGTCGATTGAAATCAAGGACATCCGCCGCGATACCGAGGATTTCGCTGTCTTCGGTGTCCGCGCGTGCGACGCAAAAGCGATGGACATTCTTGACCGCGTGTTTCTGACTGAACCGCGCGACAGCTACTATGCCAACCGCCGCGAGCACGGTGTCATCATCACACTTGCCTGCAGCAGACCCGACGAAAATTGCTTCTGTACTGCGTTCGGCATTGATCCGACCACACCCGGAGGTGATATCTCCGCATGGAAGACCGAGGATGCGGTCTATTTTGAAGCGCAGACAGAAAAGGGAACTGCGCTGTTAGACTCCCTTACCGCTCTGACCGAGGACTGTGATGCTGCCGCCGTCGATGCGCAGAAGATCACCGTTCAGAAGATTCTCAAAAAACTGCCCCTGTCCGATCTGAACACCGATGCGTTCGGCGGCGGCAAGACCAAAGACCTCTTTGACGATCCCGCGTGGGAAACACTCTCCGAGAGCTGTCTTGGCTGCGGTACGTGCACGTTTGTCTGCCCGACCTGTCAGTGCTACGATATCCGTGATATCAATACAACCGACGGCGGCGTTGTCCGCTATCGCTGCTGGGACTCCTGTATGTATTCCCAGTTTACGCGCATGGCACACGGCAACAACCGCAATACGCAGAAGGAACGCTTCCGCCAGAGATTTATGCATAAGCTCGTCTACTTCCCCGAGAACACCGACGGCGTGTTCTCCTGTGTCGGATGCGGACGGTGCCTTGCAAAATGCCCGATTTCGATGAATATTGTCAAAGTCATGAAAACGGTTGGAGGTGAATCGAAATGATGAATGAAACGCT
>JAFTLK010000290.1 GCA_017455975.1 Clostridia bacterium | reverse complement strand
GCGTTCTGACTTGGCAAAGGTGCATTTGTAGCGGATTGCCGCCGCTTTTGTCATGCACCATTCGATAGCCGTATCAATCCAGCCGATTCGGATGCCGTTGGAGCCGCGGACGCACATCAGAATCGTCACCGCGATACATGCCGCGATCAGAAGTGTAAAAATCACGCACATACTGGGCACAAATCCCGCGACCGCACCGAAGAAATTCATCGCACGATAGCGTACAAACAACGGATTGCCTACCGCCGTTGCCACGAGGTTGAGGTTCTTGAATACGCTGTTTGCATCAATGTAGGACAGTGTGTAGAGCAGGAAGTTCAGCCCGAACAGGCTGAGTCCCGCGAAATAGATGAGGATGTAGTTGTAGAACACCACAGAAAGCGCGGTGATAATCATGGAGAACACAGCAAATGTCAGCAGCTTTACACCAACGGTGATGGCGAAATACTGCCCGATGGTGATCTGATATGGCGAGAGCGTGAAGGTGTTCAGCGCCTGAATCACGTTGTGCGGAGATGAGAAGCCGATCCGCAGACCATAGACGGCGAAGGTGGACAGAGTGAACATCAGCACGAAAATCACGGTCAGGAGCAGCATGGTGAGAATCTTCGCAACTGCCGTCTTTGCACGACCGTTCTTCGCCGTGCGCATGATCGGGAGGAATCCGCTCTGCTTTTCCTGTGCGAAGATCACGCTTCCGAGCATGATGAGCATGATGAAAATAAAGATGTTTACAGTGTCATACGCAAAATATTCGTCCCAGCCGCGGGTGTATTCCACTCCGATTTCCACGCTGTCGCGCATCAGTTCGTACAGCTCAATCACGCGGAGCTGATAGCGGTAGGTGAAGGAATCCTCAGTAATGCCCATATCGGTAAACGCATCCAGATTCGCCCATGCGCGGTCGATGACTTTTTCGAGCACATCGGGATATTCACTGGCAGCGTTGATGGTGCCGTACAGCTTGTTGAACAGTGCCCAGTCGGGATAGTTTTCGTCCGTGGAATAGAGATTTGGCATTTGTTCCATCTCAAATTTGTAGTCGCCCAACCGCATGGCTTCCCGGAAGAGTTCATCCTGCTCTGCCGCGAACGCCTGCATTTCGGCGTAGTATGTGTCCAGTTCTTCGGGATTTTCAAAGTATTCCTCGAAAAATTCCGCGATCATCTGTGTCGGCTCCTGTGCCGCCATAGTACGGTCGGCTGTGTACCACGCAATCGCGGTATTCAGCATGAGCAGGACAAAGAGGAACACCCACAGATACTTCACGCCGAAGAGTTTTTTCAGTTCGTAGCCGACAAAACGGTGATTTCTCTTCTCTTTTACAGCAATCGGCTCGTCAAGCAGTTTCAGCCACTTGTCGTCCATGTAACCGATGCCTTCATACAGTTTTTCGGATTTCATACCGTGATGCCCTCCTTTTCCAGATGTTTTCTGAGTTTTTTACGCAGTTTTGCGAGAATCTTTGATACTTGATTTTCGGTCATTCCAACCGCTGCGGCGATATCCTTTACCGGCTGTGAGCAGTTATACCGGCGGACGAAGATTACGGCTTCCCGCTTCGGAAGGGTTTCCATAAATGCGTCAATCAGCGCGCCGATTTCCTGCGGTTCCATATCGGGAATTGATTCCGTGATGCATTCGTCAAGCTCCACGAGAATAGCCGAACGCTTTTGCCGGTTCTTCGCCTTGACGAGATTCAATGCAAAATTTTTGCAGATTTTGAGCGCGTATGCCCGGAGGGATTCCGGTTTCTGCGGTGGAATGGAGTTCCACACGGCGAGGCAGGTGTCGCTCCAGCATTCTTCCGCATCGTGGGTATTGCCTGTGATTTCGTTGGCGGCACTGATGCATAAACGCTTGTGAGATGCGGCAAATTCTGTGATCGCCTGCTCGTCACGGTTCCAGAATAAGGTTATTATTTTCACGTCGTCCATCGGTGCGCTCCTTTCTGTCTTTTTTCATTGATTTTTCCTCCATGTCAGGTCGATGCGTCGGGATACACCGCCGTTGTTCCGGTTTCCGTGTCATATACAATACGTCCGACTTCCTTGGCATAATCGTACCAGATGCCGCGGTCGGTCGCATCTTCTTCATATGTTTCATAATCGGTGTTATGGTAGCCGATGATGATATACTGTCCTACACAGTCAATCTCAATGCCGTTCAGGACATACTCAGGCATCTCGAACGCGATGGATTCCTCACCTGTATGGATATTCACACAGAACAGTATCCCGCCGGACAGATTGAATTTATCCTCTTTTTGATTCAGATCGTACCCCAACTTCGGCGGGTCGTCCACATAACGGGAATAATAAATATAGTCTCCTGCCGCCGCAATGTAGGAGGATGGGAAGTTTTCAACAATCACGGCATCCTCGCCCGTTTCCATGTCATACATCCACACCGTCATCCGATCCCAATCGTATGTTCCGTCCTCCGTCTGCACAGGAGTGACATATAGCAGCTTGCCGTCATCGAGCAGATCGTCAAAGGCGATGTCAATGCGCTTGTCGGGGAGGATAGTTTCTTTGACATTTCCGGCTGCGTCGGTCAGATGAATACCATAGGAAACGCCGGTGTAATCCAACTCCGATGTGTAAGCAAGATACTGCTTCTTATATTTTGCAAACGGTTGGTGGTATTCGTTTGTCAGAATTTCGATCTCGCCGCTTTCAAGATCCACACGAAGCCGAAACGCCGATGTGCGATCCGCCGCATGTATAGCATAGCGGAAATAACCGTCCCGAAAACCGAAGGACTGACTGTTATCCTGATTGACCGTATCGGGAATATACTCTCGCAGTTCTTCCATACGAATCAGTTCCGTAACCTTTGCCGTATCCATATCATACCTCATGACGGCAAAATCGTCGAGCTTGCCGAATGTTACCATTGAAAGAAACCAGATCGAACCGTTGTGATAATGCGGCTCCCAGATGGTGTTATATCCGGCAAACGGACAGCCTGCCTTTTCTGTATGCGCACACAGCGGATCGGTACAAAGCGGAGTCATCGTGCCTTTTGCAGGGTTGAATACTGCCGGGATAGAAATCCCGTCCACGCGCATATCTGTTATGAGAAAAGTATCGAGGAAGGTATCATAGGTCTTTGTTTCTTCAGAACATCCTGTTATAACTGGGAGAAATAGAATCAAAGTTATCAGAGTAATCAGTTTTTTCATAAAATTTTCCTTTCTTTTGATGGTGTTCTATTTTTATACCCCAAATTTGGCTTCAATCAATGCCAAAACAAACAATATACTTGCAGCAGTAATTGCTATCCACATATAACCTTCTAACCAGAACCATGAAACATAATTCTATAAAAGCAGAGACAAAATTGCTTGCAGATAAAATACAATTGAAATCAGTATCAGCAAATAGATTTGTTCCATTTTTTTCATAATCATTCCTCTTTCACTTCACAAACATCCGCTTTCCTTATCGCAAGTTTACGGAAATATATTGCATCCGCCATGTAGTTTGTTTCTGAAACTCCGAATGATGTAAAACAGCAGAAGAAGCGCGATTGTTGGTGTCAATGTTTTTCATAGATTCATACCGTCCTTTCACCTATACAGACAACATTATATCGCAAATCTGCCACAAAAAATAAAATTTTCTGAACATATATGATTCCTACATAAAAAATGAGCCAATCCATCAAAAACGGTTTGGCTCATCCTTGAACAGTGTGTTCCAGTACTGTGCTCATAATGTAAAGAACTGCACAGAACTAAATATTAAAATACATATAATCCCGGCAGCAATATGCGACATCAAACACAATCTTCTGATCTGTTTTTCGGTACCGCCGTATGTACGCAGAATCAATCTCTCTGTGTCACGTCGTTTTTCAAAAATCGCAAAAAGTTCACGAATTAATAAGACGGAAATAATACCAACACACCCCTGTAAGATCATTTCCTCTGCCTGACGATCATATTCCGTGAACAATTCTATCTGCCGCTGTGTATCATTATCTATGATATATGTTTCATAATACTGACCGGCTATCCTGCGAAGCTTTGAAGCGATCACCTTTGTATCGGCAGTTTTCTCCGTTATGGTAATATCTGCAATATTGTAAGCAAGATCATATCCGGTGATAGTTTCATACACCAACGGATGCATGAGAATTTCGATCCCTTCCGTTTCAGACAGAATAACAGCACAGACCCGATAATTCTTATAACTATAGGATAGCTTTCTGAGCTGTTCTGCCAGTTTGAGAGGAACTGTTGTATCTTTAGTTCCGCCCTTTACCCTGCCTGCTGTGGATATCTCCAACCTGTCTTCAGCGGAAACTCCCAATGCTTCCAGTTCACTTCGACTGGCACGTATAGCAACCGCATTTTCATCAAATAGGATATCCGAAAAATCGCCTTCGATAATCTCACCATGCTCCAGATAGTATTCACAGACAAATGACACATCATCGGTGT
>JAFTLK010000289.1 GCA_017455975.1 Clostridia bacterium | reverse complement strand
GGGATCGCCGTGACCGTCAGAGCGGCAGGTATGCATATGAAGGTCGCCGCGCAGAGGAACTCTTTCTGCCAGATCGGCATCCAGCGCGTAAAGATTGAGTTGAACGGTGCGGCGGTCACTGTCCTTTTTGTAAATGCGGACAGCAAGCTCGCCTTCTTTGTCGGCAGTGTAGGTAAAGCGCAGGGTGCCGTCGTCAAACGGTGTGACGAAATAGTCGGTGTGGTTCCATGCGGAAAACGCATGTCCGATGTGTCCGCCGTCGAGTCTTTGCACCATGATCTTGTATTCACCGGAAAATGCCGCGTGAACGCCCAGCGGTTTTACCGTGATTTCAACTTCTGTGCCGACAGGGAATACCTTCGGATAAATGTCATAATCGTGAAGCTCCATTTTCATTGTGGGATACCTTCCTTTTGTCAGTATTGGATTGATATCATTGTAACAGATTCGGGGCAAATTGTCAAGAGAGGAATAAAAAAGGACTGCTCCCATGCGGAAACAGCCCTTTTCGGCTATTCGTTGATATAGATCCAGAGCCTTGACTGGATAATTGCCTGCGCCTCCTCCAGCGTCCGGATCCCGGAGCGGTAGGCGGACAACTCCTCATCCAGAATCGCGCGCATGGTCGCGTCCATGGCGGCAGAGGTTTCTGTTTCATACAGCAATCGGCGGACGGCGGCGAGGTCATCTGCGTCATAGGTAATGCGGAGTGCCTCGGGATAAACCGCAGACAGAATCTCTTCACTGTACAAATGGTCCAGACGGAGCAGATCGCCCGGTGCATAGACAAAGGTCGGGTCTGCAAGCAGTGCTTCCACCGCCGATACGGTAACGGGCAGCACAGTATCTGCGCTGTACATCTGAATCGGATCGGACAGCAGATAGGCGATGAACTGTGCCGCGCCCAGCCTGACCTTGGAGGATGCATTGATATGCAGATCGATTTCAGAGGTGATGCGGATGAACTCACCGTCTCTGGTCGGATAGCCGTGCATCGCAAATGCGCTGTCGCCGTACAGCATTTTCAGAATCGCATAAGCGTCTATGGTGTGAAACGGAAATTCAAGGAATGCAATATCGACCTTCTGCAGTGCGTCTCCAAGCACTTCAGCGGACATTACCGTATAATCGCCGTAATCGTTTGACAACCGCATTTCCTCTCCTGCCGCACGGTCGCCGAGCGTTTCGATAAAGGACAGAAAACGACCGAATTCCGCGCTGTTGTAGAAGCATTCTCCGCTTTCCGCATCGGCAAACGACGGTACTGCCGCCGCAAGCATCAATTCACGCAGCGCTTCACCGGTGTCCGAGACCCTGTGTGGCGTGTTGAACAGTGCGGTGCCTGCCGCTTCTGCCTGGTCGGCGAGGCTGTACAAAGCATCCAGCGTCAGCGGCTGATCGGCGGGGAGAATATCCGCAAGACAAACCTGCATGGAGAGCTTCATATTGATCGGAACGGAATACAGCGCGCCGTCCTCCCCGGTATATGCCGACAGCGCACACGGCAGAATCGACTGCCCAAAGGCATCCTGCAAATCGACAAATGCATTTTTTGTCGTGTAGATGCGCATCGCATCGTGTTGGTACCGGCTGGTGACAATGATATCGGCGGCAGTGCCTGCAAGCATGGCTTCCGTAAATGCCTGCGGAATATCGCCGCGCTCACCTCCGGCATCGCTGTAATCAACGATTTCCACAAAATATTGGCTGTTTTCCGCATTGAACTGACGGACGGCATTTTCAAGGATGGTCTCCTGCGTACCAAGACCGAACCGCAGCAGATTGTCGGCAATCCCGATGCGGATCGGTGTTTTTCGCGTCGTCTGCGCATTCTGGGCACGGTACAGATACCCAAAGGCTTCGGTGTTTGTGAACGGGTCCCGTATCGACACAAACAGCCGGTCCGCATCCATGACCTGATATACCGTCAGATTGTCGTACACCTGTCCGGAGCTGTTCCAGTCGCAAAGCAGGTCCGCTTCCTCATCCCCCACATGATAGCCCCAGAAGCCGGTTTCATTGGTGAAATAGACCTCGTAGGCACTTTCCTCGGCGGAAAAGAACATCCTGGTATTGCCCTTGACGTTTTTGGGATTGTCATAATATGTTTCCGCCTCACGGGTATATGCCTCTGTGTCCACGCGGAAATACGTACCCATGTAGTGTCCCTCGGCAAACAGCTCTCCGCGGGGAGACAGAAACAGCGCAGTTTCCGTCCCATCGCCGATCTGCGCCCTCAATTGCAGATGTTCATCAAAAATACAGATGCTCTCCTCACCGATCACGGCAATCCTGCCGTCAGGCAGACGCCGGAGCACACCGTTTCCGCCGCGCCCGGGAATCGGTGCTTCTGCCAGCACATTGCCCTCTGCATCAAACAGCATCAGATACCCCGTATCCGGCTCGTTCTGTACACCGGGCTCATTGTGTATGATGATCGTATTGCTGGTGCCGAGAAACGTATTCTCATCGATCATTTCCACTCCACCGATGCGCTCCAGCACATCCTCCCGGTCGACATGCTGCAAAACCGGCTGCCGGTACGGAACCGTCTTCACAATATTTCCGTCTGCGTCAAAAAACACAGCCTGCCGCTGCAAAACGCGCAGTCCGTTCTCCTGCTCCGACATATGAATGCACAGCATCCCGTCGTACAGCCCGATGCGCCCGGTTTCATAGTGCCATTCATCCCCGCGCGTCTCAAACGGCAGAAATGCATACGAATGCTCCGGCGCGATTTTATCCTCCTCGGAAACGGTGTCGGCAAACCCGGTAAGATCGGGCGGGGATACCGTCGGAATCAGCGGTACATCTGCACCGGGCTGTTCGCCTGCGGTGCCTGGGACATCAGAGGTGTCCGCACCGCCGCCGTCTGCCGTACAGGAAGCAAGACAGAGCAGCAGCGCCAGCAGCAGGGACAGCAGTCTGATATATCTGACTTTTTTCATGATCGAAGCCTCCTTTTTTTCGTTTTTGGCGCATTATTCGTTGATGTAAATCCAGAGCCTTGACTGGATAATTGCCTGCGCCTCCTCCAGTGTCCGCACACCGGCGCGGCACGCCGACATCTCCTCATTGATGACACTCTGCACCGTCGTGTCAATGTTGACCGTGGTTTCGGTATTGTAAAGGAGCGTTCGGACAGCGGCAAGATCGTCCTCGTCATAGGTGATGCGGAGTGCTTCAGGATAGACCAGTTCGAGAATTTCCGCACTGTAGTGTATATCCAGACGGTACATCGTATCGGGATCATAGACGAAGGTCGGATTTTCCAGCAGCGCTTCGATTGCCGAGGTCGTAACCGGAAGTACGTTATCGGCGCTGAACAGCTGGATCGTATCGGACAGCAGATACGCGATGAACTGTGCCGCGCCCAGCTTGACCTTCGATGCGGCATTCAGGCTGATATCCAGATCGGAATGGAATCGGACAATCTCACCGTCGCGGGACGGATATCCGTGCAGTGCAAAATCACAGTCTCCGTACAGCTGCTTTAATATGGCATAGGCATCAATCGTACAGAACGGAAAATCAAGGAATGTGACCTTCCCTGTCCGCAGTGCATCAAAGAGTACATCGGATTCCAGCGAATAATCGCCGTACTGGTAAGTAAACGCCATCTCCTCTCCGCCGATCCGTTCCCGCACGGTTTCCAGGAATGTAAGCAGTTTTCCGAATTCCGCGCTGTCGTAGAAACATTCCCCCGTTTCTTCATTCGCAAATGACGGAACCGATGCGGCAAAAAAGTTGTCGGAAAATAAACCGATACCAGACGTGCCGTTTGGGGTAAACAGGTAAGCGCCGTTCTGTTCCGCGCGATCTGCGAGATCATACATCACATCCAGGGTCAGCGCTGTGTCGGACGGAAGTGTCGTTTCCAGGGTGACCGGCATCGAAAAGTACATATTGATCGGCACCGAATAGAGCGCGCCGTTTGGAGCGACATACGCACTTTGCACACACGGCAGAAGTACATCACCGAACGCATCCCGCAGATCAGCAAAGGCTTGCTTCGCCGTGTAAATCTTCATGGCTTCGCGCAGCGTTTCCGTGTTGACAAGAACATCGGCGCCATTCCCCGCAAGCATGGCTTCGGTAAAGGCTTGAGGTATCTCACCGATTTCGTCACGGTCAGAGCTGTAATCAATGATTTCCACGAAATAGTCACTGTTGTGTGCATTGAAATGATTGACCGCGTTTTCAATGATGGTTTCCTGCGGACCGTAACCGTATTTGTTGATGATACCGAGGCGAATGGGAATCTTTTTCGGGGACAGCATATCGGGATTACTGCACAGCCAGCCGATGGAAACGGTATCGGTGAACGGGTCCCGGACGGAGATCAGAATCCGGTTCTCGTCAAGAACACCGAGGATCGTCAGATTGTTGTAGACCTGCCCGGAATTGCGCCAGTCACAGAGGAGCTTGGCCTCCGCATCTCCCGCATCACAGCCCCAGAAGCCTTTTTCATTGGTGAAATAGACATCATAAGCGCTTTCCTCGACCGAAAAGTACATACTTGCAATGCCCGTGATGTTTTTGGGATTATCATAATATGTTTCTGCGCTGCTTTCATACTGCTCCGTATCGATGCGCATATATGTACCGAGGTACAGTCCCTGTGCAAGAAGCTCACCTGCAGGTGACGTAAACAGCGTCGTTTTCTGACTGCCTGCGACCTGTCCCAGCAGATTCAGCTCTCTGTCATAAATGCAGACGCTGTCCTCGCCGAGCACGGCGATTTTTCCGTCCGCAAGCGCCGTTACATACCGGTTCATGCCCGTCCCCGGTATGATACTGTCATCCATCACATTGCCCGCGGCATCACACAGCATCAGATAACCCGATTCCGCGGCAGCCGCCATCAGATACCCACTCTCCCCGTCTCCCGTATTCTGCAGCACCGACGTACAGGAGGTATGCAGAAAGGTATTTTCATCGATCATGCACATACCGCGGACAAATTCCAGCAGATGCTCGTCCTTATAATAATCGACCTTGGGGTTGGTATACGGAATCCGTTTCACAATGCCGTCATCCGGGTCCAGCACGGCAACCTGCCGTTCCACGGTGACACGGCGTTCATCCTGCCGCTCGACGGTCAGACACAGCAGACCGTTGTAAGTGTTGATCTGAAAACTGCTGTATGACCAGTTTTCCTCCAGCTCCGGTAATGGCTGAAACGCATATACCTGCGTCAGCGCCAGCCGGTCGTCATCCCCGAGTTCATCGGAAAACGCCGATAAATCAACCGCACCGATCCGTGGAATACCGTCGGACATGCTGTCGGCTGCCGCGGTGCTGTCGGCAGATGGCACATCTGTCGTGCCGCCGTCGCATGAGACAAAGCAGAACAGCAGCGCAAACAGCAATACAGTCAGTCTGTATAATCCGGTTTTCTTCATGACAGAATGCCTCCTATGTACAGTTGTAATTTCTGCTTTTATTATATCATAACACAGCCCGGTTTGACAAGATATAATTCTACACATCCAGAATTTCTGCGAATTGCACAAAATCGCGCCGCCGATTTTGTTCAGAACAACGAAAAACAGGATCGCGCCGTGTAATCGGTACGATCCTGTGCTGTTATGCGGTTAAACAAATAGGTGACAGCCTGCTTCGCGGAAGTGTGCAATGAGCGTGCGGCATTCCGCCTCGGTCATGTCAAACTTTTTGGCAAGACACGGAATGCACAGAAACTCTGTCGCACCACGGTTGATGAGCTTCTTGGTCAGCCCGATTTCATCGCGTGTCAGCTCCGCACTGCAGATTTTGCAGACATCCATCAAAGCTTTACAACTTTTGCGCGGAAGATCTTACAGCCGTGCGATTCGACCGTCGGATTGTAGTAATCCTTGATCGGACCGACCTCCTCGCCTGTCAGCAGATCGCGCATGACAAGTGCACGTCCGCTGCCTGCGACCAGACCCGCATTGAACGTATAGAACGGAATGACTGCCGCATTGTCGGTGAAGTTGAAGAAGCCGACTGCATATTCGCCGTCAGACAGATGGCGGAAGAAGACCTTGAGGTTCTGATTCCACGGATGGTTGGTGACGTTGATGACACCGCGGCATTCGGGATCCTGATTCAGTGCGATCAGTTCCTTGTTCGTCAGAATCGCTTTGGTTGCGGGTGTCATCTTGCGGATGTCACAGCCGATCATCAGGGGAGAACCGAACAGGCACCACAGCGCAAACTGTGTCTGATATTCCACGTCAGACTGTGCGTTTTCGTTGCCGACGTTACCCTTGCCGTACATACCGACGGTCAGCATGTCCATGTCGTTGAAGCAGCCGGGTGCGGAGTAGCAGAAGTTCTGTGCCTGCGACAGTGCGATGTCCTTGGCAGAATTGAAGTTGTCGAAGATATCACCGGTGGAGCGGTACATATGTGCACCGGCAGCACGGATCCATGTACCGACCTCGTCAGAACCCCAGTTGCATGCGGAGAAGAGAATCTCGCGTCCGCAGGACTTGAGCGCCATACCCATACGGCGGTACAGCAGCGGACCGTTGATCGTTTCCGGCTTGAAGCAGAAGTCGTACTTCAGAAAGTCACAGCCGTATTCCGCGAAGGTTTCGGCATCCAGAAATTCATGGTCAAAAGAGCCGGGATAGTCGGCACAGGTGCGGACGCCGGCACAGGAATACATACCGAACTTCAGACCCTTGGAATGAACGTAATCGGAAACGTCATTCATGCCGAGCGGGAATTTTTCGCGGTCGGGAACGATCTTGTCGGTGATCGGATCACGCTGACGTTCCGACCAGCAGTCGTCGATGACGAGGTACTTGTAGCCTGCATCAAGCAGACCCTGATCGACCATCGCGTCGGCGGTCTCCTTGATGAGCTGGGCATTGATGTTTGCACCAAAGGTGTTCCATGTGTTATAACCCATGGGGGGTGTCATTGCTAACATAAGTGATTCTCCTTTGAAATAATTTGGTTGTGTTCAGTATAACACAAAGTGTGGAAAATTGCAAGCGGTTTTCGGAAAATCATTCATTGACATAAATATACAGCCGCGATTGGAGAATCTTTTGGGTTTCCTCAAGGGTGCGGATGCCTGCCTGATACGCTGACAGCTCCTCTGTGAGAATGGATGTCAATGTGGAATCGACCATCGACTGGGTCGGTGTATCATAGAACAGTGCACGCAGACGAGCTTTGTCCTCCTCCGGAAACGGAATGTCCGCCTGACCTTCCTTTGGATGTTCCGAAAGCGGGAAACCGTAGACGATCTGATTGACGGTGACGCTGTCAAGCATTGCGGGACTCACAGGCGTTTCTGTATTGAATCGGAAAAACCGGCGTGCATCCAGGATTGCGTCAAAGCTGCTCTTGGTGATGGGGAAGTTTTCCATGGAAAGTGTATCGGTCTGCTGAATCCGATCAGAGAGCAGATATGCAAGAAATTCCGCCGCACCGCGCTGAACCTTGGAATCTGCGCTCATGTGAATGTCGTATTCGCTGTCAATGAGCAGACATTCACCGGTTTCGGTGGGATAACCGTGCAGCGTAAAGGCTTTGCCGTCAAACAGATAGTAAAGCGAGCCGAACACATTCAGATTGTCAAGCTGCAGCTCACTCAGAAGAATCTCACCGTTCCGCACTTTTTCCATGTATGCCGCAGAGCCGATGACAAGATGACGAGCAGACGGTTCCATATACATGCCGTCATTCATGCCGTTCCAGAATGCGCGGTATTCCTCGATATTTTCGTAAAAGCGGATAAACTCTGCAAATTCTGCGGAATCAAAGCGGCAGGTCTTTGCCGTGCGGTCGGCAAACGATGCCATCGTCACCGCCATGAAATTCTGTACAAGTGCAGTGCCGTTGAATCCGCTGCCAAACAGTGTCTGACCGTCGGTACTGGAAGATGCCAGACTGTAGAGTGCCGGCAGATTCAGTGAGCCGGGTGTGCCGATATTCCCGTCTCCGGCAGAAACAAGTGTATGCAGGCGGATACCGATGGGGAGCGCATACAGTCCGCCGTCGGATGCCCGATATCCCGACACGACACACGGCAGAAGTACGTCACTGAAGGCATCTTCCAGATTGACAAATGCGTTTGCCGCAACGTATTTCTGCATCTCCTCCCGCACATAGCCCCAGCTGACAATGAGATCAGCCGCTGTATTGCGCAGAGCCGCTTCTTCAAATGCCGGTGTCAGATAGGTCGGCGGATGACCAACATAGGTTGTGACGCGATAGGCGGGATCGGCATAATCCACATATTCGATAAAATAGGTATCATTGTTGCGGTTGAAGTCGGCGATGTATTCTAAAATCTGATTAGAGGTGTTGTACTGCATCGATGCCAGATACGCATCCGCAAAGGCAAGTGTTACGCGGATGCGATTCTGATCTTCACCTGTGACACGGCGCAGAAAACCTTCTTTGCGTGTATTTGTGATGGGATCCAGATACTGGATGATCAGCGTGTTTTCATCCCATACGCCGTAAATGTCCAATTCGTTCCCTTCCGGGCTGTAGGTCAGAGAGGATTCCGACCAGCTGCACAGAAGCTCCGCATCAGAACTGCCCTGCCGATATCCCCAAAACCCCTTTCGGTCTGCATAATAGATATCATATGCGGACGGTACTGCGCTGAAAAAACGATCGGCATGAGAGTCGACATTGCGCGGAGCGGAAAGATTGTCTGTATATTCCAGCGTCATGGCATTGGGATCAAAACACAGATACTGACCGAGCCAGTACGAGCTGACATAGATCCGTCCGTCAGGTGCATACATAAATGCGCCTGATACGGAATTCGGAAATTCGGCGATCAGATTCAGCGACAGATCATAGACGCAGACGCTGTCGCTGGCACCGACGATGATGATCGGGTTGTCTCTGTCTTCCAGTACCGCCATGGAACGGTTCGGACCTGTGCCGGGAATCACGGCGGATGCGATCATCTGACCGTCCGCGCCGACATGACGAATCCAGCAATGGTTGGTACCCTCCAAGTATTTTGTGGGGAAGGATGTATAGTATATACTGCCGTCCTCCATCATGTAGATCGCACCGGAGCTCTCTGTCCACTGATCGTTCTTTTCATAAATGGCGGTATAAGGACGTGCTTCTGCAATGCTTCCGTCCTGTTCCATTGAAAGCATATATCCCTGCTGTCCGTCTGACGCGGTGAAGCAAAATTGATCTTCTGTATGGAAGTATCCTTTATAGAGCCCTGAATAAGTATATCCGTCTGATTCCAAGGAAATTTCTTCAAACTGATATCGGTTTTCTGATTGAAACAGGGGGAGAGGATCGGCATCATTGGAAAACAGGGAGAGGTTGATCTTCCCTGCGGAATCCGTGTGCATTTCTGTTTCGACTGCGCCGATTTCTGAACCATGCGTTTCATCTCCCTGTGTCCCGGCTGCCGTATCGCAGGAAACAAACAGGATGCACACGGTCAGAATCATCATCCATATCCTAAAAAAAGCGGACTGTTTCATATGGTTCCTTCCTTTTTCTGTCATTGGTATCCTGTATATATTATAAAAGATGTTGGTACAGTTTGCAATACATCTGTCGTAATTTTTTGATTTTCTATATGCTGCACAAAAGAACCGACCTGCATTTGTGCGCTATGCACAGACACAGGTCGGTGAAATCGGTTATTTCGTCCGGATGAAATTGAGGTGGAACTTCTGTAAGATAACCGCGATTTCCTGTCTTGTCAGCTCGGCATTGGGGTCAAACAGATTGCCGCCCTTGCCGGAATGATAACCGCCGTTTTTTTATCAGTTTCTCAAAAGTTCTTGACAGGGCTGCAAATCGCTGATACAATAAAGATAAGAATCCAACGAAAGGACTGCTTCCGTTCCGGGAAGCAGCATCAATGCATATGAACAAAACCATTCCTTTTCTGCCGGGTGAGCGCTGGTGGGGACTTGCCGCGGCACACGGAACCCGTTTTCCGCTTTGTGAAACCTCCGACTATTCTTACACACCGACCACCCGTTTTACAGGCAACCAGGAGTCTCCCCTGATGGTCTCCTCGCACGGACGCTATCTGTGGAGCGACCAGCCGTATGACGTGGAGGTGCACGGGGGCGTGATCGAAGTCACAAATGCACGGGATGACTTTGCGCTGTATGAGGGATACGCGACGCTGCGCGGTGCATTTCTTGCCGCAGTACAGGCACATTTTCCGCCGAGTGGTGTTCTCCCGCCCGAAAATTTCTTTCTCAAGCCGCAGTACAACACATGGGCGGAGTTGATTTACGATCAGAATCAGGACAATATTCTCTCCTATGCACACGGCATCGTCGACAACGGTTACCCTGCGGGGATTCTGATGATCGACGACGGTTGGATGCGCTACTACGGCAGCAGGGAGTTCAATCTGGCACGCTTCCCCGATGCCCGTGCGATGATGGACGAGCTGCACGCGCTGAACTTTGAGGTCATGCTGTGGATCTGCCCGTTTATTTCACCCGACTCCGCCGAATTCCGCGAACTGGAATCGAAGGGGATGCTCGTGCGCAGTGCCGACGGCTCCACAGCCATCCGCCGCTGGTGGAACGGTTATTCCGCAATCCTTGACATGTCCAATCCGGACACCGCCGCATGGCTGGATGACCTGCTTGCGCACCTGATGGACATCGGTGCCGACGGCTTCAAGTTTGATGCGGGGGATGCCAACTATTACCGCGACGACGATCAGACCTTTGGCAATGTGACTGCCCATGACCAGTGTATGCTGTGGGCAAAGCTCGGTGAAAAATACCGCTACAACGAATACCGTGCCTGCTATCGCTGTGCAGGTCTGCCGCTGGTTCAGCGTCTGTGCGACAAATCCCACCGCTGGGGTGAGGTTGCCAGACTTGTTCCGGACGCACTGGCACAGGGGATTCTCGGCTTTGCGTACGGCTGTCCCGATATGATCGGCGGCGGTTCGTTTGTCGATTTCCTGCCCGGTGCACCGTCACTCGATCAGGAGCTGTTTGTGCGGTATGCGCAGACGGCAGCACTGATGCCGATGATGCAGTATTCCGCGGCGCCGTGGCGTGTGCTGGACTGCGCGCATGCCGGACTTTGCCGGGCGGCGGGCGATCTGCATCTGCACTATGCCGATACGATCATTGCGCTGGCAAAGGAAGCCGCTGTGACCGGGGAGCCGATCATGCGCTATCTTGAATACGTCTTCCCGCATGAGGGACTGTGCGATATCACCGATCAGTTCATGGTCGGAAACCGTCTGCTCTGTGCACCGGTGACAGAACAGAACGCCGTCACGCGTTCAGTCGTCCTGCCGCGCGGCAAATGGCAGTACTGCGACGGGGTTATCTATGACGGCGGACAAACCGTCACGGTTGCAGCTCCCCTCGATGTCATTCCGCATTTTGAACGCATCGACTGATGCCGGGGCACTTGACAATCCGGATATATTCTGATACAATATCTTTATCAATTAAACAGAAGGGAAGTATCCAACATGGAACAGGTTTTTATTTACACAAAAGAAGTGGAGGTCTGCGGTTCGCTTTCCGGTGTCGTTACAACGCCGAAGGACTTTGATCCCGCAAAGGAATCTCTGCCGCTGATCGTCTTCCTCAACGGTGCCGGCGAGCGCGGTCCGGACATCAACAACGTCAAAACACACGCCATTCCCAAGCTCTTTTCGCGCGATCCCGACTATCACGGTCTGCGCGTGCTGACGGTTTCCCCGCAGTGTCCGGCGGAAATGACATGGAATCACCTTGCCTTTCCTGTCATGGAATGGATCAAGTCCATTGCAAAAGAGCTGAACGCCGATGAAAACCGTATCTCCGTCACCGGTCTTTCGATGGGCGGCTTTGGCACATGGGAGCTGCTCTGCACCTTCCCGGATTTCTTCTCCTGCGGCGCACCGGTCTGCGGCGGCGGTCTTTCCTGGCGTGCGGGTGCACTCCGCGGTCAGAAAATCCGTGTCTTCCACTCGGTCGACGATACCGTTGTTCCGTTCTCCTACTCCGAGCAGATGGTATGGGCGGCAAAGGCAAACGGCGCGGATGTCATGTTCTTCCCGACCGACCGTTACGGTCATAACTGCTGGGATCATGCCTATGAGCAGACGGATCTCATCGAGTGGCTCATTTCCAACAGCAAATAAACACATAAACAATTGCGCCGGGAGTAACCGTTTGATGATTACTCCCGGCAGATTTTTGTTATTGGGCAGATATATTAGCCGTTTTTCTGTGCTGGATCATTTGCCGCGATTTTGGCTTCAACATCACTCAAATCCAACGGCTTGTATTCGTCGAGCTTCTTTTTATTGTACTCGCTTGCAAAATAAGAAAGCATTTCGTTCATCGTTTTATGATAGTCCCAAAGTTCAATGCCATCGTAGGTATCAAAATAGATGTGTTTTGCCCGTTCGATCAAATCATCCAAGCCATCTGTCTTGCCCAGACGGAACTGACATACTGCAATATCGAGCAGCGTAATCGCATGGTTTGCATGTGTACCGCCGATGGGGTATGCGTTATATCCTTGCTTGTCGGGATACATGAACCGCTCAATCACGTCAACACTTTCCTGAAAGTGAACCCATGCATTTTCGTAATCACCCATATCAAAATAGCGATGTCCGATGATATCACATGCGGAGAAAAACTCCTGCCATTCGATATCTTTCCAATCCTTTGCTTCTTTCATACCTTCATCACCTTTAAGATATGCCGCAGAAAGCCGCATTTTATCCTGCAGCATATAAGGGTACATATATGGAAGCGTTTCGATGATCTTGGCAATGTCGTTGTAATGATCTTCACCTTTTTCGCGTTCCAGATATCGGTAAATCAGTATCAGATTGTGCTTGGTGCGGCAGGTACAAAAGACATCCTGTGAGATGCTGATGATGTGGGAACCAAGTTCAAAGGTCTTGTTGATATGATCGTCACCGCGATCAAGGTTATAGGTGTATAGCTCAAACAGTTCGGTTTTCAGTTGAATCGATGCCGGATACTGCTTCAGACCGTCCAGCAGAATTTGTTCCGCTTTTTCAAAGTTGTTCCAAAAATAGTTGTTGGATTTTGTTCGGATTTCCTCAATTTCCCGATCAATATTTTTGACATCGAAGTCGAACAGTTCATCCAGCGATACCTTGAAAAATGACGCAAGTGTGGGAATCATCGTCATGTCGGGATAAGAGGCATTCATCTCCCACTTGGAGACTGCCTGTGCGGAAACATTCAGCGATGCTGCAAGCTGTTCCTGTGTCAAGTTATGCGCTCTGCGTAGTTCACGGATTTTATTACCGAGATTCATATGTGATTTCTCCTTTGGTACGGATTCGGAGGCGCCTTCCGTGATTTTATTATACCATGTCACAGAGAGGTTGTCAAACAGCGTGTTCTTGAATTTTTTCAACCAGTAGTTGCGGCAGTTGAAATAAAAATCCCCCGCCGTTTGATTGGCAGAGGATTTTGGCGGTTATTTCATGGTGCTGATAATCTCGGTGAGGACAGCCGCCGCTTCTTCGTGATTTCCGGCAATGTTCAGACGGTACTGAATCCCGCCATGGATGAAATACGCTGTGACGGAGGTTTCTGTTGTGACAAGCTCGGCAGACATTCCGTTTTCCGTATGGATGGTTTTGGCGGAAAGCATATCGGCATATTTGGTCTCCCAGCCGATTTCCTCACCGATATCAACAATCGGCACCGTAATGCTGACCGCACATACCTGACCGCGGTCTTTGACGGTGTTTGTGCCGGACACATGGGCGAATACCGGACTTCCCGTATTGTCGGCAGTGCAATACAGCACACAGCTGCCGTCAAGCATCGGACTGGTCAGCAGAACGCCGCCAAGCCATGCATCCAGTGCGTCATAGTCTTCATAGGTCTTGCCAAAATCGCTGATCGGAGCGGTCACGCCGTTTTCAAACCGTATCGCATATTGACCCAGCTCCTGCAGTTTTTGGTCAGCAAGTCTGATCGGTGCTATGATCCCCTCTGCCGTAACAAAATAGCCGTCCTCTGCGTGGGATGCATGATACCTGTACACGATACCGAAAGCGGCGGCGGGAATCATAATCATTGCAAGTACAGCCGCAAGAATTGCAATTGCTCTGATCGGTCGTTTTTCAAAAGTATGATTCTTTTTCATATATTGCTCCCTCACATTTCTTTCGACACGGCAGGCATCTGCCTGTGCCGTGATTTCTCCAAATGCCTGTGTCATGATCTGATCGTTCATTTGATAAGAATTCTCCTTTCTATAGATTCAGTGCTGCCCGGTGTACGCTGTTTCCAGCCGTCGGCGCGCGATGGAATACCGTTTCCGCGCCCATGCTTCGTTTTTACCGAACCGTGCCGCAATTTCGTCATAGCCGGATTCCTCGACCACGCGCAGGTAAATGACAGAACGGTCCAGCGGCTTTAATTGCATCAGGGCGTTTTGCATCCGATCCGACAGACTGTTGTTCTGTGCCGGAGTGGTTTGCACTTCCCGGAACCGCCGTCTGGCACGCAGGATGTCAACCGAAATGCGGTATGCGGTACGGTACAGAAACACCGATGCCGCGCGCTCGTTTGGAATCCGGTACAGATTTGCATACAGCCGGAGAAATGCCTCCTGTGCCGCATCTTCCGCATCTGCAGAGCCGACAATTGCCGCGCAGTAGGCAGTCAGCCGCCCGACGGTTGTATGCAGATATTCGTCGAAGTCAAAGTCTCCGTGCATGAGCATCCCTCCTTTTGGTGTGCTTGAAAACGTTTTCATATAATAAACGGAACAGACATGGGGTTTTGTGAAGGTGCGGGAGAAAAAACGAAAAATTTTTTCATTGTCATACTGCGTGAAAAAAATGAAAGCTGCTGTAAACGCAGAATTTACAGCAGCCTTTTCAAAAGCATTTGATTATCTGTTGTTGATCAGCTTGGTCAGCTCAACGGGTTCGACAATCTTGCCGTCGCGGTAGACGCGCATATTGCCGGATGCGATTTCATCGATCAGAATGACCTCGCCGTTGTTGTAGCCGAATTCAAACTTGATGTCCCAGAGATCGAGCCCGATGGACTTGAGGTCGTCTGCAACGATCTTGGTGATCTTGAGGGTCTGTTCCTTCATGGATTCAAACATTGCGGGGGTCATGATGCCGAGTGCTGCCAGACCTTCGCCGGTAACCAGCGGGTCGCCCTTTGCGTCGTTCTTGAAGGTGCATTCGACATAGCCGCCTTCCAGGGGCGTACCGTCTTCGATGTATTCACCGTAACGGCGGATGAAGCTGCCGGTTGCAACGAGACGGCAGATGACTTCCAGACCGTGACCGAATACGGTTGCCGGGAGAACTTCCATCGTTGCGTCATCGAGGTTTGCGCTGACATAGTGGGTCTTGATGCCTGCCTGCTTCAGAAGCTCAAAATAGTGGATAGAGGACTGCAGATTTGCACGGCCGATACCTTCAATGGTCAGACCGACTGCGTTTTCACCGGGATCGAACACGCCGTCCTTGCCGGTGCAGTCATCCTTGAACTTCAGCATGACATTGCCGTTGTCAAGGGCGTATACGTCTTTTGTTTTGCCTTCATAAAGCTTCTTCATGGTTTTATACCAATCCTTTCCTGATGCGTTTGAATTCACTTCAAAAACATATATATTGTATCACGAATCGAGCGATTTGTACATACTTTTTTCGGAAAAATTTTGTCTTTTTCAGAGGAAAATTTTGTGATTTTTTTATGATATCCACTTGTTTAAGCTGGGAATGACGCTGACTTCTCTGACAAAGCGGGTGAAGGCAGGTGCGGAGACATACTGCATTCTGCCGGGCGCAAATTCGCCGGAATGTGCGTAGTGCAGATGTCCTGCGAAGATTGCCGCGACGTGACTCTCCTCAGACTTGACAAGCGCGAGGAATTCCTCTGTCGGCTCATCTGTACCGTGGAAGGTTCCGCCGATGGTGACATCACTGCCCCACCAGGATTTTGCAACGTAGGGAGACAGCACGTCTGACCGGATCGGCAGGTGCAGCATCAGAAGAATCGGCTTACCAAGCTCGGTTGCCGCCTTGAATCTTGCGAGCTGCTCCGGTGTGATGCGATAAGTGCCGTCATCGACACCGACAACAAGGAACGGACCGAAATCGCGGACCCAGAACTCAGGGCTGCCGGTCATCAGCGGAGACAGCTTGGCACGCATATCGAACATCGACGGAAGCGCAAGCCCATAGGAACCATATTCATGGTTGCCGGGCACATACAGACATTCCGTTTTGTGTGCGGCGAGCATTTCACCGAGGTACTTCACATTGCTCTCGGTATAGTAGTCCACAACGTCGCCTGCCATCAGAATGGCATCGGGCTTCGTTTCATCGGCGTATTCGAGAACATTGGAAAAGGCATCGACCGGGAAAATGTCCGCCTGATTCCAGACGTTTGCCTGCTTTTCGGCAGCTTCCTTTTCCGCATCGCTGTCATGTTCATATGCGTGCGTGATGTGGGTATCGGAAATATGCAGGAATGTGTAGGGACGTTCCAGTCCCGGGATTTTTACGGTAACGCGTTCGGTGATGGTGACGGGTTCAGTCATGGGAAGCTCTCCTTTATACTCGGTAGATATAGTTTTCTTTTCTCGGACGGACATCCGGTAAATCTCCTGCGCGGTAGCCGAGGATCAGATGACCGACGCCGATATAGTCGCCGACAATCCCCCATGATGCAAGCAGTGCTTTGCCCTCATCCGTTTCAAATTCTTCCTTTGCGCGGTGAATCCAGCAGGAATCGACACCGACGGAGAAGGCGGCATTCATCAGATTGCCGATGACAAGCGACGCATCCTCAACGCAGGTGCGGATATTCTTGTCCGCGAGCACGACAAGCACGGTCGGTGCGCCGTAGAACGGATCACCGTCAGAGCCCATGACCGCGGCATTCATACGGCGGAGGGCTTCGCGCGCTTCGGGATTCTGGACACAGACAATGATCGGGGACTGGCGGTTCATGCCTGTTGCGGC
>JAFTLK010000288.1 GCA_017455975.1 Clostridia bacterium | reverse complement strand
TACGACGATGAAGACGACGACGATTACTACGATGACGAAGACGACTATGAGGACTTCATCGACGATGACGATTTCATCGAAGTTGAATGCCCCTACTGCGGCGAAACCGTTTACTTCGACGATTCCGTTGATCCCGACGACATCGTCTGCCCCGCATGCAACGAGTCCTTCTCCTGCATCTGCGACGAATGTGACGGCGGCTGCGACGATTGCGACGCCTGTGAATCCTGCGAGGATCTGAAGGCGCTTGACGGCGAAGACGACGAATAATGCAGATCGAAAAAAGGTCGGTGCGTTTGCACCGGCCTTTTTGATTAAGAACAGAACCCCCGGAAAGCATAAAACGAAATGCTTTCCGGGGGTTGATTTGCTTAATGATCCTGATCGTCGCTGTCCTCGTCGTCCTTGTCGTCTGCTCTCCGTTCTTCACGCTTTTTGCGTTCTTCTTCCTGCAGACGCTGTTCTTCTTCCTCGATGCGGCGGGCAAACTGCTCCATCGGGGACATCGGACGCTGGCGGTTGGATTCATTCGTGCGGCGTTCTTCCTCATCACGGGCACGGGCGGTTTCTTCGTCACGCTTACGCGCTTCTTCTTCCGCCTTTGCACGGGCACGGTTTTCTTCGTCGCTCTTGCGGCGCTTCTCGGCAACCATCGCGTCGAGATCTTCCATCGTCGGATCGCCGTCCATGACAGCGGCAAACTGCGCACCGTCCATGACCTCATTCTTCTGCAGATATTCGGAAATGAAATGGAGCTTGTTGATGTTGTCGCGCAGGATCTGTTCGGCGCGGCGGTAAGCTGTATCGACGATTGCGCGGATTTCCTCATCGATTTCGTTTGCCGTCTTCTCGGAGTAGTTGCGGGAGGAATTGAAGTCACGGCCGAGGAAGACCTCATCGGAGGAGTGCTCCGAGCCGTAGACGATCGGACCGAGCTTGTCGCTCATACCGTACTTGGTGACCATCGAGCGCGCCATATTGGTCGCGCGCTGGATATCGTTGGATGCACCGGTGGAGATATCGCCGAAGATGATGGCCTCGGCTACACGGCCGCCGAGCAGGGAAACGATCTCCTCCTCCATGCCGAGCTTCGACATATAGGACTTATCCTCGACGGGCGGAGACAGCGTGAAGCCGCCGGCGCGTCCGGACTGGATGATCGAAATCTGGGTAACGGGGTCCTGCGTGGGAAGCAGACGCGTACAGATGGCGTGGCCTGCTTCATGGTATGCGGTGAGCTTGACGTCATGCTCGGAGCGCTTTTTGCCCTTCTTCTGCGGGCCGACGATGACCTTGATCGTCGCTTCCTCAATGTCGTTTTTGCCGATCAGATGCTTGCCCTTGCGAGCGGCGAGGAGCGCTGCTTCGTTGAGCAGGTTCGCAAGATCGGCGCCGGTAAAGCCGACGGTGGTCTGTGCGACCTCACGGAGGCTGACATCGCCCTCAAACGGCTTGCCCTTTGCATGCACCTTCAGAATGTCCTCGCGTCCCTGCAGGTCGGGATAGCTGACAGTGACCTGACGGTCAAACCGTCCGGGACGGAGCAGGGCAGGGTCGAGAATGTCGGGACGGTTGGTTGCGGCGATGACGATGACGCCGTCGTTGCCGCCGAAGCCGTCCATTTCGACGAGCAGCTGGTTGAGTGTCTGCTCGCGTTCGTCGTGACCGCCGCCAAGCCCGGCCCCGGGGTGACGGCCGACTGCATCAATTTCGTCAATGAAGATGATCGCCGCAGGGTTCTTCTTTGCGGTATCAAAGAGGTCACGGACACGGGATGCACCGACACCGACGTACATTTCAACGAAGTCAGAGCCGGAAATAGAGTAGAAAGGAACATTCGCCTCACCTGCGACAGCCTTTGCAAGCAGGGTCTTACCGGTACCGGGAGGGCCCATCAGCAGAACGCCGTGGGGGATCTTGGCACCGAGCTTGGTAAATTTGGTCGGATCGCGCAGAAAATCGACGATCTCACGCAGCTCTTCTTTTTCCTCATCCGCACCGGCGACATCGGAGAAGAGTACCTTCTTCTTTTCATCGGAGCCGAGTTTTGCACGCGCCTTTCCGAAGCCTGCGATGTTGTTGCGTCCGCCGCCCTTGCCGTTGGCCTGGTTCATGACGTAGACCCACATCGCAATGAAGAAGACGATGACGAGCAGATACGGCAGCAGCGACAGCCACCACGGATAGGAGGTCGGCGGTTCGATGTCGTAATCGGTCAGAATACCTTCGAGATACTGCTGTTCGGCGATTTCCGAGAAATTCAGCTCGTAGGTCTCATAGCTGCGCAGCTGATATACAACGACGGTCTGATCCTTTAAGGTCAGCTGCATTTCGTTGTCCGAGGTCAGCACAAAGGAGTCGACCTGTTCATGAACGAAATATTCGATGATATCGCTGTACTGTGTTTTTTCCTGTTCTACGGTGTCAAATACCACACTCGACGCAAACAGCACGATGGCTATCAGCGCGATGTAGAAGATGATCACCTTGAGGGAGTTCTTCATAGCACGATCCATTCTCAGCGGCGGGTTTTGGAAAAAAGGTCAGCGCGGCAGCCGCTGTTGCAGCGCGAAAGATCAGTTGTGGGTATATACCTCGGGCTTCAGAATGCCGACATACGGCAGAGCCCGGTAGCGTTCAGCGTAGTCAAGTCCGTAACCGACCACAAAGAAGTCGTCGATGACGGCACCGTGGTAGTCGGGTGTAAAGTCGACCTCACGGCGGGAGGGCTTATCAAGGAGTGTAACGGTCCTGACACTCTTTGCACCCTTGAGGGTCAGATAGTTGCACAGATACGACAGCGTTCTGCCGGAGTCGATGATGTCCTCCACGATCAGAATGTCGCAGGTTTCCAGATCCTGACGGAGCAGGTCGAGCACGATGTTGACCTTACCGCCGGTCTTGGTTCCGGAGCCGTAGGAGGAGACCTTCATGAAGTCGATTTCGACGGGAACCGTCAGCTTCTTCATCAGCTCACCCATGAAAACAACAGAGCCTTTGAGAATGCAGAGCAGAAGCAGACGTTTGTCGCTTCCTGCATAATCGCGGTCAATGTCGGCGGCAATGCGGGAGATGATCTCATCAATTTCTTCCTCGGAAATCAGAATGCGTTCAATATCGGGATGCATAATCGTTTACCTCGTTATTGTAAAAATAATAAAAGTCGCATATGGTTCCTTTGTCTGTCATACGTGGATTGACGCTGTCGCGGATGCCGCAGTGTGGGATCCAGACAATGCCGCCGCCGTCGCAGAACAGGGGAATATCGGGTCTCAGCTGCGCGGGTACATGATGCGCACTGAGGGCGTCCTTGGCCGTTTTGTGAGAGCCGCCGCAGAGATAGCGGTCGGTTTTGCTGTCGCGGCGCGGACGCAGATAGACGCTGTCTATTAGTGTATCAGAATTTATGTGCGTTGATATAAAGAATTTGTAAATATTTTTCAAATACTGCAAATTTTCAGATGCCGTCACAGAACCGTCACAGAAAAAACATGCGGCGCCTGTCGGCAGTGTTACGACAGAACCGGGGGGCAGCGGCAGACGATACGCCTGCGGCGCTGTCATCTGATCCTGCGCGATGCGGCAGAAGCCGTCGTCGGCAGAGAAGTGATAACCGGCTCCGAGTGCTGCGCGGGTTCCGGTCTGGACAGCGGTACGCATGCTGTCAAGTACGGCATGTGTCAGCGGCTTGAGGGTCGGGATGCGCGTACGGTGTGCGTCATAGACGGCGGAGAGAATACGGCGGAGCACAGCCGGGGGCTGATCGAGCAGCGCCTGCCGCGGAATCGGATCTGCGGCGGTACATCCGTGTTCTGCAAAGAACGCGGTGATACGCAGATCAAAATACGCCTCGTCCTCCCGTGCATCGTCGGCAAGCCGCAGAAGTGCGTCTGCAAAACCGGGGTTGACCGCAGCGGCCGTCGGCAAAAGCGCATTGCGCAGACGGTTGCGGGAGGCATCGTTTTGGGCATTGGTGGAATCGGTGACATGCACGACGCCCTGTTCTTTGAGGTATGCCTGCAGCCGGGAGCGCGGGATCTGCAGCAGCGGACGGAGCAGGGGAACGGTGCGTGTCGTACCGTCGGCATCCGTCACGGTGAGGGGTCTTTGCGCGGGAATCCCGGACAGGCCGTGCAGGGCAGTACCGCGAAGAAGTCGGAACAGAACGGTTTATGCCTGATCGTTGGCTTTATGTGCCGTAAGCACATGGGTGATGTCGGGATGAGATGCAAGATGTGTGCAGATGCACGCATAGCGGATATCGCGCGCGGTTTCCTCAAGCGTGGTGCCGCGGCGTGCAGCCTCGGCGGGAACATCCGCCTCAAACAAGACAAACGGAATGCCGCGTGCGGCGCAGAACGCTGCACAGAAGTTTGCATCGCGTTGTGCTTCCTCGCCGCGGATGCCGTGGTTGACATGAAGTGCTGTGATGCGAGGCTTGCTTTTTTGTTTCTGACACAGCGTGTGGAGCAGGTGAAGCAATGCCGTTGAATCCGCGCCGCCGGAGAATGCCGCCAGATAATGGTGATCTGCGCGGACAAGTCCGTGTGCGGACAGGGAACGGCGGAACGCCGCTTCCGTTTTGCGTGTCAATTGCATATCGGATGTCATTGTGCGGGCGGCGGCGGAGCACCGGGATCATCGCGGTCGGTATCGCGCGAATAGAAGCGGGTGAACTGTCCCTGCCAGCCAAGCTCGACGGTGCCCGTGGAGCCGTGACGGTTTTTGGACAGGATACACTCGGCGGTGTTTGCCTTTTCCGGGTCGGAATCATAGTATTCGTCGCGGTAAAGGAACATGACGACGTCGGCGTCCTGCTCGATGGCACCGGAGTCACGCAGGTCGGAAAGCATCGGACGCTTGTCCGTTCTGGATTCGGGACCACGGGACAGCTGCGCGCAGACGATGACGGGGACGTTGAGCTCCTTTGCGAGAATTTTCAGATTACGGGAGATCTCACCGACCTCCTGTACGCGGTTGTCGATGCGTTTGTCACTCTGCATCAGCTGCAGGTAGTCGATGACGACAAGGCCGAGATTCTTGACGCGGCGGAGCTTGGCTTTCATGCCGGTGACGGTGATGCCGGTTGTATCATCGATGTAGATCTCGCATTCGGACAGCATGGCAGCAGCCTGTGCCAGCTGCGACCACTGCTCGGGCTTCAGATCACCGGAACGGAGTGCATACGAGTCGATCAGACCCTCGGAGGAGAGCATTCTCGAGACAAGCTGCTCATTGGACATTTCCAGCGAGAAAATGCAGACAGCCTGCTTTGTGGCCTTTGCAACGTTGGTGGCGATGTTCAGACAGAATGACGTTTTACCCATACCGGGACGCGCACCGACGAGGATGAGGTCGGATTTTCCCATACCGACAAGGACGCGGTCGATGGCGGAGTAGCCGGTCGGCGTACCCTGCGGTTCATGGTCAATGGAGACGCGCTTCAGATGGTCGTAGGTCTGCAGAAGGACGTCTTTGATGTGGACAAATCCTTTGGTTTCATTGTCCTGTGCGATATTGAAAATGGACTGCTCGGCGTGATCGAGGATGGATGCGACATCTCCTGCTTCGGAATACGCCGTTTCGGTGATCTCCTCGGAGGCATCGATGAGCTGACGGAGCAGGCTCTTGTCCTTGACGATCTTTGCATAGTCCTTGATGTTGCGGGCAGAGGGGACGATCTCCGTGATGAGACGGATATAGTTTTTGGTTTCCTCCTCGCTTTTCATACCGCGCGCTGTCATCATGTCGATGAGGGTGACCAGGTCGATTTCACGGTTCTGCAGGTACAGATCCTGCATGGCGAGGTACATATCCCTGTGCTCCTCCAGATAAAAGTCATCGGAGCGCACGATGCCGGCTATGTCATTGAACGAGTCGGGCGCGATGAGGATAGAGCCGAGCACGGACTGCTCCGCTTCGAGCGAAAAGGGTAGTTTTCGGACAAGGGAATCGCCAGTATCGGGCATGACGGAACCTCCTTTGCAGTGTATTCAGTCTCCCTCTTTGAGGGGAATGCTGTCAAGCTAAGAATAGGCGGTTTCAAGGTGCGCGTAGGGAGAGGCAAGTATGCCTCGGGCTTGTCTCCCGCCGCATCAGGATAGAGCTATGATAACTCCCTCAGTCACGCTTTGCGTGACAGCTCCCTCGGGGAGGGAGCCAATGGATATGTTACGCCTGTGCGACGACGATGTTGACCGTACCTGTGATCTCGGGATAGAGCTTGATTTCGATGGCGTGTGCGCCGAAGGTCTTGATGGGATCCTTGATCTGCAGCTTGCGGCGGTCGATTTCAATGCCGTGCTGCGCCTTGATGGCTTCCTCAATGTCCTTTGCGGTGACGGAGCCGTAGATGCGGCCGTCAGCACCGGCGGAGGCTGTCAGCTTGACGACGACGGTCTGCAGCTTTTCAGCGGTTTCGCGTGCGTTCTGCTTATCCACCTCGATCTTGTGCAGACGAGCTTCTTCCTTGCCCTTGAGTTCGTTCATGACAGCAGCGTCAGCGACGGCTGCGAGCTTCTTGGGGAACAGGAAATTGCGTGCGTAACCGTCGGAAACATTGACGAGCTCGCCTTTTTTGCCCTGACCCTTGACATCCTGTAATAATACTACCTTCATTTGTTTACCTTTCCTTTCTTTGCATGGGGTTATGTGATATCCGCAAGATAACCGTCGATGGCAGATTTGAGCTGTTCCAGCACAGTCTGCATCGGAACGCCGCGGAGCTGTGCACCGGCAACGTCATAATGACCGCCGCCGCGCATGCGCTCCAGAATCAGCTGGACATTGACATTGCCCTGCGATCTTGCGGAGATGTGTACGGTATCATCGACCCGCACAAGCGCAAACGATGCCATAACACCCGAAACGGTGAGCAGACGGTCGGCTGCTTTTGCGGCCGCGATGCGGTCATCGGCAGTTGCACCGTCGCTGTCACGGACGGAAATGGCGATGATGTCGCGGTAAATGATGACATTGGATTCAAATTTTGCTTCCCGCATGAAGTCGTCGGGCGACGTGCGGAACAGCATTTTCGCATCGGACGGGGACGCACCCTCGGAGCGAAGATAAAGCGCCGCAGAGAACGTCCGCACGCCGGTGTTGCGCGTGAACTGATTGGTGTCGAGCAGGATGCCTGACAGCAGCAGGTCTGCTTCTTCCTTGGGCAGGGAGCCGAGCGGCAGTGACTGCTCCAGCATTTCCGAGACAAGCTCGGAGGCGGAGGATGCAGAGGGCTCGATATACGTCAGCGCCGGCGCATATTTCAGCTCGCCGGTCTTGCGGTGGTGGTCGATGATGACGGTCTTGCGGACGGCCTCGTAGATCTCCTGCGACTCAAAGTTGTAGGGGTTGGAGACATCGCAGATGATGAGCAGCGTTTCAGAGGTGATGAGATCCTGTGCGGCTGCCGCACCGACAAAGACGCCGCTGTAATCGCCGCGTGCGGCAAAGCGTTCCAGACAGATGCGGATGTTGGGATCCTGCTCGTTGACGATGACATTGGCTCGCACGCCGCAGAACTCGGAGAACTTGAAGATACCGATGCAGGAGCCGATAGAGTCGTGGTCGGAAAAACGGTGTCCCATGATGAGGACATTGGACGCATCGGCGATGAGCGCGGCCAGCTCTCCCGCAAAAACGCGGGACTTGACCTTCGTGCGCTTCTGGACAGACTTGGTGCGTCCGCCGTAGAATTCCACGCCTGCCTCGGTCTTGTAAACGACCTGGTCACCGCCGCGCTGGAGTGCAAGGTCCAGGGCAGCACGGGCTGCTGCTTCCTTTTCGGTGAGCGTACCGCCGACGTGCGCAAGGCCCATGGATATGGTAACGGGCATGTTCGATTCACCGACGCGGACGGTATGGATCTCGTCCATGACGGAGAAGCGGCTTTCGCGCAGGGCTTCCAGATGCCGTGCCTCGAAGACGACAAGATATTTGTTGCGTTCGTATTCGCGGATCAGACCGTCACGGTCTGCAATCCAGCGGTTGAGGATGCTCTCCACCTGTGCGGCGGCAAGGCGGTACTGTTCACCGACATACTGCAGTACCTCATCGAGGTTGTCGATGAGGATATAGCCGACGACGGATTCCGCATTCTCCATCTTCTGTTCGAGCGTGACAAGGTCGCGCTTGTCGTTCCAGAAGAGGAGCGTGTAATTCTTGCCCTCGGAGGTGAAGTCGTAATTCTTGACGCGGAAGTCACGGCGGAGCGTCTGACGTTCCTCGTCAAAAACGGTATTGTTGTGGAAATGAGCATGCACGGTCGGCAGCACGGCGACAGGGAAGCCGTCGGGCGCGTCGGAGGAACGGATCTCGCGCACAGTCGCGGTACAGTACTGGTCAAGATAGCGTCCGTAGAGCACCTCGCCCGCATGGAAGATCTGAGACAGTGCCTTATTGTACCAGATGATGCGGCCGTCCTCATCGCAGATCAGCACGGGCATATAGAGGCGGGAGATCAGGTCGAGCGTGATGGAGTGCAGCATGGTCGCCTCGGCCTCGTCTGTGACGGAGGTGATGCGCATGCCGAATACGCGGAACAAAAATCCGACCGCCCACAGGGACATCAGATACAGTACAAGGATGATGCTGCCGGTGAGGCCCGGATGCGGCGGATTTTCGGCAGACATGATGAGCATGAAGATCAGGAGAGCTATGGCACCGAGGGCTTTCTGGACGGTGTGTTTGACGGCACCGGGTCTGGAAAAATACCGGGAAAGTTTCATATGCGAAGAACACTCCTTTCTGAGAATTTGGATCGGCGGGGATTCAGAAGATCGAACGTCCGCCGAAGAAGATCTCGCCGATGCCGTCGATCAGGATAAAGAAGATCGCATACGACGGGTAGACAAAGACGAGTACGCCAAGGACGACGGCGGTTAGGATGAACGAGCGGCGCCGTAAGGGATCCTTTGCGCGGTTGGCCAGAGAACGCAGACCCATTAAGAACACGCCGGGCATAAGAAGCGTCGCCATGTTGGCCGAGGCGATCTGGATCATGGAAATGCTGCCGCCGATGGGGAAGAAATTGATGAGATATGCGATGACGAAAATGACGGCGGCGGTTCGGCTGACTGTGATACGGTAAACGCGCGGGCGCATTTTCATGGTTCGGAAAAGACGTGTCAGGCCGGCGTACAGGCTGACGGCAATATAGGAGATGACCTGTGCGGCGATGGCGGCGATGGCGGGCATCGCGAGCTTGACGGAATTGACCGACAGATCGACCATGGCACGGATATAGGCTATAGTTGCCGCGCTGTGCTTTTCGGCATCGGATGCATCGGTGACGGCATCGGTCTGTGCGCCGTCAATGATCGGGTGGGATAGGGCGCTGTCACCGGACGGCATCTGTGCCGCGGCTTCTTCCATGGCTTCGTATCCTGCGATCATCGAATCGGTCATCTGCGTGCGCATGTTCTCAAAGAACTCGATATAGGAGGTGCGCAGGGCAGAGGGGGCGACGGTGCCGTATGTCATCATGTAGGAGATGAGAAAGAGGACAAGGGCGCTGATGCCGACGGCGATGGCACCGCGGATGACGGTCTGTGTCTTGGTGCGCGCCCGGAACAGAGAAAGGCATACGGAAACGGCAAGCGGCAGATAGAGCAGCGCCTGCAGTCCGTGGTAGAAATTTCCGGTCGCGGCAATGGCGGCGACAGCGGAGATCACCGGTGCGGCGAGGACGAGGGGAGAAAAGGTCAGAAGATAACAGTAGGCAAACAGACCGGCGGTCGGTGCCGCAAAGACAGCTGCGGACAGAAGATCGCCGCAGATGCCGCAGACAGCCCCTCCGACGATACAGAGGAGCAGAAGCAGCAGGCGCACGGATGCGCCGGGCGTGGGCTTATGCTTGGGTTGATCCTGCACGCCGCCGGGTTCGGAGGTCTGTGCGGGACGGGTTGGTTCATTCATATCGGATCCTTGTTTTCGGTTCGGTTGTTTTTACGGAAAAGAATGCCAATTTTACTTATAATATATAGTATACCAGAAATCCGGAAATTTTGCAAGTATTCAGCGCAATTTCCTTTGTATTTTCACCAAAAATTCAATCTTTTTGCGGGATTCCGAAGAAACGGCAGGCGTTTTCGCGCGTGATGTCGCGCACCTCGTCCTCGGAAATACCGCGGATCTCTGCAATGCGTGCGGCGGTGTGTACGAGGTAGCCGGAATGGTTGGTTTTTCCGCGGTGTGGTACGGGGGTCAGATACGGCGCGTCGGTCTCAAGCAGCAGATGGGAGAGCGGAATTTTTTCTGCGACCTCGACGGTCTGGCGGGCGTTCTTGAAGGTGACGACACCGGACAGCGAGATCATCCAGCCGCGCTCACACAGCTGACGTGCCATCTCGGCGGAGCCGGAATAGCTGTGCAGCACACCGCGGACATCCGGGTGTGCGGATATCATATCCATGACAGCACCG
>JAFTLK010000287.1 GCA_017455975.1 Clostridia bacterium | reverse complement strand
CCCATCAAACAGATTGACAATACCATCGTCGCCGAACGTAAAACCGGCGATACATTCTCCATTTCGTTTTTTGATATCACAACAGAACAGACCCACACCGTTTCCATTCCCTGTCTTGATTTTGAAAGCATCTGGTACCAAGGGATGTATTTTGTCAAAGATGGGATTCTTCTGGAACTTCAGCATCCCGAAACCGGGTGTTATTACATCTGCTATCTGCCCGATGCCTATCTTAAGTACCTGAAATCATAAAAACATATCCAAACGTCAAAACAGCACCGAATCCGCATCATACGGAAATCGGTGCTGTTATCTATTTTATCATTCTCGGGGCATCGGCAGGTGCATGGCGGGCAGCAGAAGCGACCGAAGCTCTTCGCTGATCTCCCCGTCAAGCTCCGACAGCATACAGCCCTTTTCGTAGCAGGCACAGAGTGCATCCTTGAGTCCGCGTACGACACACAGCGGATCGTTTTTCTCCGCACCGATCATGACCGTCTCCGTCATCTCTGCCGGAACATCGACAATCGGGACATCGCGGAGTGCGGCAATCGTCCGTGCGTGCGGAACGGCGGTCATCGCGGTGCACGGCAGATCCCGTGCGTCGGGTTCTGCGTCGATGGCTCGCAGTGCATACCGCACCTTGTTCATCTGATCGGCAAACGGATCGCCGTAATTCTTCGTCGTGCCGTCGGCAAAGGTCGCAGCGATACCGGTCTTCTCCTCCTGCGCATAGGTCACAGTCCCGTGCTCAAACTCGTAGGTGAACACAGGATTGATGTTTTCTCTGGTCGAATGGGTGGCAATAAACAGCGCATCCGCACCGCCCTCCAGCTTCATGCGCAGAACGCAGGAGTCAAAGTTTTCAATCGGATTGGCACGCAGAAGCTCGGCATTCACAGAAACCGGCATTGCCGCACGGTCGATGCGCTCCCCGAGGACAAACAGCATATTGTGCAGATAATGTGCTGCGGCATTGTTGGCAACACTGTCAAAAATCGGCGTTCCGTCTGCGGCATACCGTTTTCCTGCCCAGCCGGAGCCGCGCTTGAAATAGCTCTGTGCACGCGGCCACAAAATCCGTGTTTTCAGATGCTTCGGTGCACCGAATTTCCCGTCGAGAATATCCAGCTTAAGAGCAAGGATCGCATCACTGTGCGACCACTGATAGCCGGAGGTGACGAAGCGCCCGGTTCTGTCCGATGCATCGCGGAGCAGAAGACCGTCCCTCCAATCCCCGGACAGCGGCTTTTCGCATACAACATGCGCACCGTGCTCCATGGCAAGCAGGCTGTAAGGAGTATGGAACTGGATCGGTGCGGCGATACAGCAAAGATCGGCGCGGTTTTCGGCAAAGAATGCCTCGGGTGAATTATAAACCGGAATACCGCGTGCAGTGATCGCGTCATAGCGCGGACTTGCTTTTGCCGCCGGATCGACCACAGCGGTCAGCGTACAAAGCCCTGCGTCGGTATCCCGCAGAAGCTCATCGACATATAAAACGCCGTAGCCGCCGATGCCAATCAGCACAACGGTCGGACAAAAATTGGTTGCTTCCATGTCAGAATTCCTCCAATACGTGATTTTTATATCTTAATTGTACCCGCAAACGCGGTATTTGTCAAGAGCTGTGCGGCAATTGTCTGTTTTTTTTTGCCAAAACACACCGAACCACTTGCAATTCCCCGGCCGCCATGATATAATGAAACCAACAAAATTTTCAACCGGGAGGTTTTTTCATGAAACAGTTTGATATCACATATTTCCACGGCCCGTTTTCCGACTTTGTCGTGCGTGAGGACGTTATCGCCGACATTGCCGCATCCGGCATGACGCTGGTTCCGCTGCACTACGGCACGGAAACCAACAAAAAAGCGCTGCCGATTCTGCGCCGTTTCGGTCTGCGTGCCATCGTTTCCGATCCGCGTATCCATCGCATCTACGGCGCGGATGACATCGCCGGTGCCGATGCCATGGCACGGGAAGTCGTCGCCGATTATGCAGAATTTGACAACATCATCGGCTGGGACATCGTCGACGAACCGAACGCGGCAAAGTTCCCCGTACTCGGCGCGATTGTCAACGGTTTCCGCCGCTACTCGCCCGACAAGGAAACGGTCATCAATCTGTTCCCCAACTACGCATCTCCGGAGCAGCTCGGCAATCCCGATTACGTGTCCCATCTGGAAGCCTTTGTCAACATCGTCCGCCCGCATCTGCTCTCCTATGACCATTATCATTTCCTCGGCCGCCAGAACCGCAACGAAATTCTCGATCTGGATGTGGACGAGCGCGAGCGTCTGATCCGCCTGTCTGCCGAAACGACCGAAAACCGAGGCGGCTTCTTTGAGAACATCGAAGACTTCCGTTCCGTTGCGCTCAAGTATGACATCGATCAGATGCTGATTGTCCTCCTGACCGAACACGGCCCGTACCGCAATCTGACCATCGGCGAGCTGTACTGGGAAGTCAACATGTGCCTGGCTTACGGCATGAAGCGTATTTCGTACTTCACCTATTGGGAACCGTCGCACGACGACCACTGGCAGTGGACGAACGCCATGTGCGACACCGAAGGCAACAAAATGCAGCACTGGTACGATGTCCGGGAAATCAACGCCGACATTGCACCCGCCGGCCGCCGTCTGTTCAACACCAAATCGGAAGCAGTCTTCCACATCGGTGAACCGGAGGCAGGTGCAACGAAGTTTGAATCCTACGGTCCGATCACGTCCATTGAAGGTGAGAACGGCGTCATCGGCTTCTTTGAAGACGGTTCGATGTACCTTGTCAACCGCGATTTTATCAAGGATAACACCTTTACCATCCATACAGACAAGCCGCTGTCCGTCCTCTCCGACGACAGATTCATTCCGGTGGACGACAGTGTCATCACTGTGGAACTCGGTGCGGGTGAGGCTGTACTGTTGAAGGCATAAGCCCAAACAAAATCAGAAATTCTCTGAAGAAAAAGAATGAATGCTGCTGCACAGCAAAAGCTGAGGTCATATCTATGTTTCAACTGAACAAAAACGAATATCTTGACAAGCTCCATGCATGCTGGCTCGGTAAAAACATCGGCGGTACGATGGGCGCTCCCTACGAGGGAACAAGAAAGTTTCTGGATATCAAGGGCTTTGCCACCCCAGGCGGAGAACCGATGCCGAATGATGATCTGGACTTACAGCTGGTCTGGCTGTGTGCAATGGAGGATGTCGGCGCAGATCGGTTCAATGCCAATGTCCTCTCCGAATACTGGCTTGACTGGATCCCGCCGCATTGGAATGAATACGGCATCTGCAAGACCAATCTTCGGCTCGGTCTGCTTCCGCCGATGAGCGGGGAGGTCGACAACGAAAAATGGAAGACCTCCAACGGTGCATGGATCCGCAGCGAGATCTGGGCATCGCTTGCCCCCGGTATCCCGGATGTTGCAGTTAAATACGCGGCAATGGATGCGATGGTCGATCACGGTGTCAGTGAGGGCGTCTGTGCCGAAATTTTCACGGCGTGTATGCAGAGCCTTGCCTATGTGGAAAGCAATATCCGACATCTGATCGATGCGGCACTGTCAAAAATCCCAGAGGAATCCATAACGGCACAAACGGTAAAGCTGGTCATCGATTGCTATGAGCGCGGAATTGACTACCGTGAGACACAGGAAAAGGTGCTTGCGTTCAATGCGGATCTCGGATGGTTCCAGGCACCCGCCAATCTCGGATTTGTAGTCATCGGTCTTCTGTACGGCGAAGGTGATTTTTTGAAATCGCTGCTTTATGCGATTAACTGCGGCGATGATACCGACTGTACCGGCGCGACTGTCGGCGCAACGCTGGGCATCATCGGCGGTACTTCCGGAATCCCCGAAGCGCTGAAGGCACATGTCGGCGACCGCATCGTAACGGTTTCCATCAACGGTATGTATTCCCATCGCATTCCGAAAACATGCTCTGCGCTGACCGACCGTGTTTTCGCGCTTGTCCCCTCTGTTTTCCATGCAAACCGTGTTGCCTTCGCCTTTACGGAAACAGCGACCGACTATCCGGCAAACGAGGCCGCATATTGGAACCGACTGACCTCTGCCGATATTCTTGCGCGTCCTCCGTATTCTTATGATGTCACGGTATACCGTCCGCTGACTGTACGTGTTGCGTATGATGATACCCCTCGTGTGGGAGCCGGTGATACCCGCCGTGTCACGCTGACCTTCCTCTGCAACCCGGCGCTCTATGAATCGAGAAAGCTGCAGATCCGTCTGATGCTTCCGGACGGATGGAGCGTCGGCAGATATGACAGAACCGTCTCCCTGCCATATCCGCAATATGCACATGGAATATACGGATCTGCGGAAACGGAATTCACCCTTACTGTCGGCGACAATGTCGATGCGGTCATGCGTGCCTATGCCGAGATCACCTCGCCGACACTGCCATATCCGATGATGATTCCCATGATATTCATCGGTTAAAACAACAATAACAGAACAACCAAAAGGGGCAACTGCTATCTGCTGCAGCTGCCCCAAATGCTTTATATGACAGAGATTTTTGTTTTCTGCTGCGCTGAAACTCAGCCCTCCAGATAAATGCGTCTGAACTCACGCAGGGATTCCTCGGCGCCAAGCGTCGGACGGTATTCCAGACCGCAGGCACCGGTATAGCCGGCTTCATCGACCTTCTTGAAGATGAACTTGTAATCGTTTTCGCCGAATTGCAGATCGATTCTGCCCGGATGACCTGCGGAGTGCAGATGCGCGATGCAGTCGAGGTTGTTAACGATGTTCGGGATGATATTGCCCTCCATGACCTGCTGATGGTAGATGTCGTAGACAACCTTGACCAGCGGATGGTTGACCTCATGGATGATGTCAAACGCCTCGGTCGCCTGCCACAGATAGTAGCCCGGATGGTTGACGAGCGTGTTGAGCGGCTCGATCATGATGATGACATTGTGTGCATCAAGGATCGGTTTTGCCGCGATCAGCGTTTCAACAATCGCTTCATGCTGTGCTGCACGCGGAGCGCCGGTGTCTTGTCCGACCTGCGTTATCAGACGGATTGCGCCCGCACGGTTGGCAGCTTCACAGCTTTCCTTCAGACCGTCCAGCCACGCCTGTCGGTATGTGGGATCGGTCATGCGGAATTCGGTTGTGCACATGGACAGCAGCTCAACGCCGGTCTCCTCGGTTGTCTTTTTGACCAGATCGAGGTCAAGCCCCTTCCAGCCGTATGTTTCGACACAGTCAAAGCCGAGCGAACCGACTTTCCGGATCGCGTCACAGAAGTCCATACCTCCGAAGAAACAGGGAATCGGTACACAAATTCTCATAATCATTTACCTTGACTTTCCTTTTGAGAAAGTCATCCTTTCTGATTTTTTTATCGTTTGATTTCCGCATCAACGGAAAAAGGATTCTAAAAATTCCTGCTCGCCGCCGTCGTATTCCGCCCATGCAAGGTATTCCTGTCCGAGCTGATTGCCCCAGCTGTACAGAATGACGGTCTTGCCGTTGTACTCACAGAGATCAATGTCGCTGTTGTTGCAGTTTACGGCGTTTTCGATGACGGCAATTTCCTCTGCCGTGAAGGATTCCGGGTGCTCGATGCGCTTATCTCCGTCGTCAAACATCATCACGGGATTGATGTCCCCGAGGACGTAGTTTTTGAAATCGCGTGTACGCACGATATAGGAGATGTAGCGGTGCAGCGGTGCAGCTTCCAGATTGATGATGTAGTACCAGCCGTCGTAATAACGGATTGTCGGACAGGCAGTGTAACGGCTTGGATCGTAGGCATATTCCACCATCGGGAGCATCTGCCAGTGACCGTCGGGTCGGTCTGCATGGGCAAATACGCCGGTGAACGGACGTCCGACAGCAGGATTTGTGCCGCCGATCTCAATGGCAAGCATATAACCGTCCTTGCCGCGGCAAAGAGACGTGTTGAACAGGCTGATATCATCGGGGAAGGTCAGAATTTCGCGTTCCTCCCACGTTACAAGGTCGCACGAGACATAGAGATCCAGTGCCTGTCCGCCGCCGGGACCGCGTGTGCCGATGACGTACATTACACCGTCCTCGGCATAACAGCAGCCAAAGGAATGGTCAAGAGCAAATTCCGCGCCAACGGGTCGGTTGGTTTCCATATCGACAAAGCGGTAACAGCCAACCTCGCGCGTGACGGACCGCACCTTTCCCCAGCCGTGATTACGCACCCACTCAAAGCGAAGCAGCCGTCCCTGCCATACGACGGGCGTTGTTTCCACCACGCCGATGGCAATCGTACCGTGCTTGACTATCGGCTTGCGGGGAGGACACTTTACAGCTCGAAGCTGTTCACGAAAATCATTGAGCATTACGGTTTCTCCTTTATACGCGGATCAGTTCATACTGCTGTGTGCCGATGCCAAGGCGCTCGGCGTGCTCGACACACGCGCGCCAGTTGGTCGTCGGTGCGGAATCGGTGAAGTGGTCGCCGTGGACATGCGGCATATGACCGAGCTGGGAGTTTTCGATCGGCGGCATCGCATTGACCGCATCGGCACAGGCGACATCGAGCGCGACCGGGTCAAACGATGCAAACATACCGACATCGGGAACGATCGGTGCGTCATTTTCGGAATGACAGTCGCAATTGGGAGAGATATCGATGACAAGGCTTACATGGAAATGCGGTCTTCCGTCAAGGACGGCCTTTGTATATTCGGCGATTTTATAATTCAGGATGTCATTTGCCTCGTCCATGCACGGCTCCACGGCATCCGTCGGGCAGATACCGATACAGCGGCCGCAGCCGACGCATTTGTCATGGTCGATGGTGCACTTGCCGTCTGTGATCTGCGGTGCATCGTGCGCACAGATCTTTTGGCATTTGCCGCATCCGATGCATGCATCCTGTGCGACCTGCGGCTTGCCGGCAGAGTGCATTTCCATTTTTCCGGCACGCGAGCCGCAGCCCATACCGATGTTTTTCAGCGCACCGCCGAAGCCCGTACATTCATGCCCCTTGAAGTGGTTGAGCGAAATGAAAACATCGGCATCCATGATCGCCGTACCGATCTTTGCCTCTTTGACATACGTGCCGCCCTCGACCGGAACACAGACCTCATCCGTACCCTTCAGACCGTCGCCGATCAGAATATGACAGCCTGTGGCATATGGGACAAACCCGTTTTTATAAGCAGAATCAAGATGATCGAGTGCATTTTTGCGCCCGCCGACATACAGTGTATTGCAATCGGTCAGAAACGGCTTACCGCCGAGGTCGCGGACAACCGAGGCGACCGCTTCCGCATAGTTCGGGCGCAGAAACGCAAGGTTCCCGGGTTCGCCGAAATGCAGCTTAATTGCGGTATACTTGTTTTCAAAATCAATTCCGTCGATACCTGCCGCATACATCAGACGTTTGAGCTTCTGCAGAAGATTCAGCCCCGGTTTAGCACGCAGGTCGGAGTAATAAACTTTGGATGACATAACTGGATTCCTTTCGGTTTGTTGTTTGATTTCATTATATCATACTGCCGCGCAAATTGCAAGCATAAGTTTGCTCCCCGCGGCAGTTTCACGTACATCTTGCACCGTTTCTGTATAAAAATCCATTTTGGATGGATTTTTCACAAAAAGTTTCGTCATACCTCTTGACAACCTCGCATCAAAGGTGTATAATGGTTGCATTCCATACAAGGAGATTCCGTCACATGATGAACACCGCCCTCTGCTATCAGGCATATTACGGCTACGGTTACTTTTATTATTTTGGTAATCGCGTTTTATGCTGCCCGAACACAGAGGATCGTGCCTGACAAAGGCACCCGGATGTTTCCCGCGTGAAGCCTCCATTCAGCGGAAACGACCAGCAGCACGGAACGCGTAATGACGCGGACGCCGATGCTGCTTTTTCTGTTTTCCTCCAATTCATATATGATACAGGAGATATACTGTTATGATTACTGTTTTGAAAAAAGGTACAACCGAGGAACAAATGCAAGCCCTGATCGGCTGGCTGCGGGAACAGAATCTTGAGGTTCACATATCCCGCGGCTCCGAGCTGACCGTTCTCGGTCTGATCGGCGATACCACGCACGTGGATATGGATCTGATCGCATCCCTCGACATCGTCGATTCCTGCAAGCGCGTATCCGAGCCGTTCAAAAAGAGCTCCAGAAAATTCCAGCCCGACGACACGGTCATTGAGATCGGTTCCGACGGAACGGAAAAGGTCAAGATCGGCGGCGGAAACTTCGCTGTCATCGCAGGGCCGTGCTCTGTCGAAACGGAAGAGCAGGTACTGTGCGTTGCAAAGGCCGTCAAGGCTGCCGGTGCGACCCTGCTCCGCGGCGGTGCATTCAAGCCGAGAACCTCCCCGTACGACTTTCAGGGCTTGAAGGCAGACGGCATTGAGCTGCTGCTGGAAGCAAAGAAAGTCACCGGCATGCCGATCGTCACCGAAATCATGAACGCCGCACATCTGCCGCTGTTTGAGGATGTCGATCTGATTCAGGTCGGTGCGCGCAATATGCAGAACTTTGAGCTGCTCAAGGAGCTGGGCAAGATCGACAAGCCGATCCTGCTCAAGCGCGGCCTTGCGGCTACCATGAAGGAATTTCTGATGAGTGCCGAATACATCATGGCAGGCGGCAATGAAAAGGTCATTCTCTGTGAACGCGGTATCCGTACCTACGAGACGTTCACCCGCAATACGCTCGATCTGTCCGCCGTTCCGATGCTCCATGAGCTGTCCCACCTGCCGATCATCGTCGACCCCAGCCATGCAACCGGTGTCAAGACCCTTGTTGTGCCGATGGCACAGGCGGCGGTTGCCGCCGGATGCGACGGTCTGATGATCGAGGTGCACAACGATCCGACACATGCGCTGTGTGACGGCGCACAGTCGCTGACACCGGAGCAGTTTTCCGATGTCATGCGCCGCGTGACCAAGATACGCGATGTCGTCACAACCATCTGATCTCAAAAACGAATGATCCCGAAAGAAGGAATTTGATATGATGACAGTCGGCATTGTCGGTCTCGGTCTGATCGGCGGTTCTCTTGCCAGAGCCTATAAAGCATCCGGACAGGCGACCGTCCTCGGCTATGACCTCGACTCCTCCACAAAAGATTTCGCGCTGCTGTCCGGTGTTCTGGACGGCGCATTGAACAGAGAAACTCTGCGCACCTGCGATCTGATCCTGTTCGCCATTCCCCCGCGCGCCGTTGTCCGCTACATCCGCGACCACGCCGATGATTTCACCGATCATCCGATGCTGATCGACTGCGCCGGCACCAAACGCGTCGTCTGTGAAGCGATTTTCCCACTTGCTGCTGAACACGGCTTCCTGTTTCTCGGCGGTCACCCGATGGCAGGCTCCCATAACTCCGGCTTCAAGCACAGCCGCGCCGATCTGTTTGTCGGCGCGCCGATGGTCCTGGTTCCGCCGACCTTCGGCGATATCCGTCTGCTCGACCGCGCAAAGTCGCTTTTAGCACCGGCAGGCTTCGGACACATCTCCGTCACAACGGCGGAGGATCACGATCGCATGATCGCTTTCACATCTCAGCTTGCCCATGTCGTTTCCAATGCCTATATCCAGAGCCCGACGGCCGGCTCACACAAGGGCTTTTCTGCCGGAAGCTATCAGGATCTGACACGCGTTGCATGGCTCGATGCCGATATGTGGACCGAGCTGTTTCTTGAAAACAGCAAATACCTGCTGCCGGAGATCGATACGCTGATCGCCTGTCTGCAGGACTATCGCAATTCCATCGCCGCAGGTGACGCAGATGCACTGCGCAGCCGCCTCAACTACGGCAAGCACCGCAAAGAGGAGGTTGACGGCTGATGACAACGATCACCGTTTCCGCATCAAACACCTACGATGTCAGCATCGGTGCGGGTCTGCTCTCCGCAGCCGGCGCGACCTTAAAGTCTCTGAACGACGGCAAGGTCTGCCGTGTCTGCATTCTCTCCGACGACAACGTCTGGCCGCTGTACGGAAAAACCGTATCCGAGGCGCTCGAAGCTGTGGGCTTTTCGGTGCTTTCCTATGTGATCCCGCACGGTGAGCCGTCCAAGAGCATTCCTGTTTATGCAGACATTCTGAATTTTCTCGCATCCGAGCATATGTCCCGCTCCGATTGGCTGATCGCACTGGGCGGCGGCGTTGTCGGTGACCTCTGCGGCTTCTGCGCAGCGACCTATCTGCGCGGCGTGAAGTACATGCAGATCCCGACCACCCTGCTTGCGATGGTCGACTCCTCTGTCGGCGGCAAAACGGCCGTTGACCTGCCCGCCGGAAAGAACCTTTGCGGTGCGTTCTACCCGCCGCACGGTGTGCTGTGCGATACCGATGCACTCGACACGCTCACCCCGTCCATTTTCGCGGACGGTATGGCTGAGGTCATCAAATACGGCTTTATTTTCGACCGGGCGCTGCTGGAGCTCCTGATACGTGACAGGACAGCATTTGACCGCGAAACAGTCATCGCACGCTGCATCGACCACAAGCGCCGCGTCGTGGAAGAAGACGAATTCGACCGCGGTGTCCGCCAGCTTTTGAACTTCGGGCATACTGCGGCACACGGCATCGAGCAGCACTCCGACTATTCGATCTCCCACGGTCACGCAGTTGCCATGGGTATGGGTATCGTCACCCGGGCGGCAGAAGCAGCCGGTCTGATCGCATCGCCGTTTTCCGCGATGCTGGAGGAGCTGCTTGCCGCATTTGACCTGCCATGCGATACGGCGTTCACGGCAGATGCCATGACCGAGGCCATTCTGTCCGACAAAAAACGCGACGGCGCCGTCATCCGTCTGGTCATCGCCGACGAGCCCGGGCATGCCATTCTCTGGCCATGTCCCGCCGGGCAATGCAAGGACTTCCTTGCGCGCGGTATCGGAGGACACGCATGAACATTACACTGATCCAGACCGGACAGGTACATGCTGTCCCAACCATCGCCGCACCGCCGTCCAAATCCGATGCACATCGTCTTCTGATTCTGGCAGCTCTTTCAGAAGGAAACGACCCGATCACACTCGCCTGCCGTGATACCAATGCCGATATTGACGCGACCGTCCGCTGCCTGCAAGCCCTCGGTGCGCAGATTCACCGCGATGCGGCAGGCTTTACCGTCATTCCGCTTTCCCGCACATCCCCGCATGACGGAGAGATCTATATGGATGTCGGAGAGAGCGGCTCGACGCTTCGCTTTCTGATCCCGGTCATCGGTGCACTCGGCATTCCTGCGGTGCTCCGCCGCGGCGGCCGACTGCCCGACCGCCCGCTTGCACCGCTCGATGCGGTACTCACGGCGCACGGGATGACACTGTATGACGATTCCGACGACCGCACACTGCTGCATCTCGGCGGTCAGCTGCACGCCGGCAGCTATGAGATCGACGGCGGTGTTTCCTCGCAGTTTATCTCCGGCCTTCTGTTTGCCCTGCCGCTGCTCGATGCACCGTCCACTCTGACCGTCACCGGCACGGTTTCATCGGCCCCCTATATCGCACTGACCTGTTCTGCGCTGTCCCGTTTCGGATATCCGACAGAACCCGACGGAAGCGGTTACACCTATCACCTGCCCCCGGCGCGCTTTGCCCCGTCCGACGGATTGACGGTTGAAGGCGACTGGTCGGGTGCGGCATTTCTCTTATGTGCGGGAGCTGTTGGTACAGGTGTAGCGGTCACAGGTCTGAATCCCGACTCAATTCAGGGTGACCGCCGCATCACGGAGGTACTTGCTGCCGCCGGATGCCGGATTGCATGGGACCGGAACACGCTGACCGTGTCCCCGCCGCAGGACGGCGTTCTGCGGCCGTTCACTCTCAACGCCGACGACATTCCCGACCTCGTCCCGCCGATTGCCGTTCTTGCATGTGCGGCACACGGCACCTCGCAGATCACAGGCTGTGCCCGTCTGCGCATCAAGGAAAGCGACCGCCTCAAAGCGACCCGCGAGACTCTGCTCGCGCTCGGCGGTTCGGCTGAAACGACGGACGATACCATAACGGTGCACGGTCTGGGGGCGCTGGCCGGCGGCAGCTGCGACGGCTGCGGTGACCACCGCATTGTCATGAGTGCGGCGCTGGCCGCATGTATCGCGGCATCACCCGTAACGGTGTCCGACAGCGAGGCCATTACAAAGTCCTACCCCGGCTTTTTCGATGATTTCTGCGCATTCGGCATTCAGGAAATGTCCGGCGGCGCACAACCGTAACAGGAGGAACCAAACCTCATGGCAAGTATTTACGGAAACCGACTGCAGGTCTCCATTTTCGGTCAATCTCACGCTCCCGGCATCGGCTGCGTGATCGACGGCCTTCCCGCAGGGGAGGAGATCGACCTCGATGTCCTCTCTGCCTTCCTTGCGCGCCGCGCACCGGGACGCGATCCGTTTTCCACACAGCGCAAGGAAGCCGACGCACCGGAGATCGTCTCCGGTCTGTATGAGGGACGTACCTGCGGAGCACCTCTGTGTGCCGTCATCCGCAACGGCGACCAGCATTCAAAGGATTATTCCGAGATCGCCGACAAGCCGCGTCCGGGACATGCCGATTATACAGCACATATCAAGTACGGCGGTGCACAGGATGTCCGCGGCGGCGGTCATTTCTCCGGCCGTCTGACAGCACCGATGTGCATTGCCGGCGGCATTGCCCGCCAGATCCTCGCACGACGCGGCATTCACATCGGCGCGCATATATATGCAGTAAACGGTGTATACGATACGCCGTTTGACCCATGCCTTGTCAGCCACGCCGACTTCTGCATGCTGGAGGACAAGTCTTTCTGCGTCATCTCCGACAAGAAGGGAGAAGAAATGCAGGCACGCATTCTCGCGGCCAAGGCCGACTGCGATTCGGTCGGCGGCATCATCGAATGCGCCGTCACAGGTCTTCCCGTCGGCCTGGGCGACCCTATGTTTGACGGGATGGAAAACCGTCTTGCACGCGTGCTTTTCGGCGTTCCCGCGGTCAAGGGCGTAGAATTCGGTGACGGCTTTGCATCCTCTGCCCTGCGGGGAAGTGAAAACAACGACCCGATGGTCATGGATGCAGACGGCAGACCGCAGATGACCTCCAACCATGCCGGCGGCATCCTCGGCGGCATCACGACCGGTATGCCGCTTCTGCTCCGATGCGCAATCAAGCCGACCCCGTCCATCGGACAGGAGCAGAACACCGTCTCCCTCTCCCGCCGTGAAAACGCAGCACTGACCATTCATGGACGGCACGACCCCTGCATCGTCCCGCGTGCCGTTCCGGTCATCATTGCTGCGACAGCCATCGGCATCCTCGATGCCCTGCTTGACAGCCAGAACGCCTTTGATCTCTGCCACTGAAAGGAATAAACCCATGGATCTGAAAGAACTCCGCGTCCAGATCGATGAGATCGACCGACAGATGGTCGGCCTCTTTGACCGCCGGATGCGCATTGCGGCAGGCGTTGCCGCATATAAAAAAGAAAACGGCCTCCCCATCCTCGATGAAGGACGTGAACGTGCCAAGCTCGGTGCAGTTGCAGCCATGGCAAATGAGGACATGGCGGAATACACCCGTATGCTGTATAATTATCTGATGGACATGTCCCGTGCGTATCAGGACAAGCTGATGCATCCGGAGACCCTGTCCTGTCCGCTCTGGGATACCATTTCCGCCGCTATTGACGAAACTCCGAAGTGCTTCCCCGGCCGTGCATCCGCTGCAGGGCGTGCACGCGTTGCCTGTCAGGGTACATGGGGTGCATATTCCCAGCATGCGGCCGACAAGCTTTTCCCCAAGCCCGAGATATCGTTTGTCCCCACCTTTGAGGATGTCTTCACGGCCGTTGAGGAAGGACGCTGTGACTACGGCATTGTGCCCGCAGAAAACAATACCGCGGGCTCTGTCCGCCGTGTCTATGATCTGATGACGGAAAAACAGTTCCGCATCGTCCGCGCCGTGCGTGTCAAGATCGACCACAGCCTGCTCGTCAATCCCGGCACGAAGTTTGAGGATATCCGCGAGATCGTCTCCCATGAGCAGGCACTGGCGCAATGTGCCGATTATCTTGTCAAGACCTTCCCCAATGCTAAGATCACCGCGCGCGCCAACACCGCGCTGTCTGCGGAATATGTCGCAAAATCCGGCAGATGTGACATTGCGGCGATCGCTTCGCCCGACTGCGCAAAGCTCTACGGTCTTGTATGCCTCGGCGAAAACATCCAGTTCTCCGACAACAACCGCACACGCTTCTTCTGCATTTCCAAGGCACTGGAGATCTATCCGGGTGCCGACCGCACATCGCTGATGCTGCGACTGCCGCATGAGCCGGGTTCGCTTTACCGCATGCTCGCACGCTTCAACGCACATGGCATCAACCTTCTGAAGCTCGAATCGCGTCCGATCCCGTCCACCGACTTCTCGGTGCTGTTCTGCTTTGAGCTGGAAACCTCGGTTTATGCCGACGAGTTCTCCGCTCTGATCCGCGAGCTTTCGGACATGGGTGACGATCTGCGGTATCTGGGCAGCTATTCGGAGGTACAGTAAATGGACACCGCACTTCGCATCGGGCTGATCGGCGGTAAGCTCGGTCATTCCTACTCTCCGGAGATCCACGCCCTGCTCGGCATGACCTATCCGTATGAGCTGCAGGAGGTTGCACCGGACGCGATCGGCGCATTTCTGGCAGATAACCCGTATGACGGTTTTAACGTCACGATTCCTTATAAAAAGGACATCATTCCGCATCTGTGCGGTATGTCGGAGATCGCAGCCCGGCTCGGCTCCGTCAACACGGTTCTGCGCACACCCGACGGCTGGTGGGGCGACAACACCGATTATTACGGCTTTTCCTATATGGTACGCCGTTCCGGTTATGAGGTCCGCGGCAAAAAAGCCGTTGTCATCGGTGCGGGCGGTGTTTCCCCGACGGTGTGCGCGGTGCTTGCCGATATGGGAGCAGATCCGGTCGTTGTGCTGTCGCACCACGACAACACGCCCGAGGTGCGTGCGCTCCATGCCGATGCCCGTGTGGTGGTCAACACCTCACCTGTCGGCATGTACCCGAACAACGGTACATCCCCGGTTCCCGCCGATGCCTTTCCGGCGATGGAATGTGCACTCGATCTCATCTACAATCCGTTTGAAACGGTGTTTCTGGCCGATGCAAGAGAACGCGGCTGTATCACGCAGTCCGGTATTTCGATGCTGGTAGCACAGGCGAAACGCGGTGCAGAGCTGTTCACAGGTCAGACGCTGGACGACAGTCTGTGTGACCGCGTGACCGCGGAAATGATCCGGGCCCGCCGCAATCTGATCCTGATCGGTATGCCCGGCTGCGGCAAATCGACGGTCGGTCGGCATGCGGCAAAGCTGCTTGGCCGCGACTTTGTTGACCTTGACGCGGAAATTGTCCGTGCGGCAGGAAAGCCGATCCCCGAAATTTTTGCCGAAGCCGGAGAGGACGGATTCCGCCGTATAGAGCATGAGGTCATTACAGATATCTGCCGCCGCTCCTCGCTTGTCATAGCCACGGGCGGCGGGTGTGTGACCCGTCCGGAAAACTACCGCCCAATGGCGCAGAACGGCGTGCTGATCTGGCTGCGCCGTGACATTGAACATCTGCCGACGAAAGGACGTCCGCTGTCGCAAAAGCATTCTCCGGCGGCGCTGTACGAGGTCAGACGGCCGCTGTATGAGGCGTTTGCCGACACGAAGGTGAACAACGCCGGATCGATTACCAAAACCGTCGAGCAGGTTCTGACCGCGTTTTCCGCGGTTTCCGACCGTCTGAGAACATAACCTTCCTACGAAAAAAAATCACGGCTCAGCCGCAGAAGATGCTTCTGTGACTGAGCCGTTTTTTTGCCCGGAATTTATTTGATCAGTCTTGCAATCAGCGCGATGGCTTCCGCATGAGATGCCGCGCCGTCGGGATTGAGCAGAACCGTACCGTCTGCACCGACAGCACCGTTGACGATGCCGTTTTCAATCGCCCATGCAAATGCCGCACGTTCCGCAGCATCCACCTGACCGCCGTCGGCGAAGGTGTCCACGATGGCATCGGACGCCGGTTCTGCCGTTTCAATCACAGCATCCGGGGCGGCGTTTTTGTACAGGTACAGATAACGGACAATACCCCCGCGCGTCATCAGCACCTCAGGATCGACATTCGCGGCACAAATGCCGTTTTCAGATGCCCAGCGGATGGCATCAAAGGACCAGATTGCCTTTTCCGTTTCTGCCGACAGTCCTGCCGCGCGCCACAGGTAGGTCAGCAGCACACCCTGATCCAACCGTGCATGCGGACGGATTTCGGTGGTCATCGCATCGCAGAACACGCCTGCTTCATACAGCTCCGTGACATCGGCATAAAACCAGTCACTTTCGGAAACATCGGTAAACGCCATTTCGGGAACCGCCGGACCGAACACTTCGTTGAAGTCATCGACCCAGAAGAAATTGACCGTGTCGCCGTCTGCAAGAATATAATCCGACATCGCAACCGTCGGGGACTCGCTGTTCACGTCATACATCCAGCCGGAGAGAACACTGTTGCTCTCGCCTGCCGTCAGCGTGACACCGTCGGGGTTCGTAACGGAATAAATGTAATTGCTCTCAATGCCGGTCAGGGTATAGCCGTCGGCGGCTTCTGCCAATGCGCTCTGCGCATCGGTTCCGGCGGGAACGGTGACGGCGGTATTCAGCCACTCGCTGTATACCGTATGTGCGCCTTCTTCGTGTACTTCATCGCCGCGGATTACTACATTGACAGTGATGCCGGCGGTGTCATCCGCTTCTGCCGAAACGGCAACAGGAAGCATGACAAGCAGCATGCAGACTGCCAGAAAAACAGATAACATTCGTGTTTTCATGAGATAAAATCCTTTCTTTGCAGTGTTTGGTTCTGTGGAAATATCGGAAGGCAAAATCTGCCTCAGGGCTCCGACGGAGACTGACGGTCCGCCGCGCCTTCCGCCGTCCGGTCTCCGTCTGTATGCGGATGCTGAACGGCACGGCATCGCCTCTCTTTTGCACGGGCACGTTTCTCGCGGTTGCGCTCGATTCTGTCAAAATCGCGGGGAGGTTTGACCCCGGCATCCTCCCGCACGCGGCAGCACAGAGCATCCGTCAGGAAAAACATAAAAAGCTGCCGCAGACCTGTCCTGTCTGCCGCAGCCGACGCATAAATGCAAAAGAAACCGGGAAATCGGGGAGGTATACACAAATTACAAAAAACACATGTTTTCCAAAACAGCCGCAGCGTCACCGCGTCCGTTCTGATAACCCCGTTTCCGACTGCACCTTTCCTGTGTTCCGACTGCCCAAAAGTGATACCGGGTTCCGATCCTTACGACCGGAGCCGTATAACGCATGCCTGCGGGTATTCCGACTTTCACGGTAATGGCGGTTGCGACGGATTTTCACCGAACTTCCCCCATCGGGCTGCGTATTTCCGTGCGGCGGTCTGCCGCAATTTCTGAAATCAGTATAACACGAATCCATCGCTTTGTCAAGAGCACCGGAGAAGAATTTCAACTGCAAATTTTCAGTAAATTTTTTTGAAATTTTCCGAATGTTTACGATTTTTTCATACTTGTATGTTATACTGATGATGGATTTTTTTATATAATATATAGGTATATTTTCAGAAACCCGGCTTCGGCTCCGGTTTTCCGAAAAGTTCATTTTCATACGAGGCATTTCATGGATCAAACTTATTATCTCGGTATTGACATCGGCTCTACCACCGCCAAGCTCGTTCTGGCACGCGGCAGAGACGACGGTACCGCCGACGTGGAAAACGTCATTTACGAAACCTATGAGCGGCACTTTTCCCGTGTCCGCGAAAAAATTCTCGATCTGCTCGACGCACTGCCGCTGGACGGCAATGTTGCACTTTCCGCCGCCATTTCCGGCTCTGCAGGCCTTGGCCTTTCACAGGCCATCGGCGTGCCGTTCGTGCAGGAGGTATTTGCTACGGGCGAGGTCGTACGCATGCTCGCACCGGACACCTCGGCCGTCGTCGAGCTCGGCGGCGAGGATGCAAAGATCATCTTCTTCGACGGCGCAATGGACGAGCGCATGAACGGTACCTGTGCCGGCGGTACGGGTGCGTTCATCGATCAGATGGCAACGCTGCTCAATCTGTCTGTCGGTGACATGGACACCTTAAGCCTGGAGCACACGCGTATCTATCCGATCGCTTCCCGCTGCGGCGTCTTTGCAAAGACCGACATCCAGCCGCTGCTCAATCAAGGTGCCAACAAAGCGGATGTCGCCGCCAGTATTTATCAGGCGGTCGTCAATCAGACCATTGCCGGGCTTGCACAGGGGCGCCGTATCGGCCGTGACAAGGACGGCAATCCGCGCAAGGTCCTGTTTTTGGGCGGTCCGCTGTTCTTCTGCCGCGGACTGCAGGAACGGTTTGTCGAAACACTGCAGCTGACCCGCGATGAAACAGCGCTGTTCCCTGCATGGGGACCGTATGCTGTCGCACGCGGCACGGCACTGTACGCCGCAAAGTCGCTGCACCGCATCACACTGGACGAGCTGCGTGCGGCGATCCGCCACAGCCTCGGAGAGCGAGCTGTGCTCGACACGCTGCCTCCGCTCTTTGCATCGGAGGACGATTACCGCACCTTTACAAAGCGTCATGAGAAGGCATCGGTTCCGACAGCGGATATTGCATCCTACGAGGGCTCCGCATGGCTCGGCATCGACTGCGGCTCGACCACGACAAAGCTCGTGCTCATCAGCGAGGACGATGCACTGCTCTATCAGTACTACGCCTCCAATCAGGGGAACCCGGTCGAGATCATCCGCACGGAGCTTACAAAGATCTATGATCTCTGCGGTGACCGCATTGCGATCCGCGGCTCTGCCGTTACGGGCTACGGTGAGGAGCTGATCCGGAATGCCTTCGGTGTAGACCTCGGCATTGTCGAAACGATCGCCCATTTTACGGCGGCCAAGCATTTTATGCCCGAGGTCGACTTCATCCTTGACATCGGCGGGCAGGACATCAAATGCTTCCGCATCGCAAACGGTGCCATCGACTCGATCATGTTAAATGAAGCCTGCTCCTCCGGCTGCGGCTCTTTCCTTGAAACCTTTGCAAAAAGCATGGGCTTTACGGCAGCAGAATTTGCCGAACGCGGCCGTTTCTCCACGCATCCAGTCAACCTCGGTACGCGCTGTACCGTTTTCATGAATTCCTCGGTCAAGCAGTCCCAGAAGGACGGTGCAACACCGGAGGACATTTCGGCGGGACTTTGCATTTCCGTCGTCAAGAACGCCATTTACAAGGTCATCCGCGTCAATTCGGCAGAAGAGCTTGGACGTCATGTCGTCGTACAGGGCGGAACCTTCTACAACGACTGTGTCCTGCGTGCCTTTGAACGGGAGCTTGGCAATGAGGTCATCCGCCCGCAGATCGCAGGTCTGATGGGTGCCTTCGGCGCGGCTCTGTACGCAAGATCCCATGTCTCGGCCGAACCGGGACTGCTTTCTCCGTCTGCGCTGGCGGATTTTTCCCATACATCGGCAACGACGGTATGCCGCCGCTGCACCAACCATTGCCGTCTGACCGTCAATACCTTCTCCGGCGGACGCCGCTACATCTCCGGCAACCGCTGCGAACGCGGAGCGGGCGCCGAAAACGCAGATACCACCGTACCCAATCTCTATGAATTCAAGCGCAATTACCTCTTTGGTCTGCAGGAGCAATCGAGATCCGGCGGACGCGGCACGATCGGTCTTCCGATGGCACTCGGCATGTATGAGCTTGCTGTTCTGTGGCATAAGATCTTCACCGAGCTTGGTTATGAGGTCATTCTGTCCTCGCCTTCCCGCCGTTCCACCTACGAAAAGGGTCAGTTCTCCATCCCCTCCGATACAGCCTGCTATCCGGCAAAGATCATGCACGGCCATATCGAGGAGCTGATTGAGCGCGGTGTTGACACGATCTTTTACCCGTGCCTGTCATACAACATCGACGAGCATCAATCCGCCAATCACTATAACTGCCCGGTCGTTGCCTATTATTCGGAGCTTCTGCACGGCAATATGGATTCCCTGCAGAAAACCGATTTCTTCTATCCGTACTTAAACCTTGATTCGGAAAAGATCCTCACCCGTACACTCGGCCGCGCACTGCGTGCAAAAGGCACGAATGTCACCGACCGTGAGGTCAAAGCAGCTGTCAGAGCCGGATTCACGGCATATCACGCCTATATGGACGCCGTCCGCGCGGAGGGGCAGCGTGCGCTTGCCTATGCACGCGAGCACGGACGCCGCATCATGATCCTCGCCGGCCGTCCCTACCACATTGATCCGGAGATCGGACACGGCATTGACGGGCTGGCAGCCTCACTCGGCTTTGTCGTTGTCTCCGAGGATTCCGTATCCGAGCTTGCACAGTCACCGACGCTGCACGTGCTCAATCAATGGACCTACCACGCGCGGCTGTACCGTGCGGCCATGTTTGCCGCCGGGAACCCCGATGTTGAGCTTGTACAGCTGGTCTCCTTCGGCTGCGGCATCGACGCCATCACGACGGACGAGGTCAGAGAGATCCTTGAGACACGAGGCAAATTTTATACCCAGCTGAAAATTGATGAGATCACGAACCTCGGTGCCGTCAAGATCCGTCTGCGCTCGCTGATGGGCGCACTCGATGACCGCGATGCGGGAGAGGTCACGATGGGAGGTGCAGACGCATGAGCAAACGCAATGTCCCCAAGCAGGATTATATTTCCTTTACAAAGGAAATGAAAAAAGATTATAAGATTCTCGTTCCGATGATGCTGCAGATGCACTTCAAGATCCTCTGCGGTGTCCTGCGCAACTTCGGATACGATGTCGAGCTCCTTGAGACCTCAGGTCCGCACATTGCGGAGGAAGGTCTGCGTCATGTCCACAACGATGCCTGCTACCCGGCGATCATCGTCATCGGACAGTTCATCGATGCCATCAAATCCGGCAAGTACGACCCTGACAAAACCGCGCTCGTCTTCTTCCAGACCGGCGGAGGCTGCCGCGCATCCAACTATGTATCCCTCCTGCGCAAAGCCCTCAAAAAGGCCGGCTATCCGCAAGTGCCGGTCGTCGCACTCAGCTTTGTGGGACTTGAAAAGCATCCGGGGCTGTCGCTGTCCCTGCCTCTGATCCACAAGATTGTTTATGCATTTCTGTATGCCGATCTTCTGATGCTCTTGGTCAACCAGTGCCGCCCGTATGAGAACACCCCCGGTTCGGCACAGGAACTGGCCGACAAATGGACACAGACACTGGCGGATGCGCTGACAGAGAAAACATTTGTTTCGTACAAACAGGTCAAGGATAACTACCGCGCGATTCTGCGCGATTTTGCGGCACTGCCGCGCACCCTCCGTCCTGCCGCGCGCGTCGGCATCGTCGGTGAGATCTTTGTCAAGTACTCTCCGCTTGCCAACAACGATCTGGAGCGCTTCCTCGTCTCCGAGGGCGCGGAACCGGTCGTTCCCGGACTCCTTGATTTCTTTATGTACACTGTATATGCCAATGTCATTGACTACCAGCTCTACGGTCTGCATCCGGTCAAGCATAAGATCTTCAATCTTCTGTTTGATTTCTTCAACAAAAAGAAGAACGATCTGATCGAAATCATCGAAGAACAGGGGATTTTTGAGCCGCCGGCACATTTCGACCACGTCATCAACCTGACGAACGGCTACATCGGCGTCGGTACGAAGATGGGCGAGGGTTGGCTTTTAACCGCAGAAATGCTGGAGCTTGCCGAGGCCGGTGTTGAAAACATCGTCTGCACCCAGCCTTTCGGCTGTCTGCCCAACCACATCTGCGGTAAGGGCATGATGCGTCCGATCAAGGAACGCAATCCCGATGTCAATATTGTTGCCATCGACTACGATGCCGGTGCGACGAAGGTCAATCAGGAAAACCGACTCAAGCTCATGCTTGCCAACGCAAAAAAGAGCAATGTCCATATAAAAAATCAATAATTCCGACAAAAACATCGACGTACCTGTAACACAGCAGCACGTCGATGTTCTATTTTATTGCAGGTTTTCAAAAACCGGATCCCGATTCTTTTGTTTTTCTCTTGCAAAACGGGCGAAAACCCTGTATAATATATATGATCACGCACAACGCTTTACTTACCTGCAATACGGAGGGACATATGAAAACCATTCGTTATTCCGATTATCTGAACCGCGTATACGGCTGCTTTCTCGGCAAATGCATCGGCGGTACTGCCGGCGGACCGGCGGAGGGCAGAAAAGAACTTCTGGATTATCCGCTCGATGAATCGATTCTGCATACAGCGCTTCCCAATGACGATCTCGATCTGCAGATCCTCTGGCTTGAGGTCATCGAGGAAAAAGGACTCGGGTTCACCGCGCGGGATCTGGCACAGTCCTTTTACGACAATGTTCCCTACGGGCCGGGCGAATACGCTTATTTCAAGAAAAACTTCGGCCGCGGGATCATGCCGCCCGTCTCCGGGTCGTTCAACAACCGCTTTTACAAAAACGGCATGGGCTGCCCGATCCGCTCGGAGATCTGGGCATGCATCTGTCCCGGAGATCCTGCGCGCACATGGCAGTATGTCGAAATGGACGGAACCATGGATCATGAACGGGATTCCGTGCTCGCAGAATACTTTCTTGCTGCGGCGGAAAGCATGGCATTTTTCAGAACCGCGGAGGACAGCCTTGCAGACCTGCTGGCAGATGCGTTCGCGCTCCTGCCGTCCGACGCAAAGATCACACAGGCACTGTCCCGCACCATGCGGCATGCGGCAGAACGGCGCGATTGGAAGTGGATCCGTTCCGACATCATTCGCCATTACGGTCATCCGGACTGCACAAATCTCTATCAGAACATGTGCTTTACACTGCTTGCGCTGCTGTACGGCGGCGGTGATATGCGCGAAACCATCCGCCTTGGCTGCGCGATGGGGTATGATACAGACTGCATCTGCGCGACAGCCGCATCGATCATCGGCATACTGCGCGGTGCTGATTTCCTTCTGAAACAGGACGGCTTCACCGATACCGGTATCAAAGCCGCTGTCAAGCTGCGCCGCACCGACGGTCCGATTGCCGATCTGGCACGTGACGTGGCACGTGTGGGTCTGTCGCTGTACGATGCTGCTCCCGGTGATATCCGCATCACCGATGCACCGGCATATACTCCCGTTCCGGCAGTGCGGCAGACATCACCGCTGTCGTTTACCGTCGATTACAACGGAGATCCGGTCCTTCGCACAGATACAGCAAAAACCGTAACGCTGCAGCTCCACACCGGTGAGCGTCCCCTGCACGGATGCCTGACACTCAAAACACCGCCCGAAATTTGCTGTTCCCACCCGCGTCAAACGCTCACGCTTGCGGCAAATACCGTCACAGAATGCTCTATGTCCTTTGTTATTGCACCCAATGCAGAGAGACTTGCACAGGATAACCGTATCGCAGTGATCTTTACGGCCGATGACGGCACGGAATACTGCGACAGCTTCGGGTTGATCGGCGCAGATGTCTGGTACTGCTACGGCCCGTTTTTCCGCAACAACCAAGATCTCTCGCACATTTCCCCCTACGAACCGTACGGTCCGCACATGGAGATCCCCGCAGGTGTTCCGTGGGAGGATCCGGTACGCGATTATCATCTCAGCCGCTTTGCATCGATCGATGACATCT
>JAFTLK010000286.1 GCA_017455975.1 Clostridia bacterium | reverse complement strand
TATCCGAATATTTTATTCTTCGGCATCGACAGCCTCCGTTCCGACCATATGTCTCTGTACGGCTATCACCGTCTGACAACACCGCACATCGACCGCTACATCGAAGACGGCGGCGTGACCTTTGATAACATGTTCTCACCGTCCATTCCGACGACCCCCGGTTATGCATCGATGGTCACCGGTATGGACTGCTTCTCCACCGACTGTGTCGCACTCCGTCATCAGGGCGGTTTGACCGAGGCTGTCCGCACTATGCCCGAAATCCTGCGCGATTACGGCTATACCTCCACCTACATCGGCGGTCACTCCTGCCGCGGCTGTGACAAGGTCATCACGTATGCCGACTGGGACGCATCCGAACCCGGCGTTCTCAAGGCAGAAGCACTCAACAAGGTTGCCATTCCGGAGCTGGAGCGTCTGGCAAATCAGGATCAGCCGTGGCTGCTGTTCATGCGTCACATGGACCCGCACTCCCCGTACTACACCAAGGAACCGTTCACCCGTATGTTCTATCAGGGCGACGAATTCGACCCGAACAACAAGTCCCTTGCTCCCGTTTATGCGTTCAAGCCGTTCCGCGACTACTTCTTAACCTGGTTCCCGGAAGGATGCACCGACGCGGAATACATCATTGCGCAGTACGATGCATCGGTCGCTTACATGGATATGTGCATCGCACAGCTGCTTGAAAAGCTGCGTGAGCTCGGTCTGGAAGAAGACACCATCGTTGTCTTTACCTCCGACCACGGCGAAACCCTGTACGATCACGACTGCTACTTCGACCACCACTCCATTTATGACTGTGTCCTCAACGTGCCGTTCATGTTCAAGTATCCGAAGTTCGGTTACGAAGGACACGTTGGTGACATCACGCAGGTCAAGGATATCCTCCCGACGATTCTGTCCCTGTGCGGCATTGACGCCGGCATCAAGTTTGACGGACGCGATATGACAAAGGCCATCACCGGCGAGGGTGTGGAGCAGGAGAGCGAATTCTACATCACGGAAGCAACCTGGATGCGCAAGCACGGCTGGAGAACCCCCGAATGGAAGCTGATGGTCGCGCTGGAGCCGGACTTCCACTTCAAGCCCGAGATCGAGCTTTACAACCTCATCAATGACCCCGAGGAGCTGCACAATCTCGCCGACGAGGAACCCGAGGTCGTCGCATTCCTGCGCGCACGCATGGAGGCACACATTGCAAAGCGTGAGGCAGAGGTCGGTCATGCCAACCCGATGTACACCAACCTCAACTGGAGCGGCTTCGGCAGACCGTTTGTCTCCTCCGAGGAAGCATACAACACCCTGCACATCGGCGATCCGGCAGCGGCACAGAAGCTGCAGTCCAAGCTCAAGGAAATGGGAGTGGAAGAATAATGCAAAGAGCAGTCGTCGTGGGCATGGGACCGATCGGCAACCGTCATGCCCGCGCTTATACAGAATCCGATCTGGCAGAGCTGGTCGGCGTCTGTGACCGCGATCCCGCCCGCGCAAAGGCGGCAGGCGAGAAATTCGGCGTTCCGTATTTTCTCTCGGCAAAGGAGATGTTCGCCGCCCTCGCCCCGGACATCTGCAGTGTCGCAACCGGCGGCTTTGAATACGCCTCCGACCACTACGAGCCGACGATGGAGGCACTGGCGGCAGGCTGTCACGTTCTCGGCGAAAAGCCGATTTCCAACGACCTGCGGCTGGCACAGGAGATGGTTGACTTTGCCGCGGCACAGAAGCGCTGCTACGGCATCGACATGAACCACCGCTTTACCCCGGCGGCACGTCAGGCAAGAAAATGGCAGGAGGACGGACGGCTCGGCACGCTCCTGTTCTGCAATATGGCACTCTGGATCGGCAGACCGGAGCTGCTGGAAACCCCGTACTACCACTTCAAGGCACTCAACCCCCACAGCATCAACATCATGCAGTATTTCTGCGGTCCGATCACCGAGGTCGCAACGTTCGCAATGGTCGCACCGGGACGGAATATCTTCTCAACACAGTCCACGGCGATGCGCTTTGCCTGCGGTGCCGTCGGTCATCTGACCTCGTCCTATGACATCAAGCGCGGTCATCCGATGGAGCGCTGTGAGGTCGCGGGGACTGCCGGACGCTTTGTCTTTGAGGACATGTGGCGCGAGGCGGTGCTGTACCCGGCGGATTCGCTGGTCAAGGAAGTATATACCAATCCCGTCTTTGACGGCTTTGAGTCGTTCTACGACACGTTCCGTGACCGCATCCATTCCTTTGTGCGTCAGGTGGACGCAGGCTGTGCGCCCGAGGACATCGACGGCAGCGGCAGAGAGGGTCTGGAGGCCTCCCGTGTCATTCATGCAATGATCAGATCCAACGAAAACGGCGGCGCACCGGTGCGCGTGGCCGATATCACAGAATAAATATATTCGGAAAGGAATACGATTATGGCAAAGATTTTCAAGGCGGGTGTCGTCGGTATGGGCGGCATCGGCAACACACATGCAACCTGCATCAAAAACGACCCGCTGGCAGAGCTTGTCGCTGTCTGCGATGTCAGACGCGAACGTGCGGATGCCGCAGCGGAAAAATTCGGTGTTCCGGCGTACTATTCTCTGAAGGATATGCTGACCGCACATCCCGAAATCGAAGTCGTTCACGTCACCACCTCCGGTTTTGAAAACGGCTCATGGCACTACGATCCCACCATCGAGGCACTGGACGCAGGCCGTCACGTTCTCGTCGAAAAGCCGATTTCCAACTCCATCGAGGAAGCACGCGATATGGTCGCGTTTGCCCGCAGAAAGGGTCTGTATCTGGGCTGTGACCTCAACCACTACTTCTCCGAGCCGGCATTCCAGGCGGACAAGCTGATTGCCGAGGGCGGCGTCGGTGAACAGGTTTACGCGATGACCAAGGTCGGCTTTGACGGCTCCTCCGTCAACGTCAATCCGGTGGACCGCAATTCCCGCTGGCAGATGCCCTACTCCCATGCTAAGGCATTTCTGACCCATCCCTTCTCCGTCATGCGTCACTTCTGCGGCGACATCACCCACATTCAGGCGTTCATGGACAAGCCCGGTGCACGCCGTCAGTCCGAGGACCTGATGCTGTCCATCCAGTCCATCCACATGAAGTTCCAGAACGGCTGTGTCGGTTATCTCTTGTCCCAGCGCGGCGACGCGATGTTCGGTCTGGGCGGCTGGTGGAGCTTTGAGCTTGCCGGTACGCACGGTACGTTCTGCATCGAAAACTGTGTCGAAAAGCTGACCTACTGGAAGCAGGGTCAGGAACCGACCGTCACCAACACCGGTGTCACTGACTTCGGCGCAACGTTCCCGATCCGTATCCATGCCTTCTACGAAGACCTGTCCAACAATGTTCCGCTGGAACACCTCCGTGCTTCCGGACGCGATGCACTCGCAACGATGGAATACATCTTCGCGGCAATCGAGTCCTACGAAAACGGCGGCGCCATCGTCCGTCCGCATGCCCTCCCGGCATACCACGGCGACCCGTCCATCATCCATTGATCCGACCGCGCTTCATACCGCAATACAAGACAAGACTGCATCGAGGTGTTGCAAGTTCTTGCAACACCTCCTTAGAAGTTTCCCTTGCCCCTCAGCTGAGGGGCATTTTCATGCAATTTTTGCATGAAAACCGGAAAATTCGGGTCACTTCGTGACCCCGGCTGCAGCAAGTTTTCAACTTG
>JAFTLK010000027.1 GCA_017455975.1 Clostridia bacterium | reverse complement strand
CGGTCTGCTTGCTCGGTCGGTAATTTTTTGCGCATTTGATCTTGGAAAAGGTCTTGCGGTCGATGTTTGCGCGCTTGTAGCACTCCACGTCGGTCATGCCTTTTGCGTCGATGTAATCAAACAGCGTCTCGGAGAACCCCTAGTCCATCGAGCGCAGGATCTCCTCAAGCGATCTGTCGTCCCCCGGGGATGATGTCGGCGCGGCACAGGTCTGTGCGGCACAGGTCTGTGCGGCAGGCATCGCAGGGGCACTGTCTATATATGCGCTGTCCCCGGGCGCACTGTCCGCTGATGCGTCATCGTCCGTGCGGGACGGGCGGGAAGAATAGAACTTCGGCCGTGCATCGGCGATGCGTGCAGTGCGGCGGTTTTCCTGTGCGCGCGGGACCGTCGGCGTGAGCGCCTCGATATAGCGGTCGTCGATGTATGCGGCGACACCGTCATAAAGTGTCTCGGAGATCCGGTACGCGGTCTTGTCGTAGACCACGACATAGACGGTCATATCCGCGTTCTGCAGAAACGCGCCGATGGCCTCCATAGCGATGCGCAGGACGCGCTCCTTGGGACAGCCGTTTGCCCCGGAAGCGATCAGCGGAAATGCAATGCTCCTGCAGTGCCGCTTTTTTGCAAGGGAGAGTGCCTCGGTGTAGCAGGCGCGCAGGGTCTGCTCTTCCCCGTTATCCCCGCCCTGCCAGACAGGTCCGACCGTATGGATGACAAACCGGCACGGCAGCCCGTAGCCCGGTGTGAGTCTGGCCTGTCCCGGCAGACAGCAGCCGAGACGCGCACATGCCTCGGACAGACGGGAGCCTGCGGCGCGGTAAATGGCAAGATCGACACCGCCGCCCGGGAAAAGATCCTCATTTGACGGATTGACAATGGCATCGACGGACATACGGGTGATGTCTTCCCGGATGAGCTTGATCGGCATGGCGTACCTCCCTGTAATCATTCCGAATCCCGGTAAACCGAGGTCCTTCGGTCTTTATATGTAAATTTTACCACAAACCCGCGATTTTGTCAAGAAAGCGCCCCTGCAGACCCCGACAAGCGAAACGGAAAAATTTTTTCAAAAATTCTTCAAAAATCGGGAACAAAATCGAAATTCCGTCGTCTAATAGAGTAAGAGGACTTTTTCGTCCCAACGCATGTCACACCCCCGACAGAAAGGAAGGTTTTCCATGAAACACATCCGTATATGCTGCATCATCCTGCTCGCCGCAGCTCTGTGCTTTGGCATGTTTGCCTGCGCACAGCCGCAGAATACCGAGGAAACGCAGAAGCAGGATGCACAGATCGACGCTCCGTACAACGACGACGGCACATGCTATACCCAATCGGTGCTCCTGCCCGAGGGCTTTGACCCGCCGCCGCTGGCAAGACCCCGTCTGACGACCGTCGGCGACACGCTGATTCTGACCGACACCGAGGAGCACGCCGAGGCCTTTGATCCGCTCGCGCCATCCCGAATGGCGTATGTCTGGGATCTGTCCGCCAATCTCCTCGATACCGTCGAGATCCCGCCGCTCCTCACCCGTCCGCAGACAATTCTTGTCGGCTTTCAGCACATCCCGTGCGAGGACGGCGGCGCGGTGCAGCTGCTGTGCTTTCAGCATGACCCGCAGCGCTTCTATACACCGGATGACGCGCAGTATAACGACCCTGTCACAAACGAAGTCGTTCTCGCCGCACAGAATCCCGACGGTTCCCTGCGCTTTACCCTCGATGTCGACGCTCTGTTCAACGACGGTTATACGCATTTGTGCACACTTCTGCGTGACGGCGTGACCGGGTATATCTATCTGCATGAATCGTCCGAAACGCTGATCCTCGATGCAGACGGCACACTGCTTGACCGCATTCCGTGGGAACACGAAGCACGCTCCGACTTCATTTATACCGCCGACAACCGGGTATATCTGGCCGACCGCGATACACTCGACGCAGCAGAGCATGCATATTTGTCCTACGACCCCGCATCGCACGCCTTCGTTGAGGCGGTCTCGCCCGCATGGTCCGGCTACGATCAGTTCCCCGTCGGCATCGGCTCCTGGTATGAGCGCAATTCTGCCGGCTTTTACCTGCGCACACAGCAGGAGGACGGAACCTATGCAGAGCAGCTGCTCGTCAACTGGCTCGCCTCCGGCTTTTCCAACGGCTCCATCCGCCAAACCTTTGTAAACAGCGGTGCGGACGGCCATCTGCGTGTAACGGCTTTCACAAAGAATTTCGATACGGGGCGTATGTCGCTGACGCTGTTTGACCCGTATGCGCCCTGCACGGTGCCGGAGCGGAACACCCTGCATCTGTACGCCGACGAAACATGGCACACTCTGCAGGAGGCCGCTGCCGCATTCAACGCAGAGAATGCCCTTTACCGCATCGCCTACACCGATGATCCCGCAAAAGCCGATCTTTTGTATGTCTGTCCCACGCAGCCCCTGTCGGAAACCGTCGACGTGCTTGATCTGCATGCATATCTCGACACGGACATGTTCGTCCGCCCGCAGAGCCTCATCGCGGGGATGCTGAATGCGTTTAAGGATGACGGCGGCGCACTGCGGATGATGCCCGTCCGCACATCGCTTTCCCTGTCATGTGCCGGCGGGGACGGTGACAAGTTCGATCTACTCACCTCTCCTGCCGACTATCTCTGCGCCGTGCTCACCCACGACCTCCTCCCGCAGGATGCCGAAATCGAACCTGTCATCGCATTTGCCATTCCGTCAACTGCGGACGACCCGGACGGCGCATGGAAGTTCATCCGCTATCTGCTGCTCTCGGAAAATGAGGAAACCGTATTTTCCGGCGCGGACGAGGGCTTTTCCGTGTGGCGGACACTGTTTGATTACCAGCTTTCCCGCATGGACGGCGCATATGCACTCCGACGCGGAAACGGCTATCGGTTCACCTTTGCCTATCCGAGGGGTGAGGATCCCGAGACCTTTGACCCGATGACCGATGCCAATTTCGCCGCAGGTGCCGTCGAGGAGAGCGCGTATTACGTCCGCTTTGACCGCGATCAGCGTGCCGTGCTGGAAGGATTCTTCGGTATTGTTACCGATTGACGGAACAGGAGACTTCTGATGGCTTACAAATATTCCTACGACGATGAACGCACTCCCGCACCGCCCGTCCTGCCAACCGACCGCAGCGTCTGGAAGTTTCTGCTGTTCAGCATCCTGACCCTCGGTCTTTACAGCATCATGTTCTTCATTCCCTTTTCCTTCGATCTTGACAAAATTGCGCCGAAACGCGGACAATCCGGCTCTCTGAACTATCTGACTGCGTATATCCTTTCGCTGTTTACCTTCACAATCATTCTGGATATCTGGCACTATCAAACGGCGGCTCACATGGAGGAAGCACTGTCCCGTCGGCAGATTCCGTATGCGTTCGGGACAAGTGACTTCTGGGGCTGGTATATTTTCGGCTCACTGATCTGCATCGGACCGATTGTCTATCTTTACAAGCTATGTAAAGCAATGAATCTGTTGTGCGCCGATTACAATACGCGCCCGTATCTCGATCATTAACGGGAACGCAGAAAATTCTTGCCAAAATCGCGTTTTCTGTTCATTCATTATTTACAACATGAGAGTACCGTGTTCACAATTCTTTGGTATCATAATGTTGCAAATGTAAAAAGAAAGGAATTTTTCCCATGAAGCATATACGTACCACCGCTGCCCTGCTCGCGGCACTGCTCTGCATGACAACGTCCGCCATGACCGCCTGCAATCAGAATGCCGATGAAAAAGGCACCGATCAGCCAAAGATTGCCGAACCGGTCGCAGTCGACCACGTCTGGGGCACCGACTACATCACACTTCCCGATGATATTGACGTCTGGGAACTGGAAAATCCGCAGTATGACGGCAATGTGCTCTCCTTCCCTGCGCGCCGCGTCGTAGATAAGGAAACCTATGAGGTTCAAAACGTACAGGTCTCCTATGATTTTTCTACGGGGGAGATCAGCTATGTGACAGCACCGTCCTTTGACGAGGAGGTCTACGGCTATGCGCAGTACACGCTGACAGCACCCGACAACACAACCGTTGCCGTCTTTCAGCAATATGACGAGAACACCGACAGCACAATCTGGAACATGACGGCGTTTGACGAAGCTGCTGCAGAACTTTGGTCCATCGATCTCGGCGCACAGTTTGAGCAGATCGATGACAGACAGTGGATGTACATCAATGACTGCATCATCGACGCAGACGGCACGATCTTCGCCTTTGCCGATCGCAATATCGTCGCGATCTCTGCATCGGGCAAGCGGCTGTTTGAGATCAAGCTCGATGAATACATCGATCAGGTCTTCACAACGGCAGACGGCACACTGTATATCTCCTATTACAGCTGGAATCAGACGACCGGCGAGGGCGGCTATGTCTACCGCTCGGTCGATACCGAAAAGAAAGCACTCGGCGACACCCTTGCGATCCCACAGACGGTCAATCTTGACAATGCCGAGATCCACATGGCCGACGGCTATGATCTGTACTATACCAACAACAACGGTCTGTACGCGCTGAATTTCAACGATGCCGATGCAACCCTGCTCTGCAGCTGGATCAACTCCGACATCATTGCAAACGATGTCAGCTATCGCTTCCGTGTCCTCTCCGACGAACGTGCCGTGTTCCTGTCCCAGGACCCGGTTTCCGGCGCATCCCAGCTTGCCGTCATGACCCCGACCGCTCCCGAGGATGTCACACCGAAGTACCTGATTGAGGTTGCATATACAGAGAACGGCAACGGTATGATGCAGCGGTATGCCGTGGCGTTCAACCGCGAATCCGACAAATACCGCGTGGTGTTAAACGACTATTCCGGCTATTACGGCGAGGATACATCTCCGATGGATGTCCTCTCGCAGGAGATCATCGCCGGTGACATTCCCGACATCATCCTTGCAAATGCGTATGAGATGAACGCCGACGATCTGGTCAAACAGGGGCTGTTCCGCGATATGTATGCCTTCATGGACGCAGAGGGCGAGGAGATGAACCGCAATGCATTCGTTCCGTGCGTCCTCGAACCGATGGAGGAAGCGGACGGTACGCTGCCCTTGCTTGTACAGAACTTCCGCCTGTCGACATATGCTGCAAAGTCCTCTGTCCTCGGCGGCAAAACAACATGGTCGATCGACGATCTGATGGCGTTCTGCGAAACACTCGGGGACGACCAGTACCTGTTCTCGGCATACCTCAATACGGATCCGGAAAATGGGGAATCGGTGCCCATGCAGGTCATGAATTTGATGCTTCCCTATTCGCTGTCTGCATTCATCGACGAAACCGCCGGAACATGCTCGTTTGATGACGGACGCTTTGCTTCACTCCTTCGGTTCTGCATGGAAGCGCCAATTCTCAATGCCGCAGAGATCGATTCGGAAACCGACCTGTTCCGCAATGACAAGCTGATGCTGATGGAGATGCGCCATTTCTCCGATGTCAGCGATTATCTGCAGAAAAAGTATTATGTCTTCGGCGGCGAGGATATGACGCTGATCGGCTATCCGACGTTCGATGACGCCGTAACCTCGGGTACTGCGATGGTGCCGGACACGATGTTCGGTATCACAAAGGATTCTGCCGTTGCTGACGGTGCGTGGGAGTTCATCTGCCGCACATTCGGCGACGTGGAAAACGACCACTACTACGGTCACAACGGCTTCTCCTCTGCACGCGGTGCGCTGGAACGTACTTTCGCGCAGGAGGAACGCTCCTACTATATCTTTGAGGAAAACGGCTGGAGCGGCACGACCTATGACGAGGACGATGAAATCGATCTTTCGTGGATGGATGAACAGATCGAAATGATGGGCGGTGTCGGTGTGCCCGGTCACATGGAGCCGGAAGACCGCGACGCGCTGATGGCGATCTTTGAGGGCGACGTTCTGGTGGCGCAGAATGATGAAACACTCATGGACATGATCCGCGAAGATGCCTCCGCCTACTTCGCCGGCGCAAAGTCGCTGGAGGAAACCGTTAAGGTCATTCAGAGCCGTGTGTCGATTTATGTGGCGGAACACAGCTGATAGGAAAAGTATAAGGATTGCTGTTTTGCGGCAATCCTTTTCTTTTACAAATTGTTAGCAAAATTCGTGATTTATATTGACATTTGTGCTCTCTTGTGTTATACTTGTAATACGATAATCGTAATACTGTGAAAGGAGTTCCCCCATGAAACGAATACTTGCACTGCTTTTGACCGTTTTGCTGATATGCTCGATGGTTGCCTGCAACGCAGACGACACAGAGAATCCTGCACTCACACCGACCCATGAACCGGTCGCTGTTGACCATGTATGGAAATCCGAGTATTATCACTATCCCGAGAATGTCCGCGGAACGCCAAATCCTTATACGCTGGACGGCAATACGCTCCGTTTCTCGGGTGTCCGTGTACTCTCCGAGGAACCATACGAATACGAAACCGTCGATATTGCTTTCGACCTGTCGACACACAGCTTTACCGTCACAGCGACGGACACTGAGCAAGCTCCCCGCGCACAAATGACACTCGTACACAATGATGGAACTCTCCGTCTCAACGCTGACTTTGATGAGGTGACGCACGAGGAAACCTACACACTCCGCAAAACAGACAGCGACGGCAATCCGGTATGGGAATTGGATGCACAGGCGCAATTCCAAAAGCTCGCCGGCGGTCGTCCATGGTTCTCTGTCCGAACGATGACAGTCCATCCCACCACCGGAACGATTTATCTTGCGACCGAACAGAATATTGCCGCAATCTCACCCGACGGCAAACGACTTTATGAGCTTGTCTCCGATGATTATTTTGACAATGTGTTCGCCGCAGATGACGCTGTATACGTGATCACAAACCAGCGTGATCCGGACTCCGGTACCCGCCGCACCGTTTTTCTTCCCATCGATGATACCAAACAAGACTTCGGTACAGCGATTACCGTCCCCGACACGGTCGATCTTCTGAATGCAGATATTCATGCTGCTGACGGATACGATTTGTTTTATACAAACGATATCGGACTGTACGGCTGGAATATGACGGATACGGAACCGACAATCCTTTGCAACTGGATCAATTCCGATATGACAGGTCGTGACACCGGTTCGCTGATTCTCATTTCCTCCACCATGGCACTGCGCACCGCATATGACCCTGTCGACGGATCCCAGCAGCTTTGTGTGATGACGCCGCTTCCGCCGGAGGAGGTCGTTCCGAAATACCTGATTACAGTCGCGTATACCGAAAACGGCGGCAATGATATGCAGTCCTTTGCCGTTGCCTTCAACCGCGAATCCGAGCAGTATCGCGTGGTGCTCAAGGATTACAGTCAGTATTACAACGGCAATGCAACACCGGCCGAAGTGCTCTCCCGCGAAATCGTTGCAGGTGACATTCCCGACATCATTGTCGACAGTTACATGGATTTTGATACAGCCAATCTTGCCGAAAAGGGCTTGTTCCTTGATCTGTATTCGTTCCTTGATGCGCCCGACGCCGCCGTTACGCGCGATGCATTTCTGCCTTGTGTACTAAAACCGTTTGAACTGTCCGACGGATCGCTTCCATGGCTCGTTTCCGGCTTCACCCTGCAGACGATATACGGCAACCGTGATGTGCTTGGTGACAAACAGGTCTGGTCACTTGACGATATCATGGCGCTGGAAAAAACACTGGCTGACGATCAATACCTGTTCTCCCTGTATCTTGATGCCATGCGGGAAGATGCTTCCGCCGCCGTGCTGATGCTTGACAAGCTGCTTCCGTTTTCACTGTCAACATTCTTGGATGGCGAGAACGGCACCTGTTCCTTCGACGACGGACGTTTTTCCGAACTGCTTCAATTCTGCAATACGGTCAGAATCCTAGATGCCGCAGCACTGCAAAACGGAACGGCAGAAAAATTCCGTGACGGAACACTCCTTCTGCTGGAAGATACCTATATTTCCGAAATCAGCAGTTATCTGAAAACGAAATATTACGATTTCGGCGGAGAAAACATGACCGTGATCGGGTATCCGACCGCTGATGCGGATGCTGTCTCCGGCACTGCGATTCATCCGCTTCGCAGATACTGCATCACCAAAGATTCCCCTGTCGCTGACGGCGCATGGGAATTTATCCTCCGCACATTCGGAGATACAGACGGTGATCGATATTATCACCGCACAGGCTTCCCGCCTTTCCGTGCCGCTCTGGACAGAATGTTTGAGGAAGAATCCCGTTCATATTATGTGTTCCGTGAAAACGGCTGGTCCGGAACTTCGGTTGCAGAGGGTGAAGAATTCAACATAGACGAACAGGAATGGCTGCAGGATGAGATTAAAGGCGGCGGTGTCTTCGGTCATATGTCCGAGGAAGATGAAGCCGAGCTGCGCGCCATTCTGGAATCCGTTACGCTCACAACGGAATTTGATGAGGAGATCATGTCACTCATCCGCGAAGACGCCTCCGCCTACTTCGCCGGCGCAAAGTCGCTGGAGGAAACCGTTAAGGTCATTCAGAGCCGCGTGTCGATTTACGTGGCAGAGCACAGCTGATAGGAAAAGGATAAGGATTGCTGTTTTGCGGCAATCCTTTTCTTTTACAAAATGTTAGCTGATTTTGCATTTTCTATTGACACTTGTGCTCGTATGTGTTATACTTGTAATAGGATAATCGTAATACTGTGAAAGGAGTCCCCCATGAAACGAATACTTGCACTGCTTTTGACCGTTTTGCTGATATGCTCGATGGTTGCCTGCAATAGCACCCGTCAGCCGCGCCCGATCACCGCAGAACGCTCTTCTGTCGATCATGTCTGGAAATCCGAGTATTACCGTCTTCCGGATCAGGTCACAGGTACCCTTGACACCTACACATTTGACGGAACAAACTTCCGTTTTTCCGGGCAACGTAAGATTTCCGATAATCCCAAAAAAGAAGAAGCCGTTTCTGTTTCCTTTGATATGGAGGAACGTACTTTTACGGTAACACCGGAATCGACAGAACAGGACAGCGAAAATCAGCAGATACAGCATCATCTTCCCTACGGCACAGACGGTTCTCTTAAGGTTATATTGACAGCAAATGAGACAGCCGATTCGGAAGCATACGTCCTGCGCCATGTCGCATCAGACAATACCGTTTTATGGGAAATCGATATCCGATCCATGTTTCAGAATATCACTGAAAACCGATCGCTTTTTTTCATCGACGAAATACAGTATGATGAAATTACCCAAACCATATATCTGCGTTCCCTCCATACGATCGTTGCCGTCTCGTCCGACGGAACGCGCTTATATGAGATCGCGGCAGATATGTCTCTTGACAATATTTTCACTTCGACAGACGGTCATGTCTACGGTGCATTTATCAAACGCAATCCGATGTCCGGGGATATCAAGACGACCCTGCAGCGCATTGATGACAGCAAGCAGGATTTTGCGGATGCCATCACCCTGCCAAAGACAATTCAGCTGCAAAACGCAGATGTCCATTTTGCGCCCGGCTATGATCTGTTTTACAGCAATGATATCGGTCTTTACGGCTGGAACACGACCGATGCAGACCCGACACTGCTCTGTAATTGGGTCAACTCCGATCTGACGCAATATGAAGCTCGTCCGCTGATCGTTCTCTCCTCCACACTTGCCGTCCGTGCCGAACGTGATCCGGTCACACGTGCTCCCCGTCTGTGTGTCATGACACCGATTCCCCCGGAAGAAGTGGTTCCCAAATATCTTATTAACGTAGCATATGTTGAAAACATGGTAGATATGCAGCCGTTTGCCGTCGCGTTCAACCGCGAATCGGAGAATTACCGGGTTGTTCTGCACGACTATTCCGGCTATGATTCTCCCGCCGATGTGCTTGCATTGGAAATTGCTGCAGGCGATGTTCCCGATGTCATTGTCGAGTTTGGTGGTGCTTTCCACACAGATAATCTTGCGGAAAAGGGGCTATTCCTTGACCTTTACACCTTAATGGATGCCCCCGATTCCGTCATGCCGCGCGATGCGTTCCTGCCATGTGTTCTGAAACCCTTTGAAAATGCGGACGGTGCACTGCCCTGTCTTGTCTCCGGCTTTATCCTGCGTACTATGTTCGGCAGTAAAACGGTATTCGGTGACAGACAGTCATGGACGCTTGACGAGTTGTACGAGATACAAAAATCCCTGTCCGACGGCACATACCTGTTTTCTGCATCGCTGCAGGGCAAATCAGAAAACGCGCCAATGATTTTATTCAACCGTTTGATTCCCTATACCCTGTCTTTGTTCATAGATGAGGAAAAAAACACCTGCACCTTTGATGACGGACGGTTTGCCGAATTTCTGCGCTTCTGCATGACCACGCCTGTGTTTGACACCTCGGTAAAAGGAAATACCGTTGAAAATTACCGAAACGGTACTCTGTTATTGCAGGAGGAAGAAGTGCTGTTCCTCGGCAGTTATCTATATACGAAATATTTCACATTTGATAACAATATGACAGTCATCGGTTATCCAACCGCAGATAACAGGACAGTATCCGGTACTGCGGTTGCTCCGCTCCAAAAATTCTGCATTACGGCAGAATCCGAGGTTCCGGACGGCGCATGGGAATTTATCCTCCGTACCTTTGGTGAAACCGATGAAGGCTTTTATCTCAACCCGGTAACCGGTTTCCCATCCTTGCGTGCCGCACTGAACCGTATGCTTGATGATGAATCCAAGCTGCATTATCTTTTCAATGAAGGCAGTATCTCGAATTCAACCTACGGTCCCGAGGAAGATCCGTGGATCAAAGATGCAATTGCCGCGGGCGAGGTATATGCACAGCTGACGGAAGATGACAGAACGGAATTACTGACGCTTCTCGAAAATATCACCCTTGCCGCCAATACCGACGATGAGATCATTTCTATCATCCGCGAAGACGCCTCCGCCTACTTCGCCGGTGCAAAATCGCTTGAAGAAACGGTTAATGTCATTCAGAGCCGCGTGTCGATTTATGTTGCGGAACACAACTAAAGACAAAAACAGGTACGTTTTCGGCGTACCTGTTCTTTTTGGGTCTTATTTATTCACCGGTTCTCTGATACGAAACAATCTGGCGGAACAGTTCAACCTGCGCTGCGTACATCTCCTCGTCCTGCACATTTTTGTTGAAGTTGTTGATGTAGCTTTTGCTTCTGCAGCAGAGCACGGTATCATCCGGCAGCTGACGGAAGCCGTTTTCAACACAGATGGGCAAATCGGAAAGCAAAAAGCCGCATTCGTCGTATGCGTTCTCCGGAACGGTTCCGAGCACATCGGAGAGCTTGCAGAATGCGCCGGTTGCGACCGTTTCGTCGTACAGCGACTTGTCGATCATCAGAACGACATACTCACCGATCATGATAAGGTTGTCGAACTGACCGCGGGCATTCATGTTTTCCATACCGTTGAAGTAGATATCGTTTTCCTTGTATTCCTCGGCGGTCATCGTCGGGACGTATACGATCTTGTTGAAATCGCATGTGAGTATGCCGTCGCCGCTGCAGTCTGCCGGGTTTTCGGTGATATCGTATGCCTGCGCCGCCGCGCCTTCGACCGAGGAGAGGATGTCTGCGACAACCTCGCCATCGAGGTAAGACGGTCCGGCATACAGAATGTGCGCGTCAAAGTCCTTCTTTGCCCCCATCTGTGCAATGGCAACAAGGAAAAAGAGCGCGAAAAACGCGACGATCAGCGTCGGCCATTTATAATGGTACCAGAAGTTTTCAAAGGCTTTTTCGGGTGCTGCGGCCGTGTTTCTTTCATCCTGCATGTCTGACATCCTTTCTGTATCGTTGGTGGGATTGGTCGGTCTTTGGTTTTACTTGGAAATGGAGAGAATCTGGATCTTCATCTGACCGGACGGAATCGCAATGGTCAGAATGTCGCCGACCTTTGCACCGATGATGGCGCGGCCGATGGGAGACTGGTCGGAGATCTTGTTTTCAAGCGCGTTTGCTTCGTTGGAGCCGACGAGCGTATATTCGACATCTTCTTCAAAATCGAGGTCACGGACCATGACCTTGGTGCCGATGCCGATGGAATCGGTGGTGATCTCTGCGACAACGCGAACATGCTTGAGCTGTTCTTCAAGCTCAGCGATCGCTGCCTCAACCTTTGCCTGCTCGTTCTTTGCTTCGTCGTATTCGCTGTTTTCGGAGAGGTCGCCGAAGCCTCGTGCAATGCCAATGTTCTTGGTGACTTCCGGACGCTTGACGTTGACAAGATAAGCAAGATCATCCTGCAGCTTCTTCAGTCCTTCTTCCGTTACAGTCAATACTTTGGTTTCTTCTGCCATGATGGGTACTCCAATCTGTTTCTCTTTTGTATTTGATAATATATTTGAAATCGCATAACAACGTGGAATTCGGTATATGCGGATTCAGTACTATGAAAATTACTTCCCTGCGTTTGCTTCCTCAACGGTCAGCTCACCGCGCACAATTTTAACGGCGGTCTGCAGCTGGTTGTCTTCCTCGTCCGTGATCTTATAGAAGTTCTTGTCAAGCAGCGCTTCATCCAGCGGCAGCTCGATGTCCGGAACAACGCCGATGCCCTCATAGTTGTCGGAATACGGCGGGTTGTACATGCGGTAGGAAATGGACAGACCGGAGCCGTCGGGCAGCGAAACAACGGTCTGCATTGTGCCCTTGCCGTAGGTCGTTGTACCGATGACCGTGGCAAGCTTGTAGTCCTGCAATGCGGAGGTGAACAGCTCTGCCGCAGATGCGGTGCTTTCGTTGACAAGCACTGCAATCGGCATTTCGATGCAGGATGCATCGGAGTTGATGGCTTCCTCATTGCCCTGCTTGTCGACGATGCGGATGATCGGACCCTCTGGCAGCAGGAAGTCGAGCGTATCGACAATGCCGGTCAGCGCGCCGCCCGGATTGTAGCGCACATCGAAGATGAGGCTCTCGGCGCCCTTTGCCGTCAGATCGGCAACGGCGGTGCGGATGCTCTCCCCGGTGTTCTCGGCAAACTGCGTAATGCGGATCAGACCGATGTCGCCGTCATAAATGCGCGACTCGACGGTTGTATCCGTAACCTTTTCGCGGATGATCGAAAACTCCTTGATCTGCTCATAGTTTGCGCCGCGGCGGACGGTAAACTGTGCGACGGTGCCGAGGTCGCCGAGCATCTTGTCGACGGCCGGATAATAGCCGAGCTCCGCGACGGATTCATCGCCGACCATGACGATGAGGTCACCGGGCTCAACGCCGGCTTCCAGCGCAGGTGAATCGCGCATGACAGAAATGACCTCGAGCGCACCCATTTCGTTGTTGTAAATGATATGCACACCGATGCCGACCATCTCGCCGGACGATTCCTCCATATACGCGGAAAATTCATCTGCGGTCATGTAGGAGGCATATTTGTCCCCTGTCCCGGCGATGTAGCCGCGGATCAGATAATCGGACAGCTCCTCCTCGTCGATCTCACCGACATAGTTGTTGCGGTAGAGTGCATCGACATAATTGAGCTTTTCATAGGCACTCTGCGACGCGGTAAGCATCTGCACCTCGTTCTGATACTTGGCGAGCATGCTCACATACGTGATCTGGAATGTCAGCAGTGCACCGAGCAGAATCAGCACGATGGCCGCAGACAGCGATATTTTCTTTGACATGATGATAAATCCCTTGCCTTCATCTGAATTTGGGTGCCGGATCACGGCTGATTGACGTACCCGAGCGGGTCGACATGCACACCGTTTTCGCGGACGCAGAAGTGGATATGGCTGCCGGTGGAATACCCGGTCGAGCCTGCTTTGGCGATCTGCTGTCCCTTGGTGACCTGATCGCCGACGGCGACGAGCAGCTTGGAATTGTGACCGTACAGCGTCGAAATGCCGCCGCCGTGGTCGATGACGACATAATAGCCGTAACTGTAGTGGTATTCGGAAACAATGACGGTTCCGGCATTGGCGGCAAGGACGGGCGAGCCGTAAGGCAGCGGAATGTCGATGCCGTTGTGCTGTTCCCGGTAACCGTAGATCGGGTTGATGCGGTTGACAAAGTACGAGGAAATGACGTTGTGCTTGATGTCACACGGCCAGCCGAGCGCACCGCCGACGTAATTGGCCAGACGTTCACGTTCCTCGGCTTCCTTGATTTTCCGGTCGATCTCCGCTTCGGCAGCGGCCACCTGCGCCTGCTTTGCCTTGATCTGTTCCTCAACGCGGCGCTTTTCTTCCTCGGTCGCGTCCTTGTTTTCCTTCAGCCGGACGAAATCCTCCTCCAGCTGTACGATAAGCGCCTCGTTCTGTGCGCGCTTTTCTTCAAGCTCCGGCATCTTTTCGGACAGCGCATCGAGCGTCTGCTGTGCATTGTACTGCAGCAGCTGATAGTCCGCCTCCATCTGCGACAGCTCTTTTTTGGAGCGATCCAGCGCTTCAAGCACGCGCTTATCGTAGTCAAGGAGGCTTGCTATGATGTCAACGCGGTACAAAAGATCGGAAAAACTGTCAGAGGACAGCACGATCTCCAGATAGGAGGTGAAGGAGTCCTCATAATTGATGCGGACACGGTCGATGAAGACGGCATATCGGTCGTCGATCTCCGCCTGCTTTTCGACAACGGCAACGCTGTAATACTCCAGCTGTTCGTTGTAGGTGGTAAGCAGCTCCTGTGTCTTCTCAATTTCCGTTTCCAGCGCGAGGATCTCGCGGTCCAGGGAGATCTTCAGTTGTTCGGCAGCGGCAATATCCGCCGCGGTCTGATTGTATGCGGCAAGTGCATCCTTGTATGCCTGGGACGCAACCGCAGAGCTGCCGCGCAGAACCGCCAGCTCTTCTTCCATTTTCTTGACCGCCTGCTTGTCCGCGGTCGCATCATATGCGGATACCGGCACGGTCAGCGACCACATCGGTATAACATACCCCGCGAGCAGGAGCACCGACAGCACCAGTGTTCCCAGACGGATGATGGTTTTTTTCATATGCATCTTCCTTTTTCGGAATGACGTTGTCAGTTGTTGGAAATGTAATTCATCGGATTGACGGGTGAGCCGTCGATGCGGACGCTGAAATGCAGATGGTTGCCGGTGGAGTCACCGGACGAGCCGCACGTTGCGATCTGCTGCCCGCGGTCAACGACATCGCCGACCTTCACAAGATTCTTTGTGTTGTGCGCATACAGCGTCGACAGACCGTTTCCGTGGTCAATGACGATGTAATTTCCGTAGCTGTAATGCTTTTCGGAGATGAGCACGGTACCGCCGTCCGCCGCATAAATGGCAGTTCCGTAGCCTGCGGGGATGTCGATGCCGTTATGGAACTCCGGCTTGCCGGTCAGAGGCGACGTACGCCAGCCGAAATACGAGGAGACCTTGGTGTATGCCCCCTCCGTCGGCCAGACGTATTTACCGGTGACATTCGGCGTTTTGTTCTGTGTGGTGGTGGAGGGCTTGGAGGACTGCTGATTGGCGGCCTCCTGCTTTTTGCGCTCCTCTTCCTCCTTGCGCTTGCGCTCGGCTTCCTCGCGTGCACGGCGTGCCGCTTCTTCCTGCGCCCGTCTGATCTTTTCTTCGATCTCCGCCTCGGCTTTGGCAAGCTGTGCGGCTTTTTCGTTGTAGGATGCCTCGATCTCCGCCTTCATGGCCTCGGAGGTCTCCTTGCTCTGCATCGCGGCAAGCACCTTTGCATCCAGCTCAGCCAGAAGCTCCGCACTTTCCGCGCGCTTGTCCTCGAGCAGCGGCAGCTGTTCCATCAGTGCGGAAAGCGTCTCCTGCGCCTTGAACTGCAGGCTCTGGTATTCCGTCTGCATCGCGGTCAGATCCTTCTTTGCGGTATCGAGTGCCGCCAGCACCTGTTTGTCGTAATCGAGCAGACTTGCGATGATATCAACGCGATACAAAAGATCGGAGAAGCTGTCGGAGGACAGCACGATCTCAAGATAGGAGGTAAACGAATCCTCGTAGTTGATGCGGACGCGGTCGAGGAACACATTCCAGCGCTGTTCGATCTCCGTTTCCTTTACGGCAATTTCGCCCGTGTAATAGTCGAGCTGTTCGTTATAGGTGTTGAGCAGCGTGTTGGTCGTATCGATTTCGGATTCGAGGGCCGTGATCTCCGCGTCAAGCGCTTCCTTTGCCTTCTGCGCCTTGACATAGTCAAGCTCCGCGGCTTCATATGCGGCAAGCGCCGCCTCATACGATTCGCGGGCAAAGGTGCGGTTGCCCTTGAGCACCGCCAGCTCCTCTTCCAGCTTTTTGACCGCCTGCTTTTCCTCGGCTGTGACCGCTTCGGCGGCCTTGATCGGCAGCACGAGCGACCATTTCGGGATGGCATAGCAAAGCGTCAGTACCGCCATAATGCCGGCGATCAGACGGAAAATCAGGGATAGGGTTTTATGATTCTTTTTCATGATCACTGTATTTCTGTAATTTTTGCGGGATTTCGGATGTATGACACAATTTCTAACTTCTAATTCCTAATTCCTAATTCCTAATTGCATCAAACCTTCATGTACCGTCTGAGCGAGATACCGGATCCGACCATACCTGCGACAACACCGATGATAAGGAAGCCGCCGAGAATGTAGGTCTGGACATCGGAGAACGGTGCAACGGCGATCATCTTATACTCACCGGACATGGCGTTGTAAATGGCGTTGTACAGAAAGCTCTGCAGAACATAGCCGATGCCGGCGGAGATGAGGCCGATGATGATACCCTCGATGATAAACGGCGTTGTCATAAAGAAGTTCGTCGCGCCGATGTAGCGCATCGCCGCAATTTCACGGCTGCGGGATTCGACACCGATCTTGATCGTGTTGATAATGATGAAGATGCTGACGACGAACAGGATCGCCAAAAACCAGATAAAGATGAACGAAACACCGCTCTTGATGCTCTCAATATCGTTTGCAATGTCAGTACGGTTGTTGACCTTGGAGACATGATCAAACTTTCCGAGCGCATAGACCAGATTGGCAACGCGGGAATTGTCCTCATATGTAATCTTGAACACGTCGGGAAGCGGGTTTTCTTCAGCGATCTCCTCAAACAGATAGGAATATTCCTCATATCTGGACCGTTCGGATTCCAGACCCTCTTCCTTGGAAACAAAGACGACGTTTGCGACGTTGTCCAGTGCATGGATCTTTGCGGAAAGCGCCTCGACCTCCTCATCAGTCGCCGCTGTATCAACAATGACGACGACCTCATTGAGCTTTGCGACTTCCTCGATGTTGACATTGACGTTATAGACCAGCAGCGAGAAGCTGCCCATCAGAACGAGACACGACAGAAGCACGGTGACAGCGGCCAGGCTCATCAGACCGTTTCTCCAGATGCCCTTGAACGCCTGCGAGAAAAAGTAGCCGATATTATACATTCTCATCGTCAAACATACCTCCGATTCTGTCATCGACGACATGGCCGTCGCGGATCGTAATGACACGCTTCTGGAAATAGTCGACGATATTCTTTTCGTGGGTGACGACGATGACCGTCTTGCCCTTGGAATTGATCTTCGCAAGCAGATTCATGATCTCCATCTTCATCTTCGGGTCGATGTTCGCCGTCGGCTCGTCCGCGATGATGATGCGCGGATTGTTGGCAAGCGCACGTGCAAGTGCCACACGCTGCTGCTCACCGCCTGACAGCTCCGAGGGGAAATTCTTGTACTTATCGACAAGCCCCACGATGGAGAGGATCGTCGGGACACGGCGCTTGATGACCGAGGTCGGTTCGCCGATGACGCGCATTGCAAACGCAACGTTCTCGTAGACGGTCTTCTTGTCAAACAGGCGGAAATCCTGGAAGACCATACCGAGCTGGCGTCTGTAATACGGAATCTTATAGTTGGGGATCTTTGTCAGATCATAGTCACCGACGCGCAGAACACCGGAGGAGACCTTTTCCTCTCGGAGCAGAAGCCGCATCAGTGTGGACTTACCGGCACCGGACGCACCGACGATGAAGACGAACTCGCCGTCCTCGATCTTCAGATTGACGTTTTCCAGCGCAACGGTACCGTTGGGGAATATTTTGCTTACATCATTGAATTCTATCATAGAAATCCTTCCTGATATGTGTTTGTTGAAATTGCCGCATTATCGCGTGTTGTTCGGCACTTTCTTTGACATTGCGCACAATTTCCGGCATATACATACGAAACGCGCCAACCCGACCCCCGTTACATCCGGAGCTGCGGATTGACGCATTCGCGTATCATAATGTCATTGGGAAACAACGCAAACGGTCAGCGGGGTCTGTCGTACGAACAACACCTGTATCGTTCAAACCGATCAATACTTGATGGGTTTTGAGGACAGATACTTCTGCACCATCAGCGCAACCTTAAAGGTGATTGCATGCTCAAATTCACGCAGGTCAAGACCGGTCAGCTTGCGGATCTTTTCCAGGCGGTAAACGAGCGTATTTCTGTGAACGAACAGCTTTCTGGAGGTCTCGGAGACGTTGAGGTTGTTCTCAAAGAAGCACTGAATGGTCATCAGCGTTTCGCGGTCGAGTGCCTCGAGGCTGCCCTTCTTGAAGACTTCGTTCATGAACATCTCGCAAAGGGTGGTCGGCAGCTGATAGATCAGACGGCCGATGCCGAGATTTTCATAGGAAATGATATTCTTTTCGGTGTCGAAGACCTTACCGACCTCGATGGAGGTCTGTGCTTCCTTATAAGAGCGCGCCAGATCCTTGATGGTGGAAACGGCGGTACCGATACCGATGGAGACCTTGGTATAGAATTCTGCGTTGATGGTATCTGCAATCTGCTTTGCCATCTTTTCGACTTCGCGGATCTCGTAGTTGGGCTTGACTTCCTTGATGAGGACGACATCGTGCTCGCTTACGTTGATGACAAAGTCCTTGTTCTTGTCCGGGAACATGTTCTGCACGACATCAAACGGAATGATATCGAGCTTGCCGTAGAACTTGATGAGGATCGCAATGCGCATGACCTCCGTCGAGAAGTGCAGCTCCTTGGACTTGATGTAGATGTCGCTGGGCAGAATGTTGTCGAGAATGATGTTCTTGATGAAGGAGCTCTTGTCGTACTTTTCATCGTACAGATTCTTGATATTGCTCAGAGAAACCGCAAGAACCATTGCAAGCTCTTCCGCCTTCTTGTCTTCACCTTCGACGAAAATGATGTATTCATTCTTGGTCGCGCCGCCGATCGGACGGTAGGTATAGCCGCCGGACACAACAGAATCCGTCGTATATGCCATTTCGTCGCGGATGCCCTGACGGGTCTCGCCGATCTTGACAAGCTCACTGCAGGAAATAATTACGCCATTTTCATCGATGACACCTATCACTCGTTCCACTGCTTCGCGCATCTGATGAATAATACCCTGGAACAATCTGGTTGACATATGGTGTTTCCTCCTGAATTTACAACACAGCAGACATGTTCTGCCGCCGCAGAATTTTTCTTATCGGATAGCTATGGAAAAAACCGGTGTGAGCAATCAGATGCTCCTGACCGTATATACAATGCCGAATACGGCAAGCACTGCCGCGATGGCATATAAAACGTAGTGATATGCGATATAGAAGATACCGAGCGCACCGCACCACAGTGCCAGTGCACCGATGAGCGCTGCGGCACAGATGACGAGCGTCTGCCACAGTGCAAATCCGGCAAAAGCACGCGGATGCTTTTTGGCTGCGAGCACAAAGAGAATCGCCGCGATCACGGGAAGCACCGCTGCGCCGATACGGCATGCCAGACCGATGATGCTGCTGAATGCACGGGTCGTGGACAGACCGAAGCCGGCATGGATCAGAAAGCCCTCGATCAGTGCCATGCAGGATGCCGCAAAGAAGACGCGCGGGTAAATATACCAGATAAAGTAGAGCACGCATGCGCCGATGACCATTGCAACGGAATATGCACATGCAACCGACGGATTCACAAAGAAGACTGCCGCACAGAACAGCGCGATCAGACCACAGACAAGCACATTCCAGCGGGTCAGCACACGGCGGCTGTCGTCGGTGCCGCGCTTGGTACGCAGGCCGAAGAAGACACCGGCAAGCACCGCCAGAATCAGACAGACGACTGTCATGACAGGACCTACGGTTTCGTATATCTGGATGGTATTGAACGAATTTTTCAGCGTCATGACAAGGGTCACAGCGCAGACCGCGATCACGAATCCGAGCATCAGCCGGTTCATCATCAGGTCATTTTCTTCCTGGGTCATGACATGCTTTGCGGGCGCTGTCACCGTTTTCGTTTTCTTTCTGTTTTCACTCATATTCAAAACAAACCTTCCCTCTGCCGTCATTTTTACACGGCGATGCAGATCGTATTTTCATTGTCAGATTAATCGATTGCAAAATTGCATTTTGCAATCGGTCTCATCGGGCTGACGCAGCCCGATGGCTCCCTTTGGTCGCTTTGAAGGTGTCTTTTTGGTCGGGAAACCCGCCCAAGCGACGCAATTTGTTTATATATCGCCCTTTGGGCGATGAAGGTAGGCAATTTTGCAATTGCCTATCATTATCAGATGTCAGGGAGATGCGTCCTACAGCTCAAACGCATACGTCATGCAGGACAGAACAAATCCGGACGCGGTCTCGCAGCGCAGGATACGGCGGCCGAGATTGACCGACGGAATACCGGCCTCTGCAGCCATGGTTACTTCCTTTACATCATATCCGCCCTCCGGGCCGATATAGATGGCCGCGCGCGGACGGGGCTGTGTGATATCCCGGGACAGCGCAAGACGCGCCATCGCACCATCAAGCACAGCTTTCAGGGAGACCGTACCGTCGCCCTCGTAGCAGAACAGCGGCAGCTCGGTGTCACGTCCGCGGGCGATGGCCGATGCAAATGTGACGGGCATGCCGACGTGCGGAATGATGCCGCGGCCGCATTGCTTTGCGGCTTCCTCCGCGATCTTCTGCCAGCGGGCAACCTTTTTCTGTGCGTTTTTTTCGTCCAGACGGACAATGCAGCGTGCACCGGCAACGGGGACGATCTCGGACACGCCGAGCTCCACGGCCTTCTGCACGATGTATTCCATTTTATCGCCTTTCGGCAGGGATTGATAAAGACAGATCTCGAGCGGCAGCTCTGTCCGGTTTTCCTTCGCCTCATCAATGCGGAGAAGCACACGCTCCGGACGGATCTCTGTGATCGTGCATGCGTACTCCGTTTTCTGCATATCACAGACCGTCAGCGGGTCTCCGACCGCCATGCGCAGGGAAAACGCGATATGATGTGCATCCTCGCCCGTGATCGGGATCACGCCGGATGCAAGATCCATCGCATCGCGCGACAGAAAAAATCTTGCCATGGTTTAATAATTCTCCTCCCGGAGCCATTTTTGTATTTTTTCCGATTCGCCGTTTTTACCGCTCATCGCATTACTATTATACTACAAAATGCCCAATTTGTCAAAGGTTATTTTGGATATTATCCATAAATTTTTATTTTATTAACATTTTAAGGCCAAATCAGGGCGATTTTGCGTCAAAAAACGGGTTTTGGGCACGTTTCACAAAAGATGCTGGGCGATTTTGTGAAGAAATACCAAAAACCGAAGCCGTCAATCAGAGCGCTTTTTTGAACGCAAACGCCGTCCAGCCGCCGTCAACAACCGCATCAAGAACGGCAAAGCCGTTTTCCGTCATTGCTGCGCGCACATCGCCGGCACGCTCGTTGATGATGCCGGAGGTGATATATACGGCATCGTCGGTCAGCAAATCCCCGATGTCGGGAGCCATGCGGATGATGATATCGGCGACGATATTCGCCGTACAGAGCTTGTATTTTTCCATGCGGTCAACGTCCCGCAGAAGGTCGGAAACACCGCAGGTGACATTCGTCACGCCGTTTTCCTCCATATTTTCCTTTGCGACACGGACCGCCACGGGGTCGATGTCATAGGCATAGCAATCCCCCGCGCCGAGCAGCGATGCACAAATGGCGAGGATGCCGGAGCCGGTACCGACATCGAGCATGCGGTCGCTGGGCTCGGTATACTTTTCAAGCAGGGATGCGCAAAGGCGCGTTGTCTCATGCGTACCGGTACCGAACGCCATGCCGGGATCCATATGCACGATGATCTCACCCTCCTGCGCCTCATAGGTTTCCCACAGCGGCACAACGACGAGTTTTTCACCGATCTTGGTCGGATGATAATACTTGCGCCACGCGGTCGACCAGGCCTCCTCATCGACACCGACAAATTCGATGTCACATTCGACGCCGAGGTCGCGGAAGCGATCGCGCAGAAACGCCGCATATTCGGCCGGGCTCTTATCCTCGGGAATATAGATGGAAACCGCGATCTTTGTTTTGTCGCAGTTCAGAATGCTTTCGTCGATCAGATCGGCATATACCGTGTCCATATCGATATCAGAATAGTCCTCGATCACGATCTGGTTATCGAGCAGCATCATGACAGCGCAGATGGTGTCGCGATCCTCGAGCTTGCCGTTGACCTTCAGTTGTGTCCATTCCATGGGAAAATCTCCTCTCTATGCGACCCAAAGGAGGCACATGCAGAACGCACATGTCTCCTCCGGTTCAATTTGTTCAGTTTTTGTTGCCGAAGATCTTCCCGAGGAAGCTCTCCTTCTTTGTATAGTTGTTCTTGCCGCAGGAATCCGAGAACTGACGCAGAATTTCCTTCTGCTTTTCCGTCAGACTCTTGGGCACCTCGATGACGACGGTGAAATGCAGATCGCCCTTGTTCTTGGAGCCGAGCATCTGAATGCCCTTTCCGCGGATGGTGAACACACTGCCTGTCTGCGTTCCCTCGGGGATGGTGTACTTGACATCGCCCTCCAGCGTCGGGACATCGATCTCCGCGCCGAGTGTTGCCTCGGGGAATGTAATCGGAATCTCGCAGGCGATATCGTAGCCGTCTCGCTCAAAAATATGGTGCGGACGGACGTTGACCGTCAGAATGACGTCACCCGTCGGTCCTCCGTTCTTGCCCTCCGAGCCCTGCTCGCGCAGCGCAAGCATCATTCCGTCATCGCATCCTGCCGGGATGGAGACCTCGATCTTCTTCTGTGCCTTCTTTGCGCCCGTACCGCGGCAGGTCTGGCACGGATTTTTGATGATCTTACCGGTACCGCCGCACGCGTCACACGCACGGGAGGACTGGAAGACACCGAGCGCCGTTCTCTGCTGGACACGCACCTGACCGGAGCCGTTACAGTTGGAGCATCGCTCGGGTGTGGTTCCCTTTTCCGCGCCTGTGCCGGAGCAGTCGGTACAGCGCTCGACACGCGTGAAGGTGATGTCCTTCTTGCAGCCGAATGCGGCTTCCTCAAAGGAAACGGTCACACGCAGATGGATATCGTCGCCGCGCACGGGGCCGTTGCGTCTCTGCTGGGATCCGCCCATGCCGCCGCCGAAAAAGCTGCCGAAAATATCGGAAATATCGAAGTCCATGCCGCCGAATCCGCCGCCGAATCCGCCGCCCGCGCCCATATTCGGGTCGACGCCGGCAAAGCCGTACTGGTCGTATTTCGCCTTCTTATCCGTATCGGACAGAATGGCATATGCCTCGTTGACTTCCTTGAATTTCTGTTCCGCCTCGCTGTCGCCCGGATTCATATCGGGATGGTATTTCTTTGCAAGCTGACGGTATGCACGCTTGATCTCATCGGCGCTCGCGCTCTTCTGCAGACCGAGCACCTCGTAATAATCGCGTTTATTTTCTGCCATAGGATGGTAAATCCTTTCCATGCGCCGTGCACCGCGGCAAACGGTATTGTCCGGAACACAGCAAAATATTTGCGTCTTTTATTATTATAACAGATTTTACCGCTCCGAATCTACGGATAATTTGTGAACATTTTCATATTTTGCGGAAAATCGTCAAAAAGTCTGCGGGGAACCCGGTGAACTCACAGTTTCGTGAATCCATGGAGTTCCCCGCCAGTATGAGCTGCCGCAAACGAGATGCAGACAACTCCCTCCGTCACGCCTGCGGCGTGACACCTCCCTCGGTAAGGGAGGCTTATTCAATTTGCTTATCAGGTCTTGTCGGTGAAGTCAGCGTTGTAGGTGCCGTCTTCGTTCTGCGTACCTGCAGCGTCAGCGCCGCCGGCCTGCTGTGCCTGCTGGTAGAGCTTTTCGGAAATTGCATAGAACTTCTTCTGCAGCTCCTCGGTACCTGCCTTGATGTCCTCGGTGGAGCCGTTCTTGACGGTTTCCTTCAGACGGTCGATCTCAGCCTGGATGTCAGCCTTCTCGGAGGCATCGACCTTGTCGCCGAGCTCGCCGAGCGTCTTTTCGCTCTGGAAGATGAGGTTTTCAGCCTGGTTCTTGGTGTCAACGGCTTCTTTTGCACGCTTGTCTTCTTCTGCGAACTTTTCAGCTTCCTTGACAGCCTTGTCGATGTCTTCCTGGGACATGTTGGAGGAGGAGGTAATGGTGATGTGCTGTTCCTTGCCGGTGCCCTTATCGGTTGCGGATACGTTTACGATACCGTTTGCGTCGATATCGAAGGTAACCTCGATCTGCGGAACGCCTCTGGGAGCGGACGGAATGCCGTCGAGGGAGAAGCGGCCGAGCGTCGTGTTGCCGGCTGCCATTTCACGTTCACCCTGCAGGATGTGGATCTCAACGGAGGTCTGACCGTCAGCAGCCGTCGAGAAGATCTGGCTCTTCTTGGTCGGGATGGTGGTGTTGCGGTCGATGATTCTGGTGCAGACACCGCCGAGGGTTTCAATACCGAGGGACAGAGGTGTAACGTCGAGCAGGAGCAGATCCTTGACGTCGCCGCCGAGGACACCGCCCTGAATTGCTGCGCCGATGGCAACGCATTCATCGGGGTTGATGCCCTTGAAGGGTTCCTTGCCCATGATCTTCTGGACTTCTTCCTGGACAGCGGGAATTCTGGTGGAACCGCCGACGAGGAGGACCTTAGTGATATCCGCAGGCTTCAGACCTGCATCGGACATTGCCTGTCTGACAGGTGCGCTGCATGCGGCAACGAGGTCAGCGGTCAGTTCGTTGAACTTTGCACGGGTGAGGGTTGCATTGAAGTGCTTGGGGCCGGTTGCATCTGCCGTGATGAAGGGCAGGTTGATTTCAGCGCTTGTCATGCCGGAGAGTTCGATCTTTGCCTTTTCAGCGGCTTCCTTGAGTCTCTGCAGTGCCATCTTATCCTTGCGCAGATCGATGCCGCCGTTTTCCTTTAAGAATTCTTCTGCGATCCAGTCCATGATCTTCTGGTCGAAGTCATCGCCGCCGAGCTTGGTGTTGCCGTTCGTTGCGAGAACCTCAAAGACACCGTCGGAAATGTCGAGGATGGATACGTCGAAGGTACCGCCGCCAAGGTCAAAGATCATGACCTTCTGCGCGATGTCTTCCTTGTCGATACCGTAAGCAAGTGCAGCTGCGGTCGGTTCGTTGACAATACGCTTGACCTCCAGACCTGCGATCTTACCTGCGTCCTTGGTTGCCTGACGCTGTGCGTCGGAGAAGTATGCCGGAACGGTGATGACAGCTTCGGAAACGGTGGTGCCGAGGTATGCTTCCGCGTCCGCCTTCATCTTCTGCAGGATCATTGCGGAAATTTCCTGGGGGGTGTACTTCTTGCCGTCGATGTCGACCTTATGGTCGGTACCCATGTAGCGCTTGATGGACATGACGGTCTTGTCGGGGTTGGTGATTGCCTGACGCTTTGCAGCCTGACCGACGATACGTTCACCGGTCTTGGTGAATGCAACAACGGAAGGGGTCGTTCTGGAGCCCTCGGGGTTGGTGATAACAACAGGCTCGCCGCCTTCAAAAACAGATACGCAAGAGTTGGTCGTACCTAAGTCAATACCGATAATCTTTCCCATAATCTATAATCTCCTTTGAATGAATGATATTTATCTATATAATATTTATATGATACTTAATTGATGACCTTGACCATCGCGCAGCGGATGATCTTGTCGCCGCGGCGGTAACCGCGTTGGAATACCTCGCCGAGGATGCTTTCCTCCTGCTCCGGGTCCTCCTCATGCATGATCGCATTGTGAATGTTGGGGTCAAAGAGATCGCCCTTCTCACCGAATGCCTCGATGCCCATCTTCTCAAGCACAGAGGTAAACTGTGTCAGGATCATGTTGACGCCGTCGGACAGCTGCTTTGCATCACCTGCATTGCCGTAGCCTGCCGCACGCTCGAGGTTGTCGATGACGGGGATGATCTGCATCAGCGCGTCTGCATACGCATCGGAGTACGCAGCCTCGCGCTCCTTTGCACTGCGGCGGCGGAAGTTGTCATACTCCGCTGCCATACGCAGGAATTTGTCTTTCTCTGCCGCAAGCTCCGCACGGCATGCCTCCAGTTCCGCCTGCAGAGGATCGGTCACCTCTTCGGTTTCTCCGGTCTCGGCGGTTGTTTCCTCGGTCTGCGCGGCAGCTTCTGCTGCGGCGTTTTCCGTCTTGGTCTTTTCCTTATCCTTCATGACATTTCCTTTCTCTGTCTATCGCGGATGTTCCGCGCTGTCATTTTTCTGTGCTGCCGTCCTCCGGCGTACCCGGAGCAAGTCCCGGCGGGGAGGTATCGAGCATCCCCGTAATGCGGTCGGTCATGGCCTCCACGAGCGTGACGACCTTGGAGTAGTCCATGCGGCACGGACCGATGACGCCGATGGCGCCGATGACCCGTCCGTTCTCGGTCAGATTGCGGAAAACAAGCGTGGAATTCGCCATCGGACGGACGGTGGTCTCACCGCCGATGAGCACGTTGACGCGGTCGTTTTCGCCTCGCGTCATGACGGACATGATCTCGTCCTTGTTTTCGATGACATCGAACATCTCCTTGATGCGTTCGACGTCGGCATACTCGGGATACTGCAGCATCCGGTTGACACCCTCGAAGCGGAGATCTGCAGTTTCCGTCGAACCGATGACCTCATACACACGCTTGATGACCGGTGCGATCAGCGGTGCATCCGCACCCATCGCCTCCTCCATCGCCATCATGCGCGGCAGATTGATCTGCTCGGGCGTAATGCCGGTGATGCTGTCGTTGAGGGTACCGCACAGCTTTGCAAGCGATTCCTGCGTGACGGGATGATCCGTATGCACGGTCCTTGACTGCACCGCCTCCCCATCCATCGTCATAACGAGGATGAAGCTGTGTTCATCGAGCCACACCGCATCAAACCGTCGGACCGCGCCGCCCGCACGTCCCGCCTTCATGGTCAAGGACGTATAGCCCGTGAGCAGCGAGACCATTTTCCCGGCCTGCTCCAGCATTTTATCAAGCGCATCGATCTTCTGGCGCATCAGTGTATTGAGCTCCTCCGTCTCGTGCGCGGTGACGGGATAGCGATTCATCAGGGAATCGACATACAGCCGGTAGCCGGCGCGGGACGGAACGCGTCCTGCCGAGGTATGCGGCTGTTCCAGATATCCCATCTCCTCCAGCTCTGCCATCTCGTTGCGGATGGTAGCACTCGACAGGGCGATCTGCTCATTCTGTGTCAGAAACTTGGAGCCGACCGGTTCGCCGAGGCGGATATGGACGTCAATGACGGCCTTGAGAATCTGCTTTTTCCGTTCGCTCAATTCCGAGCGGTGATCCATCTCGCCGACCTCCTTTGGGCTTTGGTTTCTGTTTTTTGCTGCCGGATTAGCACTCTTGACCCTTGACTGCTAATCTGTATATAATTATACGCATTTTCGCGCCAAAATCAACAAGAAACCTTGAATTAAATGTTAATAATATGTAAACGCAAGCATTCATGACGGGTTTCTGCTAATTTTTATCCCGTTCTTCCCTCCCCGCTGACCGATACCGCAAAACCACGCTCCGATCAGATCCCGCATTGACAATTACGCCATCTTATGATATAATGATAAAAAACTATCAGAAGTGGTGATCTGTATGCATTATACCATGTTTTCCGGATTCAATGCGTATGCTGCAAAAAACGGATTCGCTGAGGCTTGCCGGTATGCCGCTGCACTCGGATTTTCCGGCGTTGAAGTCCAGCATTCGCGCTGTCCCGATATTTTCTTTTCCGTGGAGGACGCAAAGACGGCTTGTACGCATCTGCGTCGGTACGGACTCGATGCCTCCTGCTATTCCGTATCGTCCAGTCTTTACCGTGATGCCGATGCGGAAGCACTCGTCTGCCGCCATATCGAATATGCCGCAGCACTCGGTGCACCGTATGTCCATCATACGCTGATCCCGTGGCTCGTTCTGCCGCCGGATGCCCCGTCCTTTGAGGATGCACTGTCGGTTGTCGCCGACGCGGCGGAGCGCATTGCCAATTTTGCCCGTCCGCTCGGCATTACGGTCATCTACGAGGATCAGGGACTTTACTTCAACGGTGTCCGCGGCTTCGGTCCGTTTTTCAGAGAGGTTCACCGCCGCTGCCCCAATACCGGGGTCTGCGGCGACATGGGAAATTCACTTTTTGTCGATGAGGGTGCCGAGCACTTCTTCGATGCGTTCCGCGACCATCTGTGCCATGTCCACGTCAAGGACTATCTGCGCACCTCCGCCAAACCCGTGAACGCGGACGGCTGGCGCATCACGCGCGGCGGCAATTATTTATATGAAACCGTTGTCGGTGAGGGTGCGGTCAATGTCCGTGACTGTATGCATATCCTGCGGCAGATTGACTACAGCGGTTCCGTCGGACTTGAAATCGCACATCCCGCGCCGTATGAATACGGTGTCCGCGCCGCAATGACGCTTTGCGACCGTTTATGGGAGGATCCGTCATGAAAACAGAGCTGCGGCAACTGCACGCCGGGGAGATGTCCGCCCTCTCGGCGATGCTCAACACCGCCTTCACCGGCGATCCCGATTCCCGCCATTTCGAGGACGGACTGCCGAAGATGTGGGTGGACGATGATGCACATATGACGCGCCACATTGCGGTCTTTGAGGACGGAGTGATGGCAGGTGCGGTCGGTATTTATCCTTATAACGTAACGATCGGCGCAAAATCTCTGCGCTTCGCGACCGTCGGCAACATCGGGGTTCTCCGCGAATACCGCGGGCGCGGTTATATGCGTTTGCTGATGGATGCGGCAATGGACACGCTGGCATCACAGAAGATCGATGTCAGCCGTCTCGGCGGTCTGCGCACGCGCTATGAGCGGTACGGATACGAGATGTGCGGTACCAATTACGTCATTCGTCTTTCAAAGCGCAATGCGGAGGAAGCATATCCGGGCGGCACGGGCATCACGTTTGTCCCCGTCACGCAGGAGGATTCCGGGGCGCTGTCTCTCATCCGCGCCATGTACGGCGCATCGTCCATCGCCTGCGACAGAGGGGACGACCGCGATCTGTACAGAACCCTTTGCGCCTGGAAAAACAGACCGTATCTGGCATATAAAGACGGCAGACCCATCGGGTATCTCTGCGCATCCCCGGACGGTGCATCGGTCGCCGAGCACGGCGCCGCAGATGCCTCCCTGCATACCGAAATGCTGTGTGCATGGGTGCGCGGCATTGATGCATATGAGATCCGTGCGGAGGTATATCCTTGGGATCCCGCGCTGTGCCGGTCGGTCATGGCCCTCTGCGAAACGTTCACAGCCATCCCGGCGACCCAGTGCAAAGTTCTGTCGTGGGACCGTTTCACCGATGCACTGCTTGGTCTTCGGGCCCGGACAGCACCGCTTACGCACGGCCGTGTGTCGCTCGGCATCCGCGATTGGGGGATGCTCGTCATGGAAGCCGATGCGGACGGCACGCGCGCCTATCGCACCGCCGCACCGGAGGATGACACCCTCGATGCCCTGACCGCCGCCCGTATGCTGTTCGGCATGACGCCGCCCGCACTGTGTGCGCCGCTCTCGGAGGAGAAGCTGCGGCTGTTGTCCGCATGGCTGCCTCTGCCGTTTTCGTGGAACGGACAGGATCGCGTATAAACAATGAAAATCGTTACAAAAACATATGAAACCGAAAAGGAGAATCCCCATGCATACCAAACAACAGCTGATTTCCGATCTTGCGGCACTCGGCATCACCCCCGGTGACACCGTGCTCATGCATGCCTCCTACAAGTCGCTTGGCGGCATCGAGGACGGCGCTGCGGGATTCTTTGATGCATTCCTGTCGCTGCTCGGCGAGGACGGTACGCTTGTACTCCCCGCCCTGTCCTATGCATCCGTAACGCGGGATAACCCGCACTTTGACGTGCACAAAACCCCCTCCTGCATCGGCTATCTGCCGGAATACTTCCGCACCGAGGTGCCCGGTGTCATCCGCTCGCTGCATCCGACGCATTCCTGCTGTGCCGTCGGACGGAGGGCTGCCTATCTGACCGAAGCACACGCGCTCGACCGCACGCCGGTCGGTCCGCACTCTCCGTTTGCGCGTCTGCCGATGGTCGGCGGCAAGATTCTGATCCTCGGCTCGCATCCCGACCACAACACGACGCTGCACGGTGTCGAGGAAACAGCGGAGCCTGAGTACCTGTTCGACCGCTCATCCCCGATCGTTTACACCGTGACCGACGATAACGGAAAAACGGTCAGCACAACCCATCTGCGCTACGGCTTCCACACACCGACACGCGACTATGCCCAGCGCTATGCGCGCATCCTCGACCTTCTCCCTCCCGATAAGGTCGCCCGCGGGCAGGTGCTCGATGCCGCATGCGTGCTGATGGATGCCGCCGCCGTCTGGGAATACGGGCATGCGGCGCTGTGCCGTGACCCTCTCTTCTTTGTCGACCTGATCGAAAAATAAACAGATCATAACCACGAAAGGAGCATCATCCATGGAAAAACTCTGTCTTCTCGGCTGTGAAAGCCGCGGTACCATCGCGCCCGAGATCTACGGGCATTTTGCCGAGCACATCGGCGGCGTCTACTATGACGGTCTGTGGGTCGGCGAGGATTCTCCCGTTGAGAATGTTCACGGCTTCCGCAAATTCATTATTGACAAATTCCGTGCAATTCATCCGCCGGTTCTGCGCTGGCCGGGCGGCTGTTTTGCCGAGACCTACAACTGGCGCGACGGCATCGGACCGCGTGACAAGCGTCCGAAGACGGTCAACTGGTGGTACAACCACGATCACCGTGTCGAGCCGAACGAGGTCGGTGCGCACGAATTCATGGACTTCTGCGAAATGGTCGGTGCAAAGCCGTATGTTGCCGCGAACATCACCGCCCAGACCCCGATGGATATGCGCAATTTCATGGAATATCTGAATATGCCCGAGAACACCACGATCCTTGCGGCAGAACGTGCCGCAAACGGACATCCCGCCCCCTTTGATGTCCCGTATTTTGGCATCGGCAACGAAAACTGGGGCGGCGGCGGCAATATGACACCCGAGCAGTACGCGCGCGACTATGTCAAGTACGCGACCATCTGCGGCTCGGTCAATGTAAACGGTGCAAAGTACATCGCCTGCGGCGCTGACAGTTTCAACATCGACTGGACAGAACGCTTCATGCGGGAGTTCGCACACAGAACCTCGATCTGGGCGCTGGCGT
>JAFTLK010000285.1 GCA_017455975.1 Clostridia bacterium | reverse complement strand
CATCTTATTGCCGACCTGCGAGTGAATGTTGTACGCAAAGTCGATGACGGTCGAGCCCTGCGGCAGTGCAATGACGTCGCCCTTCGGTGTAAAGACGAAGGTTTCGTCCTGGAAGATATCGATTTTCAGTTCGCGCATGAACTCATCCGGGTCATGCGTGTCCTCTTCCGTTTCGACAAGGTTTGCGACCCACTCAAGCTTCTTGTCGATATCACCGCCGGATTCCTCACCGGATTTGTACTTCCAATGCGCGGCAATACCGTATTCGGCGATATGGTGCATATCCCATGTGCGGATCTGCACTTCAAACGGGATACCGTCGCGTCCGATGACTGTGGTATGCAGAGAACGGTAAAGGTTGGGCTTCGGCGTGGAGATATAGTCCTTGAAGCGGCCCGGCATCGAGCGGAACATATCGTGAATGATACCGAGTGCGGTATAGCATTCCAGCTCCGTATCGACGATGATGCGCAGCGCATAGAAGTCATAAATCTCATCAAAGGACTTATTCTGATTATACATTTTTTTATAGATCGAATACACGCTCTTGACGCGCCCCTCCAGCTGGAAGTGGATGTTGTATTCGGTCAGCTTGTCGGCAATCTGTCCGCGCGCCTTCTCAAGGAAGTTGCGGTTGATGCCGTATTTGCGCTCGATGTCATTGTAGACCTCGTTATAGCCGATGGGGTCAAGATACGACAGCGACAGATTTTCAAGCTCATGCTTGATGCGCTGCATACCGAGGCGGTGCGCCAGCGGCGCGTAGACGTTCATAGTCTCGAGTGCCGTCATTCTGCGCTTGTGCTCGGGCTTTGCATCAAGTGTACGCATATTGTGCAGACGGTCACAAAGCTTGATGAAAATGACGCGGATGTCGCGCGACATGGCAAGCAGCATTTTTCGCAGGTTTTCCACGCTTTCTCTTCCTTATCGGCAAACGGAATGTTGACCAATTTGGTCAGACCGTCAACAAGCTCCGCGACGACCGGACCGAACCGCCGCTTGATCTCATCCAGATTGACCTTTTCCGCACAGTCCTCGACTGTATCATGCAGCAGCGCAGCACAGATGGAGTCGGTGTCAAGACCGAGCCCTGCCGCGATCTCCGCAACAGCGATCGGATGGGAAATATACGCCTCGCCGGAGTTGCGGAACTGTCCTTCATGCAGCTCAGCGGCGGTCAGATACGCCTGCCGGATCTTGATAAGGTCATAATTCTTTCCGGATTTTTCAAGGATGAATAGTAATTTTTCAATACCGTTGTTCATATGATGGTTCCTTTGCAGCAGTTTTATCGTACAGGGTCCTGTCCGTACAGTGCACAGAGCTGTCTGTACAGAGGTGCCTCGGTCAGGTCAATTTTTTTGCCGGGTGCGGCGGTCAGTGTACACCGGAATCCGTCATCAGACGGTTTTGTGCAGGACAGCAGCGCCGTCTGTGCGAACATATCGCAGATCAGACGTACACGGCAGATGCCGATGCCCGAATGGAAGGACAGGCTGCGGTACGAAACCTGTACCGCCGATGTGCCGCCCTCCGTCGCTGAACGCAGACAGAGCCATACCGCGCGGCAATCCTCACGTCCGGGAATCAGCGCGGCTGCATCGCAGCATTCCTCCGGCAGAACGGCGATACCGCCGCAGATCTGTCGGTAGGCCCGATTCTGGCGCAATTCATAGGTATCGTCCGCATCGACAGGATGAAGGTCGGAGACATAGATCTGTGCGCTCCGCTCTCCGCGGAATTCGTTGACTTCCATGGTAAAGACAGCGTCCACAAGATCACCCGCACGGAAGGCGAAGTTCTCGGTCGGACAGCCGAAGACCATCGCTGTCCGCGTAATACTGTCGTCTTTGGGATCGGACAAGATCAGCTTTGTATGTCGGCCGAGCGACAGGGCGCTGACCGATTCGATGCGTGCACGGCGCAGACAGAACAGCGGCTGGGGATTTGCACAGCCGTAGGGCTCCAGCGCAAAGATCTCGTCTGCCGTACGCAGATTGATATCGGAAAAATCGATTTCACAGTCGACCTGCAGACAGGGCGGCGGAACGCCCTCGGAAAAAGCTGCCGCTGCGAGCGCTTCCATCCGTTCCCGGAATGCAGGCAGGTTTTCACGTGTCACCGTGACACCGGCTGCCATTGCATGTCCGCCGAAGCGCACCAGAAGATCCTGACAGGCGACAAGTGCATCGATCATGCAGAAGCCGTCGATCGAACGTCCCGATCCCTTCCCCTCGTCGGTCGGGCGGACAGCGCCGTCCTTCTGTGCAGAATATGAAAACAGAATACACGGCAGGTGATATCGTTCCGTAACGCGGGAGGCAACAATGCCGATGACACCGTGATGCCAATCCTCTCCGGCCAGCACCAGAATATGCTCGTTCGTCGGGTCATGTTCGTTTTCCACCTGTGCAAAGGCCTCGGCAGCTATGCGGTTTTCGGTCTCCTGCCGTTCGCGGTTGGCATCGCACAGCTCGTTTGCAAGACGGTTTGCATATTCAGGCGAATCGGTCAGAAACAACTCGACGGCACGCGCGGCGTTGTGAATACGTCCGATGGCATTGATGCGCGGTGCAATGGTAAAGCTGATAAAGGATGCCGTGATCTTCCGCTTTTTCTGGTATTTCGGCCGCTGTGCGGCACTACCGTCGGATTTTGTTTCGGTATTGACACCGTTTGTCTGACTTGCTGCGGCATCCATCAGCGCGAGAATGCCCGGCTTCTGCGTCTGCTGCAGAAGTGCAAGTCCAATGTTCACGATCAGGCGATTCTCATCGCGCAGCGGCATGACATCGGCGACCGTGCCGATGGCCGTATATTCGGCATATTCCATACACAGACGGCGCGTTGCTTCTTTCTTTTGGAAAACCTCGGTCATATCGGCGCATTCAATGGCGCAGATGAGCTTGAATGCAACACCGACACCGGCCAGCTCCTTGAACGGATATCCGTCATCGGGACGGCGCGGATTGATGACAGCACATGCCGCAGGCAGGGTCGGACGGCAGGTATGATGGTCGGTGATGACGACATCCATGCCAAGCTCTGCGGCCAGCGCGACCTCATCAACTGCGGTGACGCCGGTATCGACGGTGACGATCAGGCGCGTTCCGTCGGCAGCAAGCTTCTTCACTGCATCGCAGTTCAGACCGTAGCCTTCGTCAAACCGGCCGGGGATATAATAATGGACATCTGCGCCGATCGACGCAAGATAGAGATACAGAATCGAGGTCGCGGTCACACCGTCGGCGTCATAGTCGCCGTACACCGTAATGCGTTCCCCGCCGCAGATGGCCGCGCGAATGCGTGCGACGGCACGGTCCATATCACGCAGAAGATAGGGGTCATGAAACACGCCTATCTCCTTGCGCAAAAAACGCCCCGCACCGACAGGCTCGCGAAAGCCGCGGTTATATAGCAGGCGTGCAACGATTGGGGAAACGCCCAGAGCATCACACAGCGCGGTGATGACCGTATCCTCCTGCTGTTCAATTTTCCATACTTTGGAGTTCATCGGGGATGCTTGTTCCTTTCGTCAGACGTTTGATGATGGTATAGACCGTTTTCTCCTTCGCCCGACGGTCGAAGATCAGCTTCACTGCGGCAAATGCACCGACAAAGCCGATCACGGCACCGAGGTACGGACTCCATGATGCCGGAATTACAAGGGCAAACAGACAGCCGATGAGAAATGCCGCACCGATGGGCAGAAGAAATACGGCGGCCGCGAAGCCGAGTATCAGCTCCGTCGACGATTCGATGACGACACGTTCACCGACGGCGGCACCGATCTCATTGATTGCGGACACAGTCATTTCCGTCTCCTGGGGAAACATGGAGCATTCATGACAATGGGAAATATCCGCATCCGATGCGGTATCCATGCCGGGATTTGCGCGGTGACATCCGGAGCATGCAGACATCCGGCGCACCTCCACTGTGGTTTTCTGATTTTTAATTTCTGTTACAATGCCAATCTGGCGCATATCGTTTTCAAGTCCTTTTGTCAGCCGCACAGATGCGGCAGTTTTACTGCAATTGGCAGCACATCAGCACGTTCCGGGGCGCTTGTAACGCGCGAGGATCTGTAGTGCCGCGTTGACACCGTCCACAGCGGCGCTGGTAATGCCGCCGGCATAGCCGGCTCCCTCACCGATGGGATAAATATTGTCACAGCCTGCCGCACAGAAATTGTCACCGCGCGGCATGCGGATGGGGGCGGAGGTACGGGTCTCAACACCGGTCAGAAGTGCATGATCGGATGCAAAGCCCGGATACTGACGGTCAAATCGCCGGATCCCGACCGCAAGCAGCTCGGTGACAAACGCAGGCAAAACGGAATGCAGATCGCACATACGCACACCGCCGTTCATATATGAGGGCAGAACAGCGGTCGGTTCTGTGCCGCATCTGTCGTTCAGAAAGTCGCCGACCGTCTGGCACGGCGCGCTCCAATCACTGCCGCCCGCCGCAAATGCCGCTCGCTCAAGCATCCGCTGATAGTCAATCGCGCGCATCGGGTGATCGCCGTAGTCCGCGGTACGTACGGAAACCGCAAGTGCCGCATTGGCATTTCTGCCGTCGCGTGCAAAGCGGCTCATGCCGTTGACGACGACACCGCCCTCCTCGCTTGCTGCCGCCATAACCTCACCGCCCGGGCACATACAGAAGGAATATACACCGCGCGGGTCGGGATCTCCGGCACTCGGCTTCGGTCTGTGAGACACGGTATATTCAGCCGGCGGCAGAAGGATCTGTTTTCCCTGTGCGCCGCAGGCAAGTGTGCCGCTTGCCGCATCGCCGTATGCCGCCTCGTTGAGTGCGGACTGCAGATGTTCAATGCGGACACCGACGGAAAAGGGTTTCGGCTGCAGGACATATCCGTTGTCATACAGCATTTTGTAGGTATCGCGGGCACTGTGACCGAGTGCCAGCACAAGCGCACCGCAAGGGATCGCCCCGTCCGGGGTTTCGATGGCATATGCATGCGTACCGGCAGGTGCTTCAATGGCAGAGATCCCGCGCATCTGCGTGCGGAAACGGAATTCACAGCCGCGGGCACGCAATGCGTCACGGATATTACCGACCACACGGAGCAGAATGTCCGTGCCGATGTGCGGCTTGGCTTTTGTCAGAATTTCTTCGGGGGCGCCGAATGCAGCAAGCTGCTCAAGCACCCATGTGCATTTCGGATCACCAATGCGCGTTACAAGCTTGCCGTCGGAAAATGTACCGGCACCGCCGGCGCCGAACTGAATGTTGGATTGCTCATCGAGGATACGCGTTTCGTAAAAGCGTCTGACGGCGGCGGCACGTTCTTCCACGTCATCCCCGCGCTCGACAATGATCGGTGCAAAGCCTGCTTCGCACAACAGAAGCGCACAGAACATGCCGGCCGGACCGAATCCGACGATGACCGGACGGCCCGCAAGCGTTTCCGTTCCCATCGGGAGCGCAAATGTCTCCCGCGTAAATACAGAAATGGAACGGTCTCGCGCACATACAGCGGCGGCCTCGCCCGCCGTCATTTCCGCGGTCAGTAAAATGGTACAGACGCGCAGAATGTCAGGCTTTTTCCGCGCGTCGATGGAGGTTTTATAAAGGACAGCTTCCCGGATCGCGGCGGTTTTACCGCGTCCGAGAGCATGTCGGAGCTGCTTTTTGGCTTTTTCGATCGCTTCTGCCATATCAGCCGTATACGGGATACGGAGATCACGGACAAGAAGCTGTATTGTTTCCGTATGTTTCATAACTGTACCGCTCTTTATTCTTCTGCGTCGCTGACACGCAGTAAAAGCGAGTAATCACCGACGGTATACATCTCGGCAGTATTTCCGTTCTTCATGGTGACCGTCGCTGTGACATACTGATCGCCGTTGTTGACGGCAGGGGCCGCATCGACGGTGATATTGAAGTCATATGCAGTCATCTGCATACCGGACGGAGCGGTACAGCGGAAATTGATGGACATGGCGGTATCGAGAATCTCGATCTTCTTACCCTCCGGAACATTGATGATCTGCACCAGCGAGGTCGGAATGCGTACCTTGCGCAGCTTTGCATCGGTGAAGCTGATGCCGATCGAAACATTTTCTGCAGCACCGGGGTCCACGGGTTCAACCCCGTCCGGGAGCTTGATCTGATAGGTATGTGTTCCGTCCTCGACGATCATCGTTTCGTCGATCGTTGCAACCGTATGCGACTCGATCGATTCCAGCACCTCGACCGTTCCCTTGACCTCGATGCGGGATGGGGTAACGGATACGCGTGTGCCGTTTTCAGAAAAATAACCGTATTTGTATGCGACGTTCAGATCGATGGTCTTTGTTGTATAGACATAATACCGCGCGGTTGCTTCGGATTCGGACATAGACAGATATTTTGTATTGACCTCATTGCCGTTTGCATCCACCAGCATCAGCGGACCTGTACTGTAGAAGGAGCGGGTAATGGAGCCGGGGAATGAAACGGACAGCAGTGCACGGTCAATCTTTTCCAGCTCCGATTCGGGACCGGAGACCTGCACCGTATCAATGTCCAATGTCGGCGATGACAGATTGACGGTATAGCCGGACACAAGGCTGTACTGGTTCAGCTGCGCCTTGACCGGAACTGTAATGGTCGAGCGCTTGTCCATGTAGACATTGATCTCCTTGGGATAATAGTCCTCGATAACGGTTCCCTCGGGGGCTTCCACGACAACTGCATATGCGCCCTTGCCGGTGGTCTGCACCTCGCTGACATCGACATACGCTTCAATGTCTTCCTCTCGGAGATTGTTGAGCAGCGTTTTTCTGCCCTTGAGCTTTACCTCAATGACGCTTCCCGTTCCGGAGATCGGGGTCAGCGGCGAATCCATCGCAAGGTCGCGGTCGTTGATGACCGTAACGCTGACCGAGGAAAAGGTTTCCGTTGCGGTCGGCGAGTCGATGCTCATGACATAAAACCAGATGCAGATGGCAGCTATGATGCACAGCACCATCGTAATACCGTTCTCGCGCCGGGTTCCGCTTTGGCTGCGGCCGCCGGAAATACCTTCATCTATGCTGTTTTTTGTTTCGTCAAACCCTTGATTGTGCACGTTGTATCATCCTTTCCGGGGGCGTGCCATCATTTTTTGCTGCCCTTGCGTTTTTTGATCTTGTTGTAGATGTTGTCGGAGATCAGGAGTCCCTCCAACTCCGCTGCCAGCGAATCGGCATCGTAGCCGCGTTTCAGTTTTCCGTCCACAGCGACTGAAATGGTGCCGGTTTCCTCGGAGACAATGATGACAACGGCATCCGAGTTCTCACTCATACCGATGCCCGCACGGTGTCGGGTACCGAGATCCTTGATGATGTTTTCATTGAGGGACAACGGCAGAAAACAACCGGCGGAATGAATCTTATTACCGGAGATAATCGTCGCACCGTCATGCATCGGCGCTTTGTTGAAAAAGATATTTTTCAGTAAGAACGAGGATACATCGGCATTGAGAACGGTGCCGGTCTTGACAATGTCGCCGAGCTTTGTCGTGCGTTCAAACACGAGCAGCGCTCCGGTCTTTTCTTCTGCCAGATCCTGCATGGTCTCGCTGACCTCGCGGATGACGGCAAGTGTTTCCGTGGAGTCCTTCTGTTCGCCAATACCCTTGATGGACTTGATCGGTTCACCGCCGATCTTTTCGAGTGCGGAACGGATTTCCGGCTGGAACAGGACGATCAGGACGAGAATACCGACCTGGAATACATTCTGCAAAAAGAAGCGTGTGACATACATTTCCAGCACATCACTGATGATCATGATCAGAAACAGCAAAGCGATACCGAGTGCGAGCTTGCCGGCACGGCGTTCCCGGATAAACCTGAACGCAAAAAACAGCATAACCGACACAAGAGCAATGTCGAGGATATCAATGACGCGGATATCCATCAGCAGCTGCCACACAAACGTCATATTTTCTTTCAGCCAGTTACTCATCACCGTGACCGCAGCCGCACGGAGGAAATTCCGTCCTGACGCTGCTTCCTTTCTTTCCCGGATTCACAAATCTGTTTCTTTGGGCGACATGTGCACACAATTGGGGACACGTTCCCGGTACACATTCTATCTTATTATAATATTGTATCACAATTCTGTTTTTTTTTTCAAATCCTTTTGGACGAATTCGGCGATTTTTTTTGCAGAAAATCGTAAAACTTCTGTGAACAGAATTGTGCAGAACAAAAAAATATGGTATACTTGAAGAAAACAGGCATACTTTATGCGGAATCGAGGTTTTTATGTGCAATTTCAGAATCGGTCATGGTTATGATGTCCACAGACTTGTCGAGGGCAGAGCCCTTATCCTCGGCGGCGTAACCATCCCCCACACCCACGGTCTGCTCGGTCACTCCGACGCGGACGTACTGACGCATGCGGTCATGGATGCCTTGCTCGGAGCAGCGGCGCTCGGCGACATCGGACGTCATTTTCCGGACACGGATGAAGCCTATCGCGGTGCGGACAGCCTGATTCTCGCGGCACACGTTGCACGCCTTCTTCACGATGCCGGATGGAGGGTCAACAACATCGACGCCACGGTCATTGCTCAGCGTCCCAAGCTTGCACCGTATATGGAGCAGATGCGCTCCAACCTTGCGCAGGTATTCGCAGCAGATCCGAACGCGGTCAATGTCAAAGCAACGACCGAGGAAAAGCTCGGTTTTACCGGTTCCGGTGAAGGAATTGCCGTCCATGCGGTAGCAACGCTCATTGCAGATTAAATCGTTTTTCACACAGTATTTTGTGTCAAATTTTCTGAATTTGCTTGACAGATTCAGAATCTTGTGGTATTATTATTTTGTTATACATGAAAAATGAAGCCAAAAAAGAAAGCGAAGCAAAAGGAGGGACGTCATATGCTGCTTGCAATACACATCGGAAACCGCGCAATCTCTCTTGCCGTATATAAGACAGATATCTCCTCCCATCCGGCCGCCGAGCGTCTGTGCTTCTGTGCTGAGATTTCCTCCAAGCCGATCCGCTCTGCCGATGAATATGCCGTTCTGCTGGGACAGATCTTTGCCCTGCGCGGTTATCCGACCGAAAACATCACGGATGTGATTCTGTCCTCCGTAGTTCCGTCGCTGACCGAGGTGATTGCTGCCGCCGCGGCGCAGTTCATTTCTGCCCGGCCGCTCATCGTTTCCTCCGGTGTCCGCACGGGTCTGCGCATCCAGATCGATAATCCGTCTCAGCTCGGTGCCGATCTCTGCGCACTGGCTGTCGGTGCAACCGCACACTGCGCAGGGCCTGCCGTCATAGCATCGTTTGACTCCGCCACTGCGCTGACCGTCCTGTCCGCGCCCGGTGTGCTTGCCGGTGTCATCATCATGCCGGGACTGCAATCTGCGGCACAGGCACTCGATCGCGACACGGCACTTCTGACAGACATCCCGCTGGAGGTTCCGCGCCGTGTCATCGGAAAGAACACTGCCGATGCCATGAAATCGGGACTGATATTCGGCTGTGCTGCGCAGATCGACGGTATGGTTTCAAGAATTGCCGCAGAGCTGCAGTGCGATGTATCTGCACTGACGCTTTACGCCTGCGGACGGTATGCCGGCCGCATTACCCCCTACTGTTCATCGGCATTCTCGGAAATGCCGCACCTTCTGTTTGAAGGTCTGCTTACCATTTACGAAAAGAATCGCTGACCCAAACCAGATCAAATCGCACCTTGTGTGCGTTTGAAATAATTAAGTACCGCGCTGTATCCGCATATCCTGCAGAACGGCAGCGGCCAAAAGGAGTTTCTCATGGAAAAAACACGCAACCCCAAGATCCGTCAGATGGTACAGCTGGCCATACTGACCGCACTGCTTCTCGTGCTCGCATTTACGCCGATCGGCTATCTGCGGCTCGGTCCGTTCTCCGTCACCTTTATGCCCGTCCCCGTCGTCATCGGTGCGATTCTGCTCGGACCGCGCGGCGGTGCATTCCTCGGTCTTGTCTTCGGTCTGACCTCGTTTGCACAGTGCTTCGGTATTGACCCGATGGGCACGACCCTGATGACCATCAATATTTTCTTCACCTTCGTAATGACCGTTGTTACGCGCACGGTTATGGGCTTCCTTGTCGGCTGTGTCTTCCGCGGTATGCAGGCCCTGCTTGGCAAACTGCCGAAATCCGACAAAACAAAGCCTGTCGCTTACGCAATTGCCAGTGCCTCCGGCCCTTTGTTCAATACGATCCTTTTCATGTCCGCAATGTACATCTTCTTCGGAAAGGAACAAGTCGTCCTCGATGCGTTTGCACTGACGGGTGCCGTTCCGTTCTTCGTCTTTGTCTTCGGTCTGGTCTTCGCCAACGCACTGGTTGAACTTCTTGTCACACTGCTGATCGGTACCGCAGTTTGCATTGCACTGGATCATGCAAAGGTTCTGCGCAAGTAAAAATTGCCGTAAATCATACATCGAAACAAATCCGGGACTGCCGCAGGATGATACCTGTGCAGTCCCGATTCTTTATGTGGTATAGCGCTTGATCTTTGTATCCTGCGACAGTACACCGTCATCCATACGGTAGATCTTGTCCGCCATTGCGGCGATGTTGTCGTCATGGGTGACCATGATGAGCGTCTGATGCTGTACGTCCTTTGTCTTGAGAAGCAGCTCCATCAGCTCCTTTGCGGAATTCTTATCAAGGTTGCCCGTCGGCTCATCTGCCAGCATCAGCGACGGATAATTGATCAGTGCGCGCGCAACGGCGACACGCTGCTGCTGACCGCCGGACAGCTCATGCGGCAGATGGTGGATACGGTCAGCGATGCCAAGGATCTCCAGAAGCTCGTTGATATGCGGGTATGATAGCTTCCGTCCGTCAAGCAGCGACGGCATGATGATATTTTCCAGTGCCGTAAAGACGGGGATCAGATTGTAATTCTGGAAGATAAAACCGATGTGTTTACGGCGGTATTCGGCAAGCTCCTCGCTTTTCAGCTTATAGATATCGCGGCCGTTGATATAGACCGTGCCGCCGGACGGCACATCAAGCCCGCCGCACAGCTGCAGAAGTGTTGATTTGCCGGAGCCGGAGGTACCGACAATGGCGACAAATTCACCCTCCTCCACAGTTAAGTTGCATGTCTTGACCGCGGAGATGATATTTTCACCCTGATGGTAAACCTTTGTTAAGTTATCACATTCAAGAACATTCATCGTTTCACCTGTTTCCTTTCGGTTGAAATTCGGGGATCAATGCATGAGATCCTGTTTAAGGCGCATGCGGCAGACCCAGATGGGAATAAAGACGTTGACTGCGGTCAGAACAGCAAACGAGCCGAGCGTAAACAGCACAAGTCCGATGCTGAGATTGCCGAGATTGAACAGCCCGATGACGGCGGAAGCGGCAATACCAACGACCGACGACAGCACCGAGGCGATCATAAATTCAAGAATATTCATCCGGGCAATCTGCGTATGCTGTGCGCCGATCAGATACATGGCCCGCATCGACGGTGCACGGACCTCAAGCATGAAGTGCGCCATGGCGATGAGCAGCAGGATCGCAACGATCATGACAAAGCTCTGCATAATGGCGATGAACAGTACCGCATGGAGCGCCGCCAGCTTCGCCAAACGCAGCTCCTCATGGATATCCGTGACAGTAAAGCGGTATTCAAGCTCCAGCGCCGCGAGATCTTCGCGGACGGCTGCAAGCGTTTCCGGATCGTCGCTGTCACAACGGACAGCATAGGAATACACATCCTCGATACCGGACAGCGTTGTGAACAGCTCCGGCGTTGTGTAAACGGTGATAAAATCATCGTACGGATTGTCCTCGGGACGGTAAATGACCGCGCCGACCTTGTATTCCTTCCATTCGGTGCGTACCGTTGCCTCCCCGTCCTCCTCGGTCGGGTCCTCCACCGAATAATTGGATCGCAGGGCAAGCACATCTCCCTCATGGTAGAACTTATCGTTGTTTCCTGCCCATCCGTGAACAACAAGTGCAATGGTATCCTCGTTGCAGAAGACATTGTCAAGGGATCCGGACACAACATCCGCGCCGACCAGCATGTGAAGGAGCTCCTCGTCAGCACCGATCAGCTCGACGTCCGTGACATTACGCTTCCAGATACGCATATTGGAGGTCTGACCGAACTGACCGTTCTTGACGGCATTGGAGACCAGCTGCTTTTCAATATCGGATTCGATATAAATACCGTCGATGTAGGAGTAGAATTCGGAGATCTCCATACGCCGCTGTACACCTGCGACATGCTCGATCTTTTCAATAACCTCCTGTGTGTCAGGTGTCATGGTGTCGAAGACGATCGAAACAGCTTCGTCACCGTGCAGGTAGAAGTCCGCAAGCTCCATTTCGTCCGCGCCAGGCGCTTCGGCATACTGGATCGAGATCTGTTGGGAGAAGAACGTGTAAATGCAGACAAGCAGAATGACGACCACACAGAAGAGTCGGTTGATACCGCGGTTTCGCGTGAAGAACAGTACCGAAATGCGTTCGAGGATATTCTTTTCCGCAAACAGGATATCGGAGGTCTTTGCGACGAAGATATTGCCGGATTGGTGAACCGCCGACAGCATTTCCGAGTGCGCAACACTCGTCATCCGCTTGGAAATATAATAGACGACACCGCACAGAATACCGGCGGAAAGGATCAGCAGAATGACCATGGCCGCCCAGTCAAAGCGGAACCACAAAAAGATGCGGTCATCGGAGATATTCTCCGTCAGTGCACAGACAAGTGACATCAGCCCCGCTGCACCTGCAATGCCGAACGGGAAGACTGCAAGAAAGATCGCTCCGTATTTCAGCAGCTGCATACGGAAGATCTGCTTCCATGTCGCACCGATCATGGTCAGCGTTGCAAGCTCGCGCAGATTCTTCTGCATATCAAGGTATATGAACACAGCAAGTGCAATACCGGCAGGCAGAATCGAGAACAGGAACATGACAAGCATTGTCGCACCCTCGTAATATGGCGGGATCAGTGCGACCTCCGACAGCATGTCGTTTCTGCCGTCGTAGTTGATCTCTGTGACATTGCCGTCCTTGTCCTTGTTGACAAGCTCGAGGTCACGGATGAGCTTATCCATATTCGCCTTGATGGCCGTGCGGTCAAAGCCGCGGAAGGTCAGATAAACATCCGTCGTATATCCAAGACCGTACAGCTCACTGCCGCGCAAATATTCCGCCGTTTCCTCACTGCAGAAGACATATTGCTCTGCCGGTGCGGCTGCCGTAAAGGTACCGACGACCTTGAACGCTACTTCATATTTTCCGCCGAGTGCCAGAATACCGACATGCTGCTCCTCATCGAGCGTGAATGTCGAGAAATACCGCTCGGCATCCTCGGAGACAAGGATCTCGCCAAAGGCCTCAGGCAGGCGTCCCTCTGTCAGCTCCAGATAGAAATAATCCGCAGTATCCTCCGTATAGTCGGTGAAATACACCTGCGCAAAGGACGCAAATTCATCCGGATTATCGGCAGATGCATAGATATTGACCGTCGTGTAATCATCGATATATTTGCGGTCGGTATAAAGCGGCACCGTTTCCGGGGAGAGGTCATAGAACTGGGTATGCTGCGGACCGTTTTCCCGGCGCAGCATTTCAATATCCGCCTCATAACTGGATGCATAATAGATCAGGACACTTGCACACAGAATGACCATACAGAGAATGGAGCATGCGAGCAGAACATATGCACGCTTATGCCGGAGAAATGACCGTACCGGATAATGGTAGTATGATTTAATGGTTTTATACTGAGCCAAACAACTTCCTCCTCTTTTGTTTCATCTTCGCTTTTATTATACCACATATATAGACAAAGCGCAAGATGTTTTGTACAAAAATTCCAAAAATCACACAATTTTCATTCATTCTATTGCAAGCCGTCACGGTTTGTGGTATAATATAGGGTATAAACGATTGCCAATTGTAACCGAAGGAGTCCCGGCATGCAGATTCTTGAAACCATCAACACCATTGCCCGTGCGGCAGAGGGCTTTGCCGCACATGGCAAGCACCCCTATACGTCCGCCGTCATTCTGGCAGGCGGCATCGGCTCTCGCATGGCTGTCTCTGACAAGCAGAAGCAGGAGGCAGGCGCCGTCACAAAGCAGTTTCTCGCCCTCGGCGGCGAGCCTGTCATTTTACGCACGGTCCGCATGTTTGAGGAATGCCCCGTCATCGATGAGATCGTATTAGTCATTCGTGAGGAGGAACGTGCGCTGTATGCGCCGATGCTGTCCCGCGAAGAAATCACGAAGGTAAAGAAAATTGTCGCAGGCGGCGAGACACGGCAGGATTCCGCTTATCAGGGTCTGCTTGCTGTCGATCGGGATTGCGCATTCATCGCCATTCATGACGGTGCGCGTCCGCTGATCACGCCGGAGCAGATCACCGCGGTTGCCCGCGAGGCCTACCGCATCGGTGCGGCGGCAGCGGCATCCCGTGTCAAGGACACGGTCAAGATCACCGAAGGCGCCGGCTATGTCAAAGAAACACCGGATCGCACACAGGTATGGGCAGCATCGACCCCGCAGATCTTCAAGGTTGAAGAATACCGCGCATCGGTCTATCTCGGCCGCGAAAAGAAGCTCTCCGTCACCGATGACTGCGGTCTTGTGGAAGCGGTCGGCTTCCCGGTCAAGCTCGTCGACATCGGTTATCAGAATCTGAAGATCACGACACGCGAAGACCTGTACTTTGCTGATGCGATCCTCAAAATGCGCCGCGATGCCGAATCGGATGAAAAAGCATGAGAACATTCGATCCGGAACGGTTTCTTGAGACAAAGGAATCTGTACTTGCCTCCGAGCGTGAGGTACGCGGCATCGGGACGCTTGGTGAGAAGTCCCTGCACCTCATATTAAAAAACTACTACGAGCCGCTGTCTGCTCTGCATGAACAGAAGCTTGGGCGGTATGTCGCGGACATCTTAAACGAGGACGGCGTCACGGAGATCCAGACGCGCTCCCTCTCTGCCATGCGGCGGAAGCTGGAAGCGTTTCTGGAGGTCACGCACGTCACCGTCGTCCATCCCGTGGTACATAACAAGTGGCTGTCGTGGCTTGATCCTGCCACCGGCGAGACCACAAAGCCGCGAAAAAGCCCGAAAACAGGTACATTTTACGATGCCTTCTGGGAGCTGGGCGGCATCCCCGATCTCCTTCTGCATCCGAATCTGACCGTGTGTCTTGTCATGCTTGACATGGAGGAGGTGCGGTTTCTGGATGGCTGGGGCAATGGCGGAAAGCGCGGAGCCTCCCGCTGTGACCGTTTCCCGCGTGCACTTCTGTCGGAGCTGTATCTGTCATCCAAAGCCGATTATGCGGCAATGCTTCCCCCTGCCCTGCCCGAGGTTTTCACACGGCGCGAGCTTGCGGCGGCGGCACATGTCCGCAGTGATCGGCGCGGTGTCGATGCGCTGATCCGTGTCTTCAAAGCAACAGGTATTCTGTCGGACGACGGTATGCGCGGCAGAGAAAAGCTTTATCGCAGAACAGACGCGCCATCCAATCCTGACGAAACATAAGACAGCAGATGATCTTCACGGGAAGATTGCCTGCTGTCTTTCGTTCTTTATGATAGCATCAGCCGCGGATAAAGCCGTTCCCCGACACCGATGCGGTCAACATCCTCCCGCAGAATGAACATGAAATTCGTCGAAAACGTACCGCCCGCCGCCTCATAATCGGAAACGGCTTTTTCCAGTGCCGACGGCGGGTCATGCGGGATCAGCTCGCCGTGAATCGTCGGTTCACCCCATGCAAACGGCATACAGTACATCTGATCCTGCATACGGATGATCTTCGAGGCCGGCGGCAGAATCTTCCGAAGATGCGGGTCGTAAAGCCAGCTCTCACTCCAGATACCGCGGATGCGGTATTCCGGGAAATAACGGTCGTAAAACGCAATGGCATCCTGCACACTCTGCCGCAGATGCTCGGGATCGTACCCTTCTCCGCCCGGAATGTGCAGTGCCAGAAACGCATCTCCCTCATGTACACAGACCTCCCACTCGGATTTCGGCAGTGTCACAGTCTGCTCCAAGCCATACCCGACCGGGTCGATCGGATGACCGATGAACGCATCGTCTGTGTCCCGCCGCACCGCATGGAATGCATCCTGTTCAGAAACGCCGGCGATGCCGTTGTACTGCCCGTCGGAATGGCGGATATACACATCGTCCTCGTCCGGCAGCAGCGCGATCACCTCGCCCGTCACCCGGTTTTTAAGAATCGTAATGCCGTCGTCAAACCGATGCGGCGCGAAATAGAACCGCGAAAACTGCAGCAGCGCACATGTGAAAAAGCCCGACTGCCATTCAAAGCTGACGTGCGGATCGCCGTTCTTTGCATAGCGGCGCAGAACCGAGGACAGCATCCGCTCCACAGTCTGCGCAAATGCAGACGCATCTATCCCGCGCGCAAGATACCCTTCTGTTGCCGGTTTGATGCAGGCAAGCATAACCAGCATCGGATAGAAATCGCGGGTTTCCCCGGTCATGTTCCTACACGGTCCGAGATCGATATATTCCTCATCAAGCCGCAGATGCCGTGCACACGCCTGCGCGATCAGAAAGTTTGTAAAGGACAACAGCACCGCATCCGATTCGAGCGCATCGAGTGCGGCGGTCAGCCGTGCGGTATTGTCATCGGACACGCCACAGGCGTCACACTGTGCCGCCAACCACGTCCGGTCCAGAATCGGTGTTGACGGGTATTCCTCATAATACGGTGCAAGACAGTCCGGGATGCCGTCGATACCAAAATAGTCTCTTGCTTCAAAAAATGTCATCATCGTTTTCCTTTTTGAAAAAAGACCGCATCACAGTCGGATACGGTCTTTTTTCGATTGTTTATACTTATGCTTCGATGAGCTTTAAGAACTTTGCATAAGCATCGTCCCACATCGCCTTATCACCCTTGGGTTCGTAGTGATCGATCTCAAAGGAGTTGCGGACGACCTCACGCGCTTCGGAGAGGTCCTTGATCTCGCCGGAGGAGATTGCCTGAACGGCGATGTTGCCGATCGCGGTTGCCTCAACCGGACCTGCGTAAACGGGACGTTCGCACGCGTCTGCACACAGCTGGCAGAGCGGTGCTTCCTTGGTACCGCCGCCGACAATGTTGATGAACGGAATACGCTTGCCCTTCATATCGTCGATGGCTTCGACAGACCACTTGTAGCGCAGAGCGAGGGAATCAAAGATCGCGCGGACGATTTCGCCCTCGTTTTCCGGCACGTGCTGACCGGTCTTCTTGCAGTATTCGCGGATGGCCTTCGGCAGATTGCCGGGAACACCGAATGCGGGATCGTCGGGATTGATGATGCACTGGCAGGGCTTGGATGCCATTGCCGCATTGGAAAGCTCGTCGAAGGAGAAGGACTTGCCTTCGCGCTTCCACTGACGGCGGGATTCCTGCTCAATCCACAGACCCATGATGTTCTTGAGGAAACGGATAGAGCCGCCGAAGCCGCCTTCGTTGGTGAAGTTGTAGCCAAAGGACTTGTCGGTGATGATCGGGGACATGGTTTCCGTACCCATCAGCGACCAGGTACCGGAGGAAATGAAGATGAAGTCCTCGCCCTTGACTGCGGGAACAGCAACAACGGCAGATGCGGTATCGTGTGCCGCAACGTTGACGACATTGGCGTTGATGTCGCCCAGCTCATCCTTGAGGGACTGCAGCAGCGGACCGACAACGGTACCGGGCTGAACAACTCGGGTGAACAGTCTTTCGGGAATCTTGAACGCATCAATGACTTCCTTCGACCAGTCGCGGGTGTTTGCGTCGAGCAGTGCACCGGTGGATGCGATGGTGTATTCGGTCTGCATCTTGCCGGTCAGGAAGTAGTTGAGCAGGTCGGGGATGAACAGCATCTTGTCTGCTGCCGCAACCAGCTCGGGATTGTCGCGCAGCTCCGCTGCCAGCTGCCAGACGGTGTTGAAATCACAGAACTGGATGCCGGTGATATCGTAAAGACGCTTTTTTGGCAGGAACTGTTCCGCATAATCCTGAATACCGACGGTACGGGTATCGCGGTAGTGGACAGGGTTGGTTAAGAGCTTACCGTGCTTGTCAAGCAGACCATAGTCAACACCCCAGGTATCGATACCGATGGTCTTGATGTCGCGGTCGTCTGACAGCGCACACTTGTTGATTGCCTGCTTGATTTCGTGGAAAATACGCATGATGTCCCAGTTGAAGGAGCCTGCGATGGTCACAGGTTCGGACGGGAAACGGTGATTTTCCTCCAGTGTAAACTTATTGCCGTCAAATTTGCCGATGATGCCGCGGCCGGAAGACGCGCCGAGGTCAATGGCAAGCATTTTTAATTCAGCCATGATGATAGTCCTTTCGTTGTATATAGATCTTATTCGTTGGAATCGACAGCCTTATAGAAGCTGTCAATACACTTCTGTGCGCTCTTCTGGTTCTTGGCAAAATGCGATGCAATATCGCCGGTCTTCTTCTGATAAACATGGTGGGAAACAGAATATACCAGATTGAACATCGCACCGTTGTCAAGACCAAAATAGGTACGGCCCGCGTCACAGTAAATATCGTTGAAAATGATGTCCAGCATCTGTACGGATTCTTCATCGCGGACAGACTTGGTGTTGAGGGAGATGTCGTAGTAGGTCGGGAGCACCAGCTCGCGGCTGTAGAAGTTCAGCATTTCGAGGGTCTGACCGACCATTTCCGGGTCAGCAACAGAGGACGGAATGCTGATAAACGAGCTGATATCGTAACCGTTGTAGCGTTCCTGTGCTTCATCCCACTTCGGATACGGAACAATACCGTACTCAACCTCACAGTCACGCAGGTTGTCAAGGGACTTCGTCGTTACCTGAGAGAACAGACAACGGTTCGTCTTCATATCAAGACCGCCGCCGAGCCATGCATCACCGGAATTGTTGAGGAATTCATGCAGTGCTGTGTAGACATCGGAGGTATGCGGGGTATCGAGCGCAAGCACGATCTTACCGTTTTCATCCAGCGTTGTGACAGAGGAACCGAGGGAGAAGATAAAAGCATTCAGCTGCCAGTCGGCACCGCAGGAGAAGCCGTATGTATCATTTCCGTCCATGACACCGTCACCGTTGACATCCTTCGTCACGACCTTGGACATTTCCGCCATTTTATCAAGCGTCCACTTGCCGTCAATGACATCCTGATACGGCTCTTCCATATCATAGTCCGCAATCATCGCCTTATTGAACGTAAAACAGCCGACAGACGGGATAATGAATGCGGGCTTGGTCAGATAGATATGACCGTTGACCGCCAGCATGTCATATGCGGACAGCTTCCAGTAATCGCGGTTCAGATCCACCGACTCAATTGCCAGCATATCATAGCAAAGATTCTGGGAGACAAGCTTGGAGTTGCCGGTCATATCGTGCGACAGGACAAGTTGAATGGCATTGTCCGCCGCCGCGACGGAATTCTGAACGACTGTTGCCGTATCGCCGACACCGATGGAGTCGTCAAACGTGATATCGATGTTCAGATATTCTTCGGTTCTTGCAATACGCTGATAGAGAACGTCGTTGTAGGCATCGCCATTTTCTTCCTCGGCATACAGCGCCGGTGCATAATACACCTGGAAGCCCTGAATAAGAACTTCCTTTCCGCCGTAGTCGGCAGACGGAATTTCGGGCTTTGCCGCAGCTTCGGTTACAACTTCGGTGGCTGCGTCCGTCGCCGCATCGGTTACGACTGGGGTATTTGTGTCAGAGCCGCAGGAGATCAGTGCGCCTGCCAGAATGCAGGCAGCGAGAAGTGCGGAGCTTACTTTTTTCATGATCGTTACCTCTTATTCATTATTCGTTATCTTCAACTTCTCTGTAGAAAATTTCGATGCACTTTTCGGCACCCTTGACATTCTTTGCATAGAAGGAAGCAAAATCCACGGTCTTCTTACCGTATACATGCTTGGAGATACTGTACACAAGGTTCTGCATAGAGGAATTGTCAATTCCGAAATACGTTCTTCCGGCATCGCAGACAATTCCTTCAAAAATCAGATCGAGCATCTCAATGGATTCTTCGTCTCTGACGGATTTGGTATTGAGCTGAATATCGTAATAGGTCGGCATAACCATTTCGCGGCTGTAGAAATTCAGCATTTCAAGTGTCTTGCCGACCAGCTCCGGATCGGATACCGAGGACGGAATGCTGATAAATGCGCTGATGTCATAGCCGTAATAGCCCTCCTGTGCCTCATCGAGCTTCGGATACGGAACAATACCGTATTCGACCTCGCAGTCACGCAGGGAGTCCAGATTCTTGGTACTGCTCTGACGGAACAGCACACGGCCGTCCTTCATGGCCATACCCTTTCCGACAAACGCGTCTCCGCTCTGGTTCAGAAATTCATGCATGTCTTCAAACAATTCAACCGTGCGCGGGGACTCCATCGAAAGCACGATCTTGCCGTTTTCGTCAAGGTCGGTTACAACAATGCCTGCCGCATAGATGAATGCGTTCAGATCCCAGTCACCCTGTGTCGCATATCCGTAGATGTCGTTTTCGTCCATCGTGCCGTCACCGTTGGCATCCTTGGTAGCCATCTTTGCCATTTCACGCAGAAGATCCAGCGTCCATGTACCGTTTTTGACGGCATCGTACGGCTCTTCCATATCATAGTCGGCGACCATCTGCTTATTGAAGGTCAGGCAGCCGACCGACGGGATGATGAACATCGGCTTTGTCAGATAGACATGGTCATTGACCGTCAGCTTTTCATAGGTGTGGAACTTCCAGTAATCGCGTGACAGATCGACGCTTTCAATGGCGGCAAGGTCATAACAGAGATTTTCACTGACCAGAGAGCCGTTGCACCGCATGTCGTGCGACATTACCAGCTGTATGCTGTCGTCGCCGGACGCAACCGCATTCTGCACGGTCTTTGTGACATCCTTGATGCCGATGGAGTCGTCAAACGTGATGTCGATGTTCAGATGCTCCTCGGTTTTTGCAATCCGCTGATAGATGACATCGTTGTAAGCGTCACCGTTTTCTTCTGCCGCATAGACCGCCGGTGCATAATACACCTGAAAACCCTGCAGAAAGATTTCTTTTCCGCCGTTGTCCTCGGCTTCAATATACGGCTTGACGGCAGCCTCGGTTACCGCTTCGGTTGTACCTTCGCCGCCAGCCGCATCGGTCACAGACGGTGTTCCGGTATCGGAGCCGCAGGAGATCAGCATCCCTGCCAGAAGACATGCAGCGAGGAGTGCACAGTTGATGTTCTTCATAATCGTAGGTTCCTTTTATGTTTATTTGAGGAATTACAGATAACGCTTGATGGCATCGGATGCCGCGCCGAACGCTTCTTCGTTGGTCGCAAACAGGTTCTTGACCAGATCGTCATGCTTTGCCGCTTCCAGTGCTTCCAGACCGCCGAACACCTTGAGGTGCGGCTCAAGCGTGCAGTAGAAGGTCTTGTCATACATCTTCAGACGGCGGAAGGTACCGTCGAAGTTGCCCGCACCTTCACCTGCCGGGAAGATCTGGACGGTGCCGTCGGGAGCATGACCTGCGTCCTTGATGTGCATATAGAAAATGTCATCGCAGAGGATATTGAATGCATACGGGAACGCTTCGACATTCGCAGTGATAAAGTTTGCGTGGTCAAAGACACACTTGATTCTGCCCTCAAACGTCTTCAGAATGTCGACAACGCCCTCAACGGTTTCGCCGTAAATGCCGCGTTCGTTCTCGTGGCAGAGGATCATGCCCTCCGCATCTGCAATCTCGAGCATTTTCGCAAGACGCTCCATAACCGCGTCACGGACCGGTGCCAGATTGTGGGTATCATCGATATAGAAGGAGAACATACGGATGCGGTCACATTCGAGAATCTTTGCGATTTTGATGGTGTGACGGAGCTTGTCCAGATGTGCGTCAAAGTCATCGGTCAGCTTGATCTTGCCGATCGGAGAACCGATGGAGGAAACACCGATGCCTGCCGCCTT
>JAFTLK010000284.1 GCA_017455975.1 Clostridia bacterium | reverse complement strand
TAGACCGTGATACAGCCGAGGTGGTCAGACCAGTTCGGCAGGGAGAAGCCGACGGAGCAGTTTTCAAATGTGACGTTCTGCGTATCGTAGTTTTCCTCAAAGACGATACCGTAGCAGGCACCCTTGTCAGCCCACGCGGCGATGTTGCGGAAGACGACATTATCGGTGCGCGTGGAACCGTCGCCGGTGGATTTGCATTCGGCGGCATCGTCTCCGGTACGGATAAAACAGTCCTCGACGACAGAATCGGTACAGTCGGAGAGCATCACGCCGTCGGAGAAGATACGGTAGGACAGCAGCACCAGATCACGGACATGGACACGGTGACAGTTCGTGAAGCAGACGGTCCATGAGCAGGAATTGACGACGGTGATGTCTCGCACAGTGATATCGTCGGCACAGTAGAAGTTGAAGGTCTGCTGGGCACTGCTTTCCAGCGCTGATGCGTCGATGACAGCGCGTCCGCAGACGGTGATGTGATGCGCGCCGGGCTGATTTTTGAACAGCGAACGTGTTGTCGCGCCGTATACACGGATGACGGTACCATCTTCAAAATAAGCCATGGAATGAGAGGGAAGTGTCACGCAGTCGAGGTAATAAATGCCGCGCTTGAAGTAATAAACGGTATTTTCCGCGGTGAAATTGGTTTCGTCAGCGGAATATTGTCCGGGCGTGATTGTCCGGAGCGCATATCCTTCGGGAACGGAAAACGCTTCTTTTCTGCGTACCACGAGTGTGACGGCGCTTTCGACATTGTGGTCAAAGACGAAGGTATACGAGCCGGTTTTGTCAATGGCTGCCCGGACGGTTGTATCGCCGACAATGTCTGCCTTGACGCCGGTGCTCTCCGGCAGGACAACGACGCGGTTGCGTTTCTGGGAGAGATTCAGTTCTACTGGGATGGAAAATTCGCCCTCTCCCTCAACCTCTGCATAGGCAAAGGAATGGGTCGAAAACGCCGCTCTTGCCGCATATACAGGGATATGCAGACCGCCAAGCTTCATTTTGACATACGGGGAAACAATCATGCCGTGCTCGGTCGGACCGTTGTACCAGGTGCCGTCGTCGCAGAAGGTCTGTCTCTGCCAGACAAAGACATCGGCAAGTCGGTCAAAGCGGTGTACATCGGGAAAATAAACAGATGAGATTTTTGTCATGGTCGTTAATTCCTTTCGGGTCGTATCGTTTCTTTGTTTCATTATAGCACACCGTATCCGAAAAGGCAAGAGATTCTGTGCGAAAATTTTTTGCAATTCCGGGTGACAGATGTAAACAGTTTGTGAATTGCAAACGATTGCTTTTTTTGTTCATATTTGTATGTTATACTGAAAAAAACGATGAAAGGCAGGACATTCCATGCAGCTTTACATTCAGCAGAAGATTTTTTCATGGGGAGACCGATTCTCCATTTACGACGAGGACGGACAGGAGCAATATTCTGTCGAGGGTGAGATTTTTACGCTCGGTCGGAAACTGCATCTGTACGACCGCCGGAATATTGAGGTTGCATATATCGAGCAGCAGCTGTTTGCGTTTCTGCCGCGTTATGTGATTTACCGCGATGAGACCGCTGTTGCGGAGGTAGTCAAGGAGTTTACGTTCTTCCATCCGGAATACACGGTGGAGGGTCCCGGCTGGCACGTGCAGGGCGATTTCTTTGACCATGACTATTCCGTTACCGATGCCGGCGGTCACAATGTTGCCACGGTGCAGAAGGAATGGTTCACGCTCGGCGATGCGTACTGCATTGACATTGCACCCGATGTCGATCCCGTGACGGCACTCACGGTCGTGCTTGTCATTGATGCGTGTATGGACGCGCAGAGGAATTGAAGAAACAACAGACTCGAAAATACGGGCGATTCGTGAATCGCCCCTACATCACATTCTGTTCAAGGGAGGTATCCCGCATGAAACAAAACGCCCCGAAAATCATAACAACAACGATGATCGCCGTAACGGTTTTGTGGGCGATTGCGATTCTTTTGTTCTACATCGCCGCGCTGGATGAGGTCTGGGGACTGCTTGCCTTTGTGCTCATCGTGCCGTATTTTGCGCCGCTTCTGATCGGGATTCTGGCGATTCTCGGCTGTGTGCGCAGTCTGCTGTCCGAAAAAGAGACCGGTGAGCTGCGGCGGCTGTCGGTATTTTCGACCGTCACAACAACCGTATTCGGTGTGCTTTCTCTGACCGCACTGTTTCTGCACATGTGCCGCGGGCTTGATGTCTATTCCGATACCAATCCGCTTGGGATGCTCTATGCAGACGGTGTTCTGACGCGGATGACCTTCGCCTTTGCAGCACTGACCATATTATCGGCACTCATCGGCGGGCTTGCCCGTCTTCTGATCCGCAAATTTGGAACGGAAGCTCGTCCGCGCCTGCCAAAGATTGTCCGAACAGCGGCAATTCTGTTCCTGTCCGTCATCACGGTATGTGTGCTGTTTATCCCGTATCCCGCAGGCTCCTATAACGACGGGGGCTCAAAAATCTACGAAGCTGTATTCTACGACATTGTTGATTGGAACCGCACACAGCATTTCGACGGCACACCGTTTCACGAGGACGGACAGCGGATGCGGGTGTATTTCTTTCCCGAAAACTGTTATGATTATGATATGAGATGGAATTTGCGGCACTGAGGAGGTGTTTGCCATGACACAGCAAACAAGAAAAGTCTTTACGATATCCATGCTTGTTCTGATGGTGATCGTACTGATTGCCGTCTTCAGTGATGCAAGGATTGACAATCTTCTTGCGATCGTCATCGGGTTTCATACGATCTTTCCGATCCTGTTCGGTACGTTGACCGCAGTCGATGCCGTTCTGCATCCGTCCGTGTCTGGTGCGGCGGATCAAATAAAACAGCAGCACCGGACAGAGCTGGTGCTTTCGATCATCATGTCAGTGCTGTCTATCATTTGGAACCTGTCTCTCTGGGCGGTCTGTTTTGCTGAAAAAGGAATCATAAGCATTCTGATGTCAGCTTATCTTCCATTGTTATTTGTTGCAGTACAGACCGGTCTTTATTGCTGCTGTATGCTTCTGCACAAAAAGCGAGACGAGGAAATACGGATTATCCCGGTGCTGATAACAATATCGACAGCGATGATTTATCTCTCCCTCGGTATTCTGATCTTATTCTGACCGACACATATTTTCATGATCGGATATCAAGATGTCACACGGAAAGGAACGATTTTTATGTTCAAAAAACTTACAACACTTCTGACCATCATAGGACTTATGTTCTGTCTCGCCGGATGTCAGACACATTCACAGACACAGACACTCGATGACGCCGGGGAATCACTCATTGCGTTGATGGCGGATATGGTAAATAGCGAGGCATATGCCGATCTCTACGATTTCCCCAATGCATATGCGGATACGACTGCCAAGCTGCGTGAGGGTGACTACAAAAAGCCTTCCGCTGTTTACACACTGCAGGTGCCGGAGAATGTGACGCTGCTCGGCGAGACGATCCCGGACGGATTATCCGCGCCGCTCGATACCTACCTGCACGATGCCGCGTTTTTGGCGTTTTCCTCGCGCATCAATCAGATGCAGGGGGTGGATGCGCTCTCTGCATCGTCGATGTATGCGGCACAGATCTCCTTTGTCGGTGATGTGGGTACCGAACGCGCACTGTATCTTTACACCTTTGCGGACGGATATCCCATCGCCGTGCATTTTATGCCGGGTACGGACGGTGCCGTGCGTGCGGTTGGATATTTTCTGCTCCATGAGGGGCTGGATACCGCAGATGCGGATGCTATCGAAGAATCTCTTGCATCGCTCGGACTCCCCGGTATCACAGCCGAAAAACAGTAATCAAAAACAGCACTTCTGTCACGGAACGGTTGTCTTCCGTCAGAAGCGCTGTTGAATATCTGGGAATATATGTCGGTCAGTTCAGGATATCACACACAGCCGAAACAATGCTTCCGGCATCGATTCCTGCCGTCTCGATCATGCGCCGGCCTTCCTCGGATTTGGCAAACGGATCGCGGATGGCGAGAATCTTCTGTCGGATACCGGCATCGGCACAGCCGTCACGCATCAGATCAGCGAGTATCATACCCGCGCCGCCGTTGTAAATGCCTTCCTCAAGGTAGACAATCAGGCGCGTTTCGTCGGCGATGTGCATGAAGATCTCCTGCGCACGCCGCTCAAACGGCGTCAGCTGTTCCATCAGAAGCACACCTGCGGAAATGCCGAGCACCGACAGCGTTTC
>JAFTLK010000283.1 GCA_017455975.1 Clostridia bacterium | reverse complement strand
TTTTGGTCGGAGTGAGAAGATTTGAACTTCCGGCCTCTTGGTCCCGAACCAAGCGCTCTACCAAACTGAGCCACACCCCGTTGTTTGCAACACATATATTATACCAAAGAAATGCAGGTTTGTCAAGTGGTTTTTCAAAAAAAATCGAAAACCTCAAAAAAGCACAAGCCCCGCCGCAGATCATGGTTCTGCGGCGGGGGCTGGGATATTCAATTATGAATGCAGCATCCATGCAAGGTCGAAGTCGACGATCGACAGGCCATCGTCGCAGGGGTCATCCACACCGAGTTCATACAGCAGCCAGAAACGGCCGTCAGCCGATGAATAGGTCAGGGACGAGTAGCCGGAGGGACCGGTATGAACGCGGCGGACACCGGACCATGTTTTCCCGTCATCGAAGCTGTAGCTGACCGACACATGCTCGCGGCGTTCGGAAAATGGATTTGCAAAGACCGTGACAGCATCACCGCCATCCGGCAAAAGTGCAACCTGCGCACCGAGGGCATCGCGCTCCACGCGCAGCAGGGATGCATTGCAGCCCATATATTTCTGCTCGATGAGGAATGGATCGATGCGGAAGTCGCCCCATGTTGCACCGCCGTCGGTGCTGGTCGCCAGATACCGGCGCGCGTCCTCATAATACGCACGGGAATTGTACAGGATCGATCCGTCAGCACATTCGATCAGCGTCCCTTCACCGGTACCGTGCTGTACGGGTGCGGAGGAAATCCACGTCATACCGTGGTCATCGCTGTAGAGTGCATTATTGTAGCTATGCTTGTTCAGGCCGGCCATATCGGAATACCGTCCGGTTGCGATGCGGGAGGGGCAGAGAAGGCGTCCGGCATACGTTCCTTTTTTGAGCTGAATACCGGCGGCGGAGCCGTGTGCCGAGCCTATGTCGTAGATCGTCTTGCCATCACAGTGCAGCTCGGTCGGTTTTGCGTTCAGAGGACGCTCCTGCCAGGTTTTTCCGTCGTCGCGGGAGTACATAATAAATGTGCCGCCTGCAACACCTGCCGCCTCGGAGCGCTCCTTGCGCAGTCGCTCGATCTCGGCAAGCTCCTCGGGGGTATACTCCTTGAATTCGATCATGACGACCGGAGAACGCGAGAAAAAGCACATGACCTCATCTGTAATCTCGTCATATACAGCCGCGCCGATGTAGCAGGACCAGCCGGGCTGAGCAAACAGACGGATTTCGTCTTCCCAGTCGCCGCCCGCTTCCTTTCTGCGGACGACCAGATGTGCTTCGTCGGCATGGTCGATGCGTGTGTCGATGCGGTCGTTGCAGAATGCAAGCAGTGTGCCGCGCTTCGTTGTGACAATGGACGGAATGCGGTAATTGGAGCGGGGATTTGCACGGGTATCAAATAGGATCTGTTCGTTGAATTGCATGGCGGTTCTCCTTTTCGTTTTCTTCATTTTACATGATTTTCCTTGTTTTGTCAATAGAGGGGAGAAAATAATTTACCGCGCTTTCTCAAAGCGTGATAATACCACCATATATAATATAAACACGAGGCAGAAGTAACTCTGCGCTTACTTCTGCCTCTGTAATTGAAAATCTGTTTATCAGCTTCTTGCGTCGGAGTTTACCTCCACGCCCGCAATGACTTTCTTTGCGTCGGAGATGAGCTTTGCCGCCATATCGCGGTTGACGTAGAACTCACCCTCGCCGTTGATGGTCATGAAGCAGCGGCGGGTCGCATATGCATAGAACTTGTACTCGGTGACGACATCTGCCTCGGTGGTGATGCGCATGGTCGCGATGCACTTGGCTTCATCCGTTGTGCTGTCTTCGGTGTAGTCCTCGATTTCGATGGACAGCATCGTCTTATACAGCTGACGGAAGTTCTGCGTATCGACAACGGTACCGGTCAGGTCCTCTGTAACGACCAGCTCCTGTCCGTCGCCGACAAGACGGAAGTCTGCGCTCATCGGTTCCTCACCGAGCTCGCCGCCGGAAATCTCGATCTTCGCGACATTGTTGATGTTCATCTGGAAGACGGGACGGTCGATGAAATCGATGATGTCATAAGACAGCCACGGGTAGGATGCAGCATCAATGACGGAGATGATATCGAAGAGCCAGGAGTAGACATAGTACTGTCCCTCCTCGGTCATTGAGGAGAACCATACCATATTGGTGATGGTAAAGCCGCCGTTCGGGTCGGTATAATCAAACGAAATGGTCGTTTCCGGAGCGGAAAGGTCGTACTGCTCAAAAAGTGCTACCTGCTCCTCTGTGAAATCTTCGGTTTCCATGCTGCCAAGGACATTGTATTCCATGACACGGTTGCCCGTGAAATTGGTGAATGTCTGCAGCATTGCATCGTAGTTGGTTGAGGAGGGCGTATAGCCGCCTTCGGGATAGACCATCTTCCAGACGGAGGTCGATGCGGTCTGAACACGTTCCGCGTCGGACAGATAGTCGACGTGGAGGAAATCCTCGCCGTTCTTGCTCATGTCAAAGTTGGTGATCGTGTAGTATGCGGTGGTCGTGACGGGGTACGTGAGGATCGCCGTCATCAGATCGCGGATATCCGCAAGCAGGGTCGATGCCAGCGTCGCGTCCAGAACGTAGACAGCCGGTCTGTCCTCGTAGGAGCAGTAGAAGCCGGCGCCGGTCGGGATCGGCTTGCCGATATAGACTGTGTGCGTAACACCCTGTGTCGTGGTCAGTGTATAATAGGAAGGATTGTCTGCCGCGGACAGGCCGTATTCGCTCATATCCTCGCAGTTCTCGGAGACACGGGTCATGGACAGCGTGTAGCCGGAGGAAACAACGAGAGAGGAGAGCATTTCACGGTCATAGGATGCGCTTTCCGCACCCTTGATGACAAAGTTGTCGGATGCATCACGGTAGAACGTATAGGTACCGTGTGTGTTGTGAACCTCAACGGACTGGATGTTTGCCTTTTCCGTGTGGTTGAACATCAGAATACGGTTCTGGGAGCCGAGGACCTCGCACTTGCCCTTGTTCAGCAGGTCGTTGTACTCGATTTCGGACATCGCACCGGTGTTCAGCTGCTCGGTCAGCCAGGTATTGATCGGCGGAATTTCTTCCTCGGTAATGCTTTCCAGCATCGGCTTGAGAACGACGTAATAAAGGATCAGACCGACCACCGCGCAGACGGCGAGAATCGGGATCAGACGCTGCTTTTTGGAGATGTCGGAGCGCTTGTTGGCTTTCTCCGGCTTCTTTTCTTCATCTTCTTCGGCATCGTCCTGGAAGGTAGAGAGAACATCGGCGATGGAGTCCATCGATTCCTCGTCTTCCCCCTCAATACCGAACCGGCGGTAGTCCTCCTGCAGCTGCCGTTCTTCTTCGGTCAGCTCGGGTTCTGCATTGCCGGCCGTTTCTGCGGCTTTGGTTTCGTTTTCCGGTTCCCCGGATACTGCAAATAACATCATAAGTGCTTTCTCCTGATATAAACGTAGGTACCCCAGATCAGCATGGCGATCGGAACGATGGCGACGATGGCGATTGTCCAGCCGTTTGCCTGCTCGGTGGAAATGGACAGACCGATGTCGTCAAGAACCTTGAATTTGATGTTGATCGGCACATTGTCTTTACCGAATGCATTCATCGCGGAGAACAGAATATCGGAGTTGCCGTACTGGCGCTGTGCCATATAGGTGGAGTTGCCGAAATCGGCAGAGCCGCAGGCAAGGACGTAGGAGACACATTCTTCGTTGTTGACATAGCGCATTTCCTGAACAACGGTCATCAGATCGAACTGACCGCGGACGGGATCGCCCTCACCGTCGGACGGATAGGCCTCAGCGGACTTGGTGGTCGTGAGAACAGAGGAAACGTGTCTGCCGTCACGGTCGGTGAAGACCTGGTAGATCGGGCAGGCATTCTTGACGATGGTCAGCGGCACAGAGGGCAGTTCACGCAGGGTCTTGTGCAGAGATGCACCGAGACCGTCCGTTGCAAGCGATGCGATGATCGTCTGACCGTCGACGGAGGAGGAGGAAGCATTGTCCTTCAGCGTTGCTTCACCGAACTGAATGCCCCATTCAAGCAGGTAGGTTTCCAGCTCCGGCAGCTTGCCGGCGCTGTCGGCGTTCATGAAGACCATTATGTTGCCGGAGGTACCGTCGTCCTTGATTTCAAGGAAATCGTCGATGACGGCGATCTCGTTGACAAGACCGTCCTCGTTTGCACCGATATAGTCAAAGAGGGGGTTGTTGATGATAAGGACCTTTGCATAGTCGGGGAGCTGACCGGGTGCGAGTTCGTCGGTGCCCTTCTGCAGGTCAAGGATCATGACCTCAAAGCCGGCAGCGTCGTAGAGAACCTGCATCGCGGATGCGTCCGCTTCACCGTGACCGGAGAGGAAGACGGCGACGGGATTATATTCGCCCGCCAGCTGCAGGAATGCGGAAACGAATTTCAGTTCACCGTTGAAGGCAAAGATGGAGCCGTCGGATTCCGCGGTGACGAAGAATGCTTCCTGCGAATATTTGCGGAAGCCGTCGGTGTTCGTGCTCTTGACGATGACATCGGTGGTCTTGACGGTTGCTGCAGTCGTTGTGGTATACTGCTCGGCAAGCGTCGGGTAGGTAATGATATCGATATAATCAATGGAAATGAGATCGGGGTATGCCGCCTCGAGCTTACGCGCGAAGTTATAGATCATTTTGGTGGTCTGCGTGTTTTCGAGCGTGTCGAACGGTGCACAGAAGAGAATCTCATAGTGCAGCGGTACAACGTCATCTGCATGGTCAGCGACCAGATCGTCGATCATTGTGTCACAAGCCTCGGAGATCGAGTACAGATCCTCGCTTGTCATATCAACATATAAGGAAAGCTTCTGCGTCAGCGCCGTGGCAACGACGTTGAGCACAACGATCGCCGCAATGACGGCAGCAGTAAACAGAACAGCGACAGAGCCGTATTTGAATTTTCTGCTCTGGGAGATGGACTGCTTCTTCATTTTGTTTTCTTTATCCTTTCTTGGTTACGGTAGTGGCGGCGTCACGCCCATCTGCGGTTTTCGTATACTCTGACCGTTAAGAACAGGAATACGAACATGATGGAGGCGTAGTAGAGCAGCGACGCGAAATTCAGAATACCGTAAGTGAAATCGTAGAAACGGGAGAAAATGGAGATCCAGGAAAGGACCACACGGATCGGTGCTGCGCCGATGTAGGAGTTTGCAAAGCTGATGAACAGAAGTGCTGCGATGATGGCAATGGTTGTGATCGCTGCGACAAACTGGTTTTCCGTCAGCGCGGAGATAAACAGACCGATGGCGACGAATGCGCCGCCGATGAGCAGAATACCGACGATGTTGCCGAGAATGGACGCCAGATTGACGTCTTCACAGTAGATGAAGTACGGAATCAGATTGAAGACGGTGGCTGCAAGGAAGGTGCCTGCAAACATCGTGTATGCGGCGAAGAACTTCGCGGCAACCATGTCGATCAGACTGATGGGTGCGGTGAGCAGCAGCTGCTCGGTCTTCTGCTTGCGTTCCTCACAGAACAGCTTCATGGTCAGAAGCGGAATCAGAATGATGAATAAGAACAGGAGCATTAAGAAATAGCTGGAAATGTCACTGGTGCTGCCCGCCTGCAGGGTCAGGTAGGAGAACAGCGCGCCGTTTGCGACGAAAAAGATCGCGATGAAAATGAAACCGATGGGAGACGTGAAATACGCCCGCATCTCTCTTTTGTAAATAGCAGACATGTTATGTGATCCCCCTTACCGTGCGATGATGTTGCTCTTGACGACATTGCGCTTCTTCTTGCGTTCGTCGTTGCGTTCGAGCAGTGCCAAGAATACGTCTTCCAGATTGGTGCCCATCGTTTCTTCCCCAATCATTGCCCATCCGCGTTCAGCGAGCGCGAAGAACAGCGGACGGCGGATATCGACACCGGGCTGGCTTTCGATCAGATATGCATAGGAATCCGCCTCACGCTGACCGAGACATTCGCAGTACGCGATGCCTTCCTTGTTCTTCAGCGCGGCGAGGACTTCCTCCTGCGGACCGACGATCTTGACGCACAGGCGGCGGAAGCCGTCGACAACGCGGGAGATTTCCTCGGTCTTTTCGTTTGCGATCAGCTTGCCCTTGTTGATGACGACAATACGTTCACAGACAGCGGAAACCTCGGGCAGGATATGTGTGGACAGAATGACGGTGTGGTTTCGGCCGAGGGTACGGATCAGGTTGCGGATCTCGACGATCTGCTTGGGGTCCAGACCGACCGTCGGCTCATCGAAGATGATGACCTTGGGGTTGCCGACGAGTGCCTGCGCAATGCCGACACGCTGACGGTAGCCCTTGGACAGGTTGCGGATGATGCGCTTGTATACCTCGTTGATGCGGACGACCTCACAGATTTCGTGAAGATGCTTTCTGCGGTTAAGCTTGCAGCCCTTGAGGTCATAGATGAAGTTTAAGTATTCCTCGACGGTCATGTCAAGGTAAAGGGGCGGCTGCTCGGGCAAAAAGCCGATGCGCTTCTTTGCTTCCAGAGGCTGTTCGAGAATATCAATGCCGTCGATCATGGCCTTGCCGGAGGTGGAGGACAGATAACCGGTCAGCATATTCATTGTCGTTGACTTGCCGGCACCGTTCGGACCGAGGAAGCCGACAATCTCGCCTTCATTGACCTCGAAGCTGATATTATCCACGGCGCGGATGTCGCCGTACTGTTTTACCAGATTCTCAATTTTGATCATGTGTGCGTTCCTTTCTTTTTGCGGGAAGATGCGGTTTCGGTTGTTGTAAAAATCGAAAAAACGGCGCAATACTCCCGTCATCATAATAACAGATGGATAAAGTATACCACGATTTTATGAATATTTCATGAACGATTTGCCGCAGAATGCCGCATTCGGGGACGTTTTTGACGGAAATCGGGAAATTCCCGTCAAAGGTCACGTCTCTGTCACAAAAAGAACACCCGCAGGATGTGCGGCGGCGGGACAGGGCTGCTGTGAAGTTGCACAAAACAGAGCGAAAAAAGTGTGCAGAATTTGTCGGTGAAAAAGATGGGAAAAATGCGTGTACCCCTTGCAATCCGGGCGATTTTGTGGTATACTTATACCATAGAATATTGTAAGATTGGAGAGTAGGTTGACCGCCTGCTCTCTTTGTTTTGTAAAAACAGGAGGAGCTGCATGGCAAACGAAAAGCGCAATGTCAGAAACATTGCCGGCACCGTCTGGGAGCTGATCGATCCGATCGCAGAGGCGCTTGGCTACATCATCTGGGACGTGGAATTTGTCCGCGAGGGCTCGGAGTGGTATCTGCGCATCACCATTGATTCGGAGGAGGGCATCTCCATCGACGACTGCGAAAAACTGCACCGCGCCATCGACGCGCCGCTGGATGAAGCGGATCCGATCGAGCAGGCGTACCATCTGGAGGTTTCCTCGCCCGGCATTGAGCGGGTGCTGAAGTACCCATGGCACTTTTCGTGCTTTGTCGGCGGTGATATCGTCATCAAGCTGTATGCACCGCTGCCGGAGGCCGGCGGTGTCAAGCAGATCCGCGGTATTCTCTCGGCATATGACGAGGACGAGGATATCCTGCATCTGACCGTCGGCGAAAATCAGATCGATCTTCCGCGTGCAAAGGCAGCCGCCGTACACGCCGCATTTGATTTCTGATCCCGTCCGTTTACATTGTTTCAAAATACCATTATCATACAGAGTTTTCAAGGAAGAACAGGAGGAATTATCAAAACATGAACAAGGAATTTTTCGAGGCGCTGGACCTGCTCGAAAAGGATAAGGGCATTCCGAAGGAATACATGATCGGAAAGGTTGAGGCAGCGCTCATCACCGCTTTCAAGCGCGAGCGCGGCGGCTCCAACGTCCGTGTCGTCATCGACGAGAACAAGAAGGAAGTCCGTGTATATGAGCAGAAGACCGTCGTTGAGGAAGTCGTCGATCCGATGACCGAAATGACGCTGGAGGAGGCAAAGACCCATTCCAAGCGCCTGAACATCGGCGATATCTGTGAGATCGAGCAGAAGACCAAGGCATTCGGACGCATCTCCGCGCAGACGGCAAAGCAGGTCATCATTCAGGGTATCCGTGAGGCGGAGCGCGGCATGATGATCAAGGAATACGAGTCCAAGCAGGGCGAGATCATCAGTGCAACTGTAGAACGCGTTGACCCCAACACCGGAAACGTCGTTGTCAATACCGGCACCAGCCACGCAACGCTGCTCTCCTCCGAGCAGATCCCGGGCGAGACCTATACGCCCGATACACAGATCAAGGTGCTCGTCACCGAGGTCAAGAAAGAGACCAAGGGCCCGCTGGTCACGCTCTCCCGCGTCCATCCCGGCCTTGTCAGACGCCTGTTTGAGCTGGAGGTTCCGGAAATTCAGGAGGGCGTCGTTACCATTCAGAACATCATCCGTGAGGCAGGCTCCCGCTCCAAGATGGCAGTCGCCTCCACCGACGACAATGTCGACCCGATCGGTGCATGCATCGGCAACAAGGGTATGCGTATCAACCGCATCGTAGAGGAGCTCCACGGCGAGCGCATCGACATCGTCAAGTACTCCGAGGACCCGGCGGAATTTGTGCGCGCAGCGCTCTCTCCCGCCAATGTCATCAGCGTGGAGATCGCAGACGGCGAACGTGCCGCACGCGTCATTGTCGCACCCGATCAGCTGTCCCTTGCCATCGGCAAGGAGGGTCAGAATGCACGCCTTGCAGCACGTCTGACCGGCTATAAGATCGATATCAAAACCAACTGACAGCCACGCGAAAGTCAGGTGATCCCATGGCTGCAACACAGGAAAAACCGAAGAAGAAAATGCCCGAACGCAAATGCGTCGGCTGCAACGAAAGAAAACCGAAAAACGAGCTGGTCCGGGTTCTGCGCACACCCGAGGGTGAGATCGCAGTTGACCGCACCGGAAAGAAATCCGGCCGCGGTGCGTATCTGTGCCACGATGCCGCATGCTTTGCAAAGGCCATCCGTGCAAGACGGCTGCAGGGGGCGCTGGAATGTGAGATTCCGGATAACATCATCGCTGCCATTGAAAAGGAGCTGACAGTCTGTGGCGGATAACACACGCAACGGGATCCGGATCCCCGAAGATCCGGGTGAGGCGGCGGCACTGCTTGCTGCCCTGCAGAAGAAGAAAAAGCTTGCCGGACTGCTCGGCATTGCAAAAAAGGCAGGCCGCGTGATCGCGGGCACAAACCTTGTAACGGATGCCGTCCGTTCCGGGTCGCCCTCCAAGTGTCCACATGCCGTGTTTCTGGCATCGGATGTATCGGGCAATACACGCAAGCGGATCACCAACTGCTGTACCTACTACGAAATTCCACTTTATGATATTCCCCTGACCGTCGCCGAGGTTGGCGATGCAATCGGAAAAAGCGGCAGCACTTCGGCTGTCGGCATCACAGACGCAGGTCTGGCCGATGCACTTGTGAAACTGATTTGAAAGGATTGATACGATACATGATAAATTCTCCCAACAGCCGCATCAGTAATATGGCAAAAGACTTCGGTGTCAAGAGCAAGACCATCATTGACATTCTCGAAGCAAACGGTGTTGCCGGCAAAAAGAATACCGCAACACTGAATGAAGACGAATACGGTATGGTTGTCGAGGCGCTGACCCGCGACAATCAGATCACCAATATGACACAGTATCTCGCAGGTGAGGTTGATATCCCGCGCGAGAAGAAGGAAGCTCCGAAGGCAGAAGCGCCGAAGGCAGAAGCACCGAAGGCAGAGGCTCCCAAGCAGGAAGCGCCGAAGGCGGAAGCACCGAAGGCGGAAGCACCCAAAGCGGAAGCACCGAAGGCAGAGGCGCCCAAGGCAGAAGCACCGAAGGCAGAGGCGCCCAAGGCAGAAGCACCCAAGGCGGAAGCACCCAAGGCAGAAGCGCCCAAGGCGGAAGCACCGAAGCAGGAAGCTCCGAAGCAGGAAGCTCCGAAGCAGGAAGCACCCAAGCAGCCGGTTCAGTTCCGTCCGAACACCAACCAGCGCCCGGCTGATAACAGAAACAATAACAACAACCGCGACAACAACCGCGGTGACCGTCCGCAGAACAGCGACAGAGGTAACAACGGACAGCGCTTCGGCGACAGACCCCAGAACGGCGACAGACCGCAAGGCCAGCGTCCGCAGGGTGACCGCCCGCAGAACGGTGACAGAGGCAACGGACAGCGCTTCGGCGACAGACCCCAGAACGGTGACAGACCGCAGGGACAGCCGCGTTCACAGAACGGTGAACGCCAGCAGGGTGACCGTCCTCAGAATGGCGATCGCTTCCAGAACAATAACAACGGTCAGCGTTTCGGCGACAGACCGCAGCGCGACAATTCCAGAGGCTTCTCCAAGGACGACGACCGTGATCCGAAGGAAGGACGTCCGACGTTCCGTCCCGCAGCGCCCAAGCCGGCACAGCCTGCCGCAACCTCCTACTCCAAGCCGACCGCAACCGGCGGCTCGACCCGTGTCATCGACACCAGAGGTGCTGAGGGCAATGTTGACCTGTCCAAATACGACGAAAAGCTCGATACGCTGGTGCCGGATGCAGCAAAGGATCTGTCCGGCTCCAAGCAGAAGCTGAAGAAGCAGAACAATCGCTCCCAGTTCGACAAGAAGAAGCGCGGCGACAAGGAACGTGAAGCAATGGAAAAGATGCGCCGCGACGCTGCCGAAAAGGCAAAGAAGCAGCCGCTGAACGTCACCATTCCCGAGGAGCTGCAGGTCAATGAGCTTGCCGCTCTGCTCCATGTCACCAATGCGGAAATCGTCAAGAAGCTTATGATGCTCGGCATCATGGCATCCGTCAACCAGGTCATCGACTTCGATACCGCGGCTCTGATCGCCGATGAATTCGGTGCAAAGGTCACAAAGGAAGTTGTCGTCACCATCGAGGAACGCCTCTTTGAAGAAGAAGCGGACAAGGATGAGGATCTGATCGAACGCGCACCTGTCGTCTGTGTCATGGGTCACGTCGACCACGGTAAGACCTCTCTGCTCGACGCCATCCGTAATACCAATGTCACCGCAGGGGAAGCCGGCGGTATCACACAGGCCATCGGTGCTTACCGCGTCCACATCAACGACCGCGACATCACCTTCCTCGATACGCCCGGTCACGAAGCCTTCACGGCGATGCGTGCACGCGGTGCAAAATCCACCGATATTGCAATCCTCGTTGTCGCAGCCGATGACGGTATCATGCCGCAGACGGTCGAAGCAATCAACCACGCAAAGGCTGCCGATATTCCGATCATCGTTGCCATCAACAAGATGGATAAGCCGCATGCCAATCCCGATATGGTCAAGCAGAGCCTGACCAACTATGAGCTCGTTCCCGAAGAATGGGGCGGCGACACCATCTGCGTTCCCGTTTCTGCCCTGACTCATAAGGGTATCGACGAGCTGCTTGAAATGGTTCTGCTCGTTGCGGACATGAAGGAACTCAAAGCCAATCCCAACCGCCGTGCAAAGGGTCTGGTTCTGGAATCCCGTCTTGACAAGGGACGCGGTCCCGTTGCAACCCTGCTCGTTCAGACCGGTACCCTCCATGCAGGTGACGTTCTGATCGCAGGTACCGCCGTCGGTCACGTCCGTGCGATGATCAATGACAAGGGACGCACCGTCAAGGAAGCAGGTCCCTCCATCCCCGTCGAGATCACCGGTCTTGCGGAAATTCCGCAGGCAGGCGATGAATTCGCTGTCGTTTCCGATGAACGTATGGCGCGTGAGCTCGCAGAACAGCGCCGTGACCAGATGAAGGAAGAAGCCTTCAAGGCAACGGCACGCGCCAACCTCGACACGCTCTTTGCGCAGATCAAGGAAGGTGTCAAGGATCTCAACATCATCATCAAGGCTGACGTTGCAGGCTCCGTGGAAGCGGTCAAGGCATCGCTCGTCAAGCTCTCCAACGAAGAAGTCAAGGTCAATGTCATCCACACGGCTGTCGGCGGTATCACCGAGAACGACGTTATGCTGGCGGCGGCATCCAACGCCATCATCATCGGCTTCGCTGTCCGTCCCGACAAGAATGCGCTCGACCGTGCGGAGGATGAAGGTGTCGAAATCCGTACCTACCGCATCATCTATGAATGCATCGAGGAAATCGAGGCTGCAATGAAGGGTATGCTCGCTCCCGAATTCAAGGAAGCCCTGCTCGGTCATGCAGAAGTCCGTCAGACCATTCATGTTCCGAACGTCGGTACGATTGCAGGTTCCTATATTCTTGACGGTAAGGTTACCCGTCAGTCCAAGATCCGTATCGTCCGTGACGGTATCGTGATCTTTGAAGACGAAATTGCTTCCCTCAAGCGCTTCAAGGACGACGCAAAGGAAGTCGTTCAGGGCTACGAATGCGGTATCGGTCTGGAACGCTTCAACGACATCAAGGAAGGCGATATTCTCGAAGCCTTTATCATGGAAGAGGTCAAACGAGGTTAAGACCGACGGTCTTGACGGGTTATGTTCCTGTCGCGTTTTTCCGAAAATAAAAGGATTACTCCCTCCGTCACGCTGCGCGTGCCACCTCCCTCGGAGAGGGAGGCTTCAGTCGCAGGCATGACGGAGGGAGTTGCCTTATCGATCTGATTCAAAAGGAATGAATTACAATGTCAACCACAACCAATGCATTTCTTCCTGTTTCCTATGAGGATATGACATCCCGCGGCTGGGATCAGCCGGATTTTGTCTATGTCTGCGGGGATGCGTATGTCGACCACCCGTCGTTCGGTGCATCGATCATTTCCCGTGTACTGGAAGCCAAGGGCTACCGTGTGGCGATGCTGTGTCAGCCGGACTACAAATCCACAGACGATTTTAAGCGCTTCGGCCGTCCGCGTCTCGGATTTCTTGTTTCCGCCGGCAACATCGACTCCATGGTCGCGCATTACACGGCGGCAAAGCGGAAAAGAAGCTATGACTACTACTCCCCCGGCGGAAAGATGGGCAACCGTCCCGACCGTGCGGTTATCGTCTACTGCAACCGCATCCGGCAGGCGTATGGCGATGTGCCGATCATTCTCGGAGGCTTGGAAGCATCTCTGCGCCGCTTTGCGCATTACGATTATTGGGACGACCGTGTCCGCAGATCGATCCTCGTCGACTCCCGTGCCGATATTCTGACCTACGGTATGGGCGAGGCGATTCTCATCCGCTTGGCCGAGCTGCTCGACCGCGGTATTCCGATCAAAAAGATCCGCGATGTGCGCGGTACGGTCTACCTCTGTGCCAAGGACGACAAAATCAACTATGAACACGTCGGCGGCTGGAACTACGACGATCTGAAAACGGACAAGCGGCTGTATGCCGAGGCGTTTGCCGAGCAGTACCGCAATCAGGATGCCGTCAACGGACGTGCGATCGTCGAATACTACGACGACAAAATGCTGGTGCAGAACCCGCCGATGCCGCCGCTGGAACGCGAGATGCTTGACTGGGTCTACTCCCTTCCCTATGCCAGAACCTACCATCCGATGTATGAAAAAGACGGCGGCGTTCCCGCGATTGCCGAGGTGCAGTTCTCGCTGACGCACAACCGCGGCTGCTTCGGCGGATGCAACTTCTGTGCGCTGGCGTTCCACCAAGGGAGAACTGTGCGCTCCCGCAGCATTGAAAGCGTCGTTGCGGAAGCACACAAGATCACGAAGCTCCCGGGCTTTAAGGGCTACATCCACGATGTCGGCGGTCCGACGGCAAATTTCCGTGCGCCTGCCTGCGAAAAGCAGCTTGCCGACGGCGTTTGTCCGAACCGCAAGTGTCTGGCACCCAAGCCCTGCAAAAATCTCCGTGCCGATCATACGGAATATATCGAGCTTCTGTCGCAGATTGAGCAGGTTCCCGGTGTCAAGCGTGTCTTTATCCGCTCCGGTATCCGCTTTGACTATCTGCTGGCGGACGAGCACAGCGGCGATGCGTTCTTCAAAAAGCTCGTCCGCGACCATGTATCGGGGCAGCTGAAGGTCGCGCCGGAGCATTGTGCGCCGAATGTGCTGCGCAAGATGGGCAAGCCGGACATCGAGGTGTTCGAGAAGTTCAAGCGGCGGTATTTCGAGTTATCCAATGCCTGCGGAAAAGAGCAGTATCTCGTGCCGTATCTGATGTCCTCGCATCCCGGCTCAACGCTGAATGAAGCGGTGGAGCTGGCGCTGTATCTGAAGAAGTGGGACTACTCGCCCGAGCAGGTACAGGACTACTATCCGACGCCCGGCACCGCATCGACCGTCATGTTCTACACGGGACTGGATCCATTCACGATGCAGGAAGTGTTTGTTCCCACCGATTATGAGGAAAAGCAGATGCAGCGTGCGCTTCTGCAGTACAAAAAGCCGGAAAATGCCGAGCTGGTACGGAAAGCACTGATCAAATGCGGCAGAAGTGATTTGATCGGGTTTGGGAAAGAATGTCTGGTACGGCCGGCAGGCGGACACGGCAGTCAGAGCGGTCATGGCGATCATGATGCTCGTTCCCGCGCAGATCGGACAAAATCTGCACCCCGTGCCGGTGCAAAATCCTCCCACACATCGGAGGGGGCGGGAAGCAGAAAAACCTCCGCGCCGTCTCCGTCCAAAAAGGGCTGGGCAAAGGCCAAGCCTGCGGCGAAGGGAACAAAAAAGAGAAAGTAATAGTTTGTTTTCAGACAGTGTTCTCCCGGAATGCTGTCTGTTTTTTTGCATATCCGCTTGCACAATCCGCGGCGGTATGATATAATATAAGCATAGAAATAACAAACGGAGGGAATGCACATGACGAAAAAAGGATGGAAAGTGACAGCACTGGTACTCCTGCTGGCGGCAGCGGTCGGATTCGGATACTGGTTTACCAAACCGGTCTACGGTCTTGAACAGATGGTGGCGGTCTGGTACTGCGAGGTTGACGGGCAGGTTGCCCGGTATATCGAGCGGCGTCCGGAAAGCCGGTTTGACCGTCTTGTGACGCGCCTGACAGTCGGGGAGCGGTACGCCGTACATGAGGAAGCCGATGCCGAAATTTATCTCTGCGGGGCGTTTCCCGGGAACCTGGCCGTAAAAAAATCCGGTGCTGCCGGATACGGTTTGCTGACGTTTGAGCAGTTCTGCACGCTGGAAGAGATCGCACGGATCGGAGATTATTATGCCCGTATACCTTGATACCGAAAAAGCGCTGCCGAACGAAAAGCTGCTGGCTCTCTTTTCTGCTGTCGGCTGGACAACGGAGGAGGGGGCGGCGGAACATGCACAGCACTTCAATATCCCGTTCCGCGGCTCATCCTATGTCGTTTCCGCATGGGATGGAGATACGCTGGTCGGCTGTGCACGGGTGCTGTCGGACGGGGCGGTGCGCTCTGTGCTTTATGACCTCGCGGTTCTGCCCGATTATCAGGGACAGGGCATCGGCAGTGCCATTCTGATGCGCTGTATGCAGAACTACCCGGATACGGAATGGATTGCCGAAACCACGCAGAGCTGCATCGGCTTTTACGAAAAATACGGATTTCTATTGACGGCAGTCGGGGAAGAATGCGTATTCATGCGCCGTCCCTGTCCGCTGTTCGGATAAAGACGAATAGAATAACACAATCGGAGGATGACACCATATGATGGATTTTGATCTGACAAAGGAACTGCTTCCCGGCCTTCCGGCGTATGACGGCGGCAGAATGTCCGACGGTATTTACAACGCAGGCGACGGCTTTTACGATACGCGCGTCATTGACGGCAATCCCGATGAGATTCCCTTCTTCCGCGACGGTGAGACGATGACCGAGACGGAATTCAACGATGCGGTTTCCGCACTGGACCGTGCCGGCATCCCCTATCACTATCAGTATGCAAAGGGCGGTATCGGTCTGCGCATTCACTACCACCGCCGGATGATCGATGTTCTGTACTGCGGCGGCAGAATTCATGCATATTTCGTCGATGACTATGTCCCGTCTGTGCGGACGCCGGTGTATGTCCGCGCCGTGACGGAAACCGATGAAGCTGCCTTCCGTGCGTATCTTGCAGATATCCGGACTGTCGGGTATCAGACTGTATTTGAACACGAAATCGAAGGCAATCTGATCGCAGAGCTGACAGGGAACGGTCATCTTCTGCACGCGGTTTATACACCGGGTGACGGTACGGCACGTTTTTCCTGTGATGCGGTTTCCGAGCGCATCGACACCTTCGGTGATCGGACCGAACCGAAGCCTGGAAAAACCGAGGTCTATCAGTTCGGTCTGTACTATACCGGAATGCGCGCCGGCTTTTCCTGTGACTGCGGCATGTGCTATCTGATCCGCCTGTCCGACAACGCGCTGTTCTTCATCGACGGCGGCTACAACGCACAGGCGACAGAGGCGGCAACGAAGGATTTGTGGGATCTGATGCACCGAATCACCGGAACACCGATGGGAGAAAAAATCCGCATCGCCGGGTATTTCTGTACCCATGCGCACAACGACCACATGGATATGTTCTCGCATCTGGTGCGGCTGTATCACGAGGAGATGACCGTGGAGCGCGTGATGTTCAACTTCGTGGCGGATGAGGTGACACCGCTCTGTCCGGAGACGTTTCTGCTGATCAACCGCGTGCGGCAGTACTATCCTCAGGTTCGTTTCCGCAAGCTGCATATGGGCGATGCCTTTTCTCTGGCAGGTACACGGTTTGAGGTACTGCAAACACATGAGGACAGCATCGGCGCGGCGGGAAATGAGATCATCGGCGGCTTCAACGATACCTCCACGGTTCTGAAGGTTACCTTCGACGGACGTTCGTTCCTGATTCTCGGCGACATTGACAACCGTGCGGAAGACTTGCTTCTGCGCCATTATTCGGCGAAAACCCTGCATGTGGATATCGTGCAGTGTGCGCATCATGTATTCAATAAGCTCGATCGGCTGTATGACGTGATCGATGCGGACTGGGCTTTGGTGCCGCAGGGCGAGCGCGTCAGAACCAACCACGATGCGCCCAAGTACAATGTCATCGCGCGTACCGTGCCGTATGACAACTTCCTGTTTGCCAATCAGTTCACCGACGGTCTGCGCGTCTGTGCCGAAACGGGGGAGATTGAGCACCATTATCATGAGCCGCAGGTCGGCGGTGTCTTTGACGGAGCCGCACTGTGAGCGAGGATTCCGTGAAAATGGCACTTGACAAATACGCCGCGGCTTGCTATAATGAACATGACAAATTTTTATGCGCGAAAGGAAACGCTGTGATGAAATATACCGCATATGAAAACAGAAAGAAAACCGATGCTTTTGCCGCACCCGAAATCGGTGCCGGCAAGTACTCCGGTGCCATTGCCGACACCATTGCCTATATCGAGCGGGAACAGCTGACAGACCCCGCACTGTGGGCACTGTTTGTCGAGCAGTTCCGCATCGGCAATGTCGATGACTGGGATCTTGGCTGGAGAGGCGAATACTGGGGCAAGATGATGCGCGGCGCGTGCTTTACTTATGCATGCACGCAGAATGAGGCTCTGTACCGTGTCCTTGCGGACTCCGTGCGCGACATGATGACGACACAGGATGCCCTCGGACGCATTGCCACCTATTCCGTGACAAAGGAATTCCACGGCTGGGATATCTGGAGCCGCAAGTATGTCCTGCTCGGTATGCAGTACTTCCTCGAGATCTGTCAGGACGACAGTCTGGCGGATGCCGTCATCGCATCAATGCGCGGTCAGGCGGACTATCTGCTTGCCAAGATCGGCAACGGCGAGGTCGGAAAGATGCCGATCACCAACACCTCCGAGTGGTGGGAGGGTCTGAACGCGTCCTCCATCATGGAGCCGTTTGTGCGCCTTTACAATCTGACCGGTGAGCAGAAGTACCTCGATTTCGCAAAGGGGATCATCGACGCCGGCGGATTGCGCTCCTACAACATCTTCGAGGCGGCATTTGAGGGCAAGCAGTATCCGTATGAATATCCTGTGACCAAGGCGTATGAGATGATCTCCAACTTTGAGGGCATTCTCGAATATTATCGCGTGACGGGTGACGAAAAGTACAAGACGATGGTGACCAACTTCGCACGTCTGGTCATCGATTCCGATATCACGGTCATCGGCTGTGCAGGTACGACGCACGAGCTGTTTGACCACTCCAAGGTGCGCCAGTTCGACCCGAAGTTCGACGGCATCATGCAGGAAACCTGCGTCACTGTCACATGGATGAAGTTCTGCTGGCAGCTGTTGTGCCTGACCGGTGACCCGATGTATGCCGATCAGCTGGAAACCTCGATTTACAATGCGCTTGTCGGTGCGATCAACGTGAACAAGCACGTCTGCAAGAATCAGGTCTTCACCTTCGACAGCTACTCTCCGCTGCTCAATGACGTGCGCGGCAGAGCCGTCGGCGGTCACAAGGATATCATCAAGAACCGCTTCTGGTGGGGCTGCTGTGTTGCCATCGGTGCGGCAGGTACGGCGCTCATCGGCATGACTGCCAATATGCAGGCAAAGAACGGCGCGGTTGTCAACCTCTATCTGCCCGGTGAATACACGCAGACGCTGGCAAACGGAAAAACAGTCAAGCTGGTAACGGATACGACCTATCCCGTCGGCGATACCGCAAAGCTCCGGGTCTGCACCGACTCCGACGAGCCGTTCTCTGTCAGCCTCCGTATTCCTGCATGGAGTAAGGATACAACCGTTACAGTCAACGGCGATGCGGTCAAGGCAGAAGCCGGTACCTACTGTGTCGTTGAACGTACATGGAAGTGCGGTGACGAAATCGAGATCGACTTTGATATGCGCACGCAGATCATCTACGCCGCTGATATCGATCCCAACGCTGACGCCGAATCCATCTGCCATCTCGCCCTGCAGCGCGGTCCTGT
>JAFTLK010000282.1 GCA_017455975.1 Clostridia bacterium | reverse complement strand
TGGCGAAGGAAACCCTGCTTGCGATGCAGCACAACATCTTCACGCCCGGCAACTATTTCTACAACGGCATCGGTCATGTCACCGTCGACTACGGCAAGGTGCTGAAAATCGGCTACCGCGGCATCATCGAGGAAGCAAAGGCCGAGCGCGCAAAGTACTCCTTTGAGCATCCGGAATACAACTGGAGAACGCACTTCCTTGACGCAGTCATCACAAGCTGTGAGGCGGCAATCACCTACGCAAAGCGGTATGCACGTCTTGCAATGGAGACCGCCGACAAGTGCACAGATCCTGCCCGCAAGAAGGAGCTGCTTGCAATCGCGATGAACTGCGCCAATGTCCCCGAGAACGGTGCGAAGAGCTTCTGGGAAGCATGCCAGTCCTCCTGGTTCATCCAGATGCTTCTGCAGATCGAGTCCTCCGGTCATTCCATCTCCCCCGGACGCTTTGACCAGTATATGTATCCGTACTACAAGGCGGATCTGGAAGCAGGCAAGATCAGCCCTGCGTTTGCACAGGAGCTGATGGACTGCATCTGGGTCAAGTTAAACGATCTGAACAAAGTCCGTGACGCAGCATCTGCCGAAGGCTTTGCTGGTTACTCCCTGTTCCAGAACCTGATCGCAGGCGGTCAGACGCCCGACGGCGTGGATGCGACCAACGACCTGTCGTTCATGTGCATCCAGGCAACAAAGCACGTGCTTCTTCCGATGCCGTCCTTCTCCGTCCGTGTCTGGAACGGCACGCCGCACGAATTTCTCATCAAGGCGGCCGAGCTGACCCGTACCGGTGTCGGTCTGCCCGCCTACTACAACGACGAAGTCATCATTCCCGCGCTGCTCAACCGCGGTCTTACCATGGAAGATGCGCGCAATTACAATATCATCGGCTGTGTCGAGCCGCAGGCACCCGGCAAAACCGACGGCTGGCACGATGCTGCATTCTTCAATATGTGCCGCCCGCTGGAGCTGGTCATGAACTCCGGTGCCGACAAGTCCGGCTCGGAGGCCGACGGTGTCCAGATCGGTCCGAGAACGACCGACATCACCGCGATGAAGTCCTTTGACGAGTTCTTCGATGCATACAAGGAACAAACAAACTACATGCTCCGGCTGCTCGTCAACGCCGACAACGCCATCGACCTTGCCCATGCGGAACGCTGCCCGCTGCCCTTCCAGTCCTGTATGGTGGAAGACTGCATCGGACGCGGCAAGTCCCTGCAGAACGGCGGCGCGATCTACAACTTCACAGGTCCGCAGGGCTTCGGTATTGCCAACATGACCGATGCGCTGTACGCCGTCAGGACGCTCGTCTTCGAGCAGAAGAAGCTGACGATGGCAGAACTGAAGGAGGCTGTGGAGCACAACTTCGGTGAGGATATCACCGACGCGATGGCGCAGACGCTGACCACCAAGGAAATCACCCGTCTGGCAGCTGCCGGCAAGCCGATCTCCGAGAACACCATCAAGGAAACGTTCAAGCGCATCAAGTCGCAGGGCAACACCTCCGATTTCCAGCGCGCAAGATACAGAAAAGTCCGTGCACTCATCGACACCGTACCGAAATACGGCAACGACATTGAGGAGGTCGACTCTTTCGCACGCGAGGTCGCTTATACCTACTCAAGACCGCTTGAAACCTTCAAAAACCCCCGCGGCGGTCAGTATCAGGCAGGTCTTTACCCGGTATCGGCAAACGTGCCGCTCGGCGCACAGACCGGTGCAACAGCAGACGGACGTCTGGCATTCACGCCCATCGCCGACGGCGTTTCGCCCACAGCAGGCAAGGATACCCACGGTCCGACAGCCTCCTGCAACTCCGTTTCACATCTTGACCACGGCATTGCCTCCAACGGCACGCTGTTCAACATGAAGTTCCATCCGTCCGCACTGGAAGGTACGGCAGGTCTGGAGAGCTTCGTTGCGCTGATCCGCGGTTACTTTGACCAGAAGGGCAGCCACGTGCAGTTCAACGTCGTCAGCCGCGAAACACTGCTTGACGCTCAGAAGAACCCCGATAAATACAAATCGCTCGTTGTCCGCGTTGCGGGCTATTCGGCACTGTTTACAACGCTGTCCAAGTCCCTGCAGGATGACATCATCAACCGTACCGAGCAGGCAAAGTTCTGATGGCAAACGATATTTACAGCGTCCGCGGACGCATCTTCGACATTCAGAAATTCTCCGTGCATGACGGACCGGGCATCCGCACCATCGTCTTCTTAAAAGGCTGTGTCCTGCGGTGCCGCTGGTGCTGCAATCCCGAATCCCAGAACTGGGAAATTGAGACGATGCTCCAGAACGGGACCAAAAAGACGATCGGTTATGACACGACCGTCGGTGAGGTTCTGAAAACGGTCATGCAGGACAAGCCCTATTACCGTCGATCGGGCGGCGGCATGACCCTGTCGGGCGGTGAGTCACTGTACCAGCCGGAATTTGCCCGCGCACTGCTGCAGGCCTGCCGCGAAAACGGCATCAACACGGCGATCGAAACCACACTTTGTGCCGACTGGGAAACCGTTGCATCCTTCATCCCGCTGATCGATACGTTCCTTGTGGACATCAAGCACATGGATTCCGCAAAGCACAGGGAATTCACGACCCAGCCAAACGAGCAGATCCATGACAATATCCGCGCACTTGCCAAAGCCGGTGCGAACATCGTTGTCCGTGTTCCGGTGATCCCATCCTTCAACGACACTCCTGCCGAGCTTCATGCCATCGCACAGTTTGCCTATGAGGCGCTCGGCGTCGGTGAGATGCACATCCTGCCCTATCACAGACTCGGGTACGACAAGTACATCGGTCTGGGACGCGATTATCCGATGGGAGATGTCCCCTCCCCGGATAAGGCAAAGATGGAGCTTTTGCGCAATGTCTGTGCATCGACCGGAATCACCTGCCATATCGGCGGTTAATACGAAAGAAACACGGGCGATTCGTGAATCGCCCCTACAGGTAACATAAAATCAGGAGATCATTTATGAAAACTCCCTCCTCCCTCCTTCCCCCGGACCTCGCCGAACAGGCGGCGACGGGCAAGGTCAGAATTATACAGGAGCTGGTCCCCGGCAAACAGATCACGCTTGCGCATATCATCGCAAGTCCGGATCCGGTGCTGTACCAGAAGCTCGGTCTTGACCCGACGGTCGACTGGTCGCATGCCGCCATAGGCATGATCACGCTGTCGCCGGCAGAAACCGCGATCATTGCGGCTGATATCGCCACCAAGGCATCTGCCGCCGAGATCGGATTTGTCGACCGCTTCTCCGGAACCCTCATCATCACAGGCTCCATTTCCGACGTGGAAGCGGCTTTCCGCGCAACGCTGGACTACTGTGAAGAAAAGCTCGGCTTTTCCGTCTGTCCGCTGACCAAGACATAATGAAAAAGATCATCTTGATCGGCCGCTCCGAAGCCGGAAAAACAACGCTGAAGCAGGTATTGCGCGGCGAGGCGGTCGAATATGCAAAGACGCAGTCGATCAACTACTATGATGTGGTGGTCGACACGCCGGGTGAGTACATCCAGACAAGGCATCTGGGCGGCGCACTTGCCGTCTACTCCTATGAATCGGATGTCATCGGTCTGCTCGCATCCGCAACCGAGCCGTTTTCGCTGTTCGGTCCGTGCATTGCGGCAACCGCAACGCGGCCTGTCATCGGCATTGTCACAAAATGCGACGAACCGAATGCAAAGGTTGAAATGGCATACGGCTGGCTCAAAGAGGCCGGCTGTGACCCGATCTTCTGCGTCGATTCCGTCACCCGTCGGGGAATCACAGAAATCCTCGACTACTTAAACCGTTAAGCACGCAGGACTGTTTTTACAATCCACGCGTTCTTATATACAACTCAGTCAAACAAAATCTTTATAAAAAAGGAGAACACAATCATGGCATCCGAATACGCTATCAAACAACAGATCTGTGAAATCGGTAAGAGAATCTACGACAGAGGCATGGTCGCCAACAACGACGGCAACATCTCCGTCAAGATCGGTCCCGATGAGTTCCTCTGCACTCCCACCGGTGTTTCCAAGGGCTTCATGACCCCCGAATTCATCTGTAAGATCGACTCCAAGGGCAACATCCTGCACGCGTATGAAGGCTTCAAGCCCTCCTCCGAAATCAAGATGCACCTCCGCGTTTACAAGGAAAGACCTGACGTCAACTCCGTCGTTCACGCACATCCGATGTATGCTACCGGCTTCGCAATCGCAGGCATCCCGCTGACCGAACCGGTTATGCCCGAAGCAATCATCCAGCTCGGCTGCGTTCCGATCGCTGAATACGGCACACCTTCCACCGAAGAAATTCCGGACGCTGTTTCCAGATATCTGCAGCACTACGATGCAGTTCTGCTCGAAAACCACGGCGCACTCGCATTCTCCGACTCCCTGCTCAACGCTTACCACAAGATGGAATCCGTTGAATTCTACGCACAGCTTCTGTTCATCGCAAAGATGCTCGGCGGCCCGAAGGCTCTGTCCGAAGCACAGGTCAAGCGTCTGTATGAACTCCGCCGTCAGTTCGGCTTCAAGGGCAAGCACCCCGCTGACCTCTGCCCCGTTCTCGCACAGGGTAAGACTCCCTGCCCCAACTGTGATTTCTCCGGCAACGACTGCGCAACCTCCAAGGCTGCAAACGCCGCTTCCGCTGACAACGACCTCGTCGCTGAGATCGCAAAGCGTGTTCTCGCGCAGATGGGCAAATAATTACCGGCCTCATCCGTCACCTATCGGTGCCACCTTCCCCGACCGGGGACGGCTGAAAGGTGAATTTGGCCTAGCCAAATGTGCATTACCGACCGCAGTCGTCACGCTAAAGCGTGCCACTTTCCCCGACCGGGGAAAGCTCGAAGTCACTCCGACCGATGGTGGATCAATATCACTTCGACGAAAGGTCGATAGTATATGAACAATCAATCACTCGAAACTCTCATCCGTGAAGAGCTTGCGCGCGCCCGTGCGGCAAAGACTGAATCCGTGGACAACATGGTTCTCTCCCTTGCCAAGCAGGTTGCGGCGGCGGTGGAGGAGGAAGCTCGGCGCATCGGTGTCAATGCCGTTGTGGCGATCTCCGACCGTGCCGCACGTCCGGTGCTCGTTCATGTGATGGAAGATGCGTATATCGCAAGCTACGATGTTGCCCTGCAGAAGGCCTATACCGTTGTGGCACTGAAAATGTCCACGATGGAGTTAAAGCCGCTTGCACAGCCCGGTGCGTCGCTGTACGGCATTCAGTTTACCAATGACGGTCAGATCGTCATCTTCGGCGGCGGTGAGCCTCTGAAGATCGGTGACCGCGTCATCGGCGGACTCGGTGTCTCCGGCGGCTCGGAGGAGCAGGATGCAGCCCTGGCAGCATACGGCGCAAAGATGTTTGCACAGCTTGTGGGAAACGTATAAACACTGACCGAATCCTATTTTCGGAAAGGAAAACAACAACCATGGATTACAAATCTCAGAATATTGAAGAAATCGTCAAAAAGGTACTCGCCGACATGATCGGTGACACCGCTGCCGCTCAGGCAAAGAGCGTTCCCGCAGCAAAGTTCTCCGCAGGCAAGACACAGGGCGGCGCGATCCCCGCAAAGGCGCATGTCGCGATGCTCGTCGAACCCGAGAAGTTCGTTGTCAAGGAATACCCGATGCCCGAGGTCGGCGACGATGACATCCTCGTCCGCGTAGAAGGCTGCGGTATCTGCGGCACCGACGCGCACGAATTCAAACGCGATCCCTTCGGTCTGATCCCCGTCGCCCTCGGTCACGAAGGCACCGGTGAGATCGTCAAGATGGGTAAGAACGTCGCAAAGGACTCCGCCGGCAAGCCGCTCGCTGTCGGCGACAAGGTCGTCACCTGCATGATCTTCAAGGACAACCCCGACATCACGATGTTTGACTTAAACAAGCAGAACGTCGGCGGTGCGGATGTTTACGGTCTGCTTCCCGATGACGACGTTCATCTGAACGGCTGGTTTGCGGACTACATTCTCGTTCGCGGCGGCTCCACGATCTTCAACGTCTCCGATCTCGATCTGGATTCCAGAATCCTCATCGAACCGTGTGCCGTTCTGATCCACGCAGTGGAACGCGCAAAGACCACCGGTATTCTCCGCTTCAACTCCCGCGTTGTCGTTCAGGGCTGCGGTCCGATCGGTCTGATCTGTATCGCTGTTCTGCGCACGATGGGTATTGAAAATATCGTTGCAGTTGACGGCAACGCTCAGCGCCTTGCATTCGCAAAGGAAATGGGCGCTGACAACTCCGTCAACTTCAAGGATACGAACGGTGTCGAAGACCTTGCAAACAAGGTCAAGGATGCATTCGGCGGTTACTATGCTGACTTTGCATTCCAGTGCACCGGTTCCCCCGTCGCACACTCCAACATCTACAAGTTCATCCGCAACGGCGGCGGTCTGTGCGAGCTCGGCTTCTTTATCAACGGCGGCGATGCTACCATCAACCCGCACTTTGATATCTGCGCAAAGGAAATCACGACGGTCGGCTCCTGGGTCTACACCCTGCGTGACTACGCGACCACCTTCGACTTCCTCAAGCGTGCACAGGCAATCGGCATTCCGATGAAGAAGCTGATCACCCACAAGTTCCCGCTGGATCAGATCAACCGTGCTCTTGAAGTCAACCTGAAGCAGGAAGGCCTCAAGATCGCAATTGTCAACTGACCTGAGAGGAACCGCATATGGCACAGGCAGTCGGCATTCTTGAAGTATACGGTCTTGTCGCTGCGTTCGTCGCATGTGACGCAGGCTGCAAGGCAGCAGATGTCACCGTCGAAAACTTTGACAAGAACAAGCCCTCCCATCCCGAAACGCTCTCCGTCCCGCTGATCGTCGTGGTCAAGTTCCGCGGCAGTGTTGCGGCGGTGGAAGCAGCAATGGATGCGGCAGAGGCGGCGGCAAACGCGGTTTCCGGCGTTGTCGCACGTCACATCATCGCGCGTCCCGA
>JAFTLK010000281.1 GCA_017455975.1 Clostridia bacterium | reverse complement strand
GTTGAGCAGCTGACGCTTGTATTCATGCAGACGCTTGACCTGCACGTCGAAAATGGAGTCGGGATCGAGTGCGATGCCGGTCTTCTGTGCAACATAATTGGAGAAGCGCACCTTGTTCTCACGCTTGATCGCAAGAATCTGATCAAGGACCTTTTTGTCATCCTTGTATTCGAGCAGGCGGGACAGCGTTTCGGGCTGCTTCTTGTAGTCGGTACCGATCAGACCGTCAAGCATATTGGTCAGACCGGGGTTGGAATAGCACAGCCATCTGCGGTGTGCGATACCGTTGGTGACATTGGTGAACTTGCCGGGGGTATATTTGTAGTAGTCGTGGAAGACCGTCTTTGTCAGAATGTCGGAATGGAGCTTCGATACACCGTTGACGGTGTGAGAGCCTGCGACGCACAGATTTGCCATGCGGACAGAGCCGTAGCCGATGACTGCCATGCGGGAGATACGGTCCCAGTCACCGGGATAGCACTTCCACAAATCTTCGCACAGGCGGCGGTTGATTTCGCGGACAATGGTATGAATACGCGGCAGCTTGAGCGCAAACAGGTCCTCATTCCAGGTTTCGAGTGCTTCGGGCATGACGGTATGGTTGGTATAGGAAACGGTACGGGTGACAACATCCCATGCCTGTTCCCAGTTGTAGCTGTGGATATCCATCAGCTGACGCATCAGCTCCGGAATGACAAGAGCCGGGTGCGTATCGTTGACGTGGATGGCAACCTTATCGGCAAAGTTCCACAAAGAACCGTAACGGCGCAGGTGGTCGGAGATGATCGACTGCAGGGATGCGGAAACGAGGAAGTACTGCTGGGACAGGCGGAGCAGCTTACCCTCGGTATGGTTGTCGGACGGATACAGAACCTTGGAAATGATTTCCGCATTGGTATTCTGTTCCATTGCCTGCATATAAGCGCCCTGCGAGAACAGGTTCATATTGAAGGAGGAGGTGCTCTTTGCCTTCCAGAGGCGCAGGACGTTGACGGCCTCGGAGTCTGCACCGGAGATCATGATATCATACGGAACCGCCTGGATTTCCTCGTAGTTGGAGTGGACAATGTCGCACTTGCCGTTCTTCCAGGTTTCCTTGATGTGACCGCCGAAACGGACAGTGCATGCCTTGTCGGTTCTCGGAACGAGGACGACATCACCGCCGGGCAGCCAGTTGTCGGGCAGCTCGATCTGCTGACCGTCGACGAGCTTCTGCTTGAACAGACCGTACTCGTAGAGGATGGAGAAACCGGTTGCGGGATAGTTGAGCGTCGTTGCGGCATCCATAAAGCAAGCCGCAAGTCTGCCAAGACCGCCGTTGCCCAGACCCGGATCGGGCTCATGCTCACAGACGGATTCGAGCGAAAAGCCCAGTTCGGACAGGACTTCGCGGTAGGTTTCGGTTAAGCCCAGGTTGCCGAGGTTGTTCTTCAGCGAACGACCGATCAAAAATTCCATGCACATGTAGTACAGGGTCTTGCCGGACTGACGCTTGACTTCTTCTTTATATTCAGAGCGCTTCTGGGACAGAATGTCCTTGACGCACATCATCACGGCGCGGTAGATCTGATCTTCATTGGCCTCAGCCATGGTCACGCCGAAATAGCGAGAGAGCTTTGTCGCAATGGCCTCTCTGACTTCTTCTTTGGTAAATTTCTGATTCATGGGTAATTCTTCTTTCTGTGTGGAAATTGATACCCTATTATTATACCACAAATTCGTCATACGGTCAAGATGGTAAACGCCTGTTTTTGTATGAAATTTTGGGGATTTTTGCTATTTGGAAGAACTGGGAGTTGTTTTATCTCACAAATTTGAATAGGTTTCGGCAAGAATGACAAAACCGGAATACCGCCGCATGACAGTATTCCGGTAATTTTTGTATTATGTAATCGGTTTTGCGGCAAGCGCAAACAATCCCTCCGCATCCAGCGGTGCATTGAACTGAAAATACAGCGGCAGTGCGGGGTCAAACACAAACAGTTTTCCGGACCACCGCGTTCCGTCCGCATAATAATTGCGGATCAGCACCCGGCGAATACCCGCCTCATCGGTGAAATCAAGATACGTCGTTTTCATATCGGTCTTAACGGAGGTATCATAAACTGTGATCTGCATGGTGCCCCACGGCGTTTCTTCCTCCGAGACGCGAAGATTGCGCAGATTGTCATTGCGGCGCAGACCTTCCGGCGTGCCGTCTGTTTCCAGCGTTTGCAAAAGCAGCGCGTCCAGCGCCTCCAAAGACGATTCCGCAAAAAATGTC
>JAFTLK010000280.1 GCA_017455975.1 Clostridia bacterium | reverse complement strand
TTCTTGAAGGTGACGACACCGGACAGCGAGATCATCCAGCCGCGCTCACACAGCTGACGTGCCATCTCGGCGGAGCCGGAATAGCTGTGCAGCACACCGCGGACATCCGGGTGTGCGGATATCATATCCATGACAGCACCGTGTGCCTCGCGGTCATGAATGACGACGGGCATATTCTTTTCTTTGGCAAGCCGCATCTGGCGGTCAAACCAGCGTGCCTGTACGTCGCGCGGAACATCGTCGTAATGAAAATCAAAGCCGATCTCACCGATGCCGACAACTTTTTCATGATCCAGCATGGCGGAAAACTGTGCGATGATGTCCTCCATCTGTTCCTCGTTAAACGGAAGCGGACAGGATCCGGGATACATGCCGATGACGGCGTACATAGTCTCATACCGCTCAGCAAGTCGGATTGCGGACAGGGAATGAGGGATATCGGTGCCGACATTGATGATGTGGGAGATTTCCGTGGAAAAGAGCGTCTTCAGAAGCGTATGGATATCGGGCAGACCGGTATCGGGTGCGGCAAAACGGCTGTCGTGATAGTGGGCGTGGGTGTCGAAGATGGGGTGGTTTGTCATAATATCAAGATTCCTGTGTTTTAGGTAATTGTAGGGGGTTGTTGCATTTAGATCAATGTGTCAAAAACTCCCTCCGGCTCACCGCAGGTGAGCCACCTCCCTCAAACAGAGGGAGGCTTAGTTTAGGCTCCCTCTCCGAGGGAGCAGTCAAAAAAAGACGCCTCAGCGTCTTTTTTTGACTGAGGGAGTTATCATTTGTTCAATGATTTATCAAATGCAACAGCCCGTTTGTTTCAGAAGACGACAACAAAGGGTTGCTGTACGGAAATTGATCCATACAGCAGCCCTTTTTGTTCAATTTTTAATGAATTTTCGTACCGAGCGGCATCGAATCGGGCAGGAAGACGACTTCGATGTGATCGCCCTCACCGCCGGCAAGGATCATACCGCAGGATTCCACACCGCGCAGCTTTGCCGGTGCGAGGTTGGCAACCATCATGACCTTGCGTCCGATCAGATCATCGGGCTTGTAGCACTTGGCAATACCGGAGACGACCTGTCTTGTTTCATTGCCGAGGTCGAGCTGGAGCTTGAGCAGCTTATCGGACTTCGGAACGGGTTCGCACGCGGTGACAAGTGCACAGCGCAGGTCGTTTGTCATAAACTGATCAAACGTGATCTCGGGTGCGATCGGTGCGATTTCGATGGCAGGCTCGTCCTTTGCCTTGATGGCTTCGTTTGCGGCATTGGCAATGCGTGCGTTTTCTTTCTGTTCCGCTTCAATCTGCTCCATCATCTTCTTTTCATCGATGCGGGCAAACAGAGCCGCGGGTTCACCGACCGGTTCGCCTGCCTTGCGTGCACCCCAGACGTATTCGCGGTTGTCACAGCCGATCTGTGCAAAGATCGCGTCAGCGGTTGCGGGCATGAACGGAGCGGTCAGGATCGCGCCGAGACGGATCATCTCAAGCAGGTTATACATGACGGTGCCCAGACGTTCTTTCTTCGTTTCATCTTTGGCAAGCACCCACGGAGCGGTTTCGTCGATGTACTTGTTTGCACGGGAGTACAGTGCGAACAGCGACTCAACCGCGTCTGCGATGTGGTAGGTTTCCATCTGGTCAACGACAGACTTGTAGGTCTGCTCTGCACACGCCTTCAGCTCCTCGTCGAGTGCGTCGGGGCAGGTGGGTGCGGGGATGATGCCGTCGAAGTACTTCTTGGTCATCGTGACGGTACGGTTGACAAGGTTGCCGAGGTTGTTGGCAAGGTCGGTGTTGTAGCGCTTGATCAGATTTTCGATCGTGATGTTGCCGTCGGAGCCGTAGGGCATTTCAGCCAGACAGTAGTGACGGACACCGTCGACACCGAACTTCTCAACGAGCTGGTCGGCATAGAGGACGTTGCCCTTGGACTTGGACATCTTGTCGTTGCCGAACATGAACCACGGATGCGCAAAGACCTTCTTCGGCAGCGGCTCGCCGAGTGCCATTAAGAAGATCGGCCAGTAAATGGTGTGGAAGCGGGTGATGTCCTTACCGATGATATGGACATCAGCCGGCCAGTACTTGGAATAAAGCTCGCCCTTTTCGTTGACATCGTAGCCGAGTGCGGTGATATAGTTGGTCAGCGCATCAAGCCAGACATAGACAACGTGCTTTTCGTCAAACGTAACGGGAATACCCCATGTGAAGGAGGTTCTCGATACACACAGATCCTGCAGACCCGGCTTGATAAAGTTGTTGATCATTTCCTTCTTACGGGATTCCGGCTCGATGAAGTCGGGGTGAGATTCGATATAGTCAAGCAGACGATCCTGATAGGCGCTCATACGGAAGTAGTAAGCCTCTTCCTTACGGCGGGTCATCTGTGCGCCGCAGTCGGGGCAGATGCCGCCTTCCTTTGCCTGGGTATCGGTGAAGAAGGATTCGCAGGGGACACAGTACCAGCCTTCATACTCGCTCTTGTAAATGTCGCCCTGATCGTAGAATTTCTTGAACATGTGCTGAACAGCGGCAACGTGGGAGGGCTTGGTGGTACGGATGAACTGGTCGTAGGTGGTGTTCATCAGATCCCACAGACCCTTGATTTCGCCGGCGACACCGTCGACATACTGCTGGGGCGTGATGCCGGCATCGTTTGCGAGCAGTTCGATCTTTTCGCCGTGCTCGTCGGTACCGGTGAGGAAGTAAACGTCATAGCCGAGCATTCTCTTGAAACGCGCAACGGCGTCGGTCATGATGACCTCATAGGTGTTGCCGATGTGGGGCTTGCGGGATGCATAGGCGATGGCTGTGGTAAGATAAAATTTCTTGTCGTTCATTATGATGATTCCGGCCTGTGATGGACAGACCGCCTTTCTTGGAGTTTGCGGATTCAGTTGACGGAAAGATCCGTGCGGCGCGCCAGATCCTGACAGAAGCAGATATAGGTGCAGATGCCGTTGGGCAGTACATATAGGAAGAATCCGATGCCGGCGGTAAAGAGCAGTGTCAGAACAGCGGAGACGAGAAGTCCCAGCTGCAGAAGCACAGCACATCCCGCGCTTTGTCCGGTCTGACGGAGGGTGCGGTGGAGGATGACTGATATGGGAAGCTCCGGTCGGGAAAGACCCAGAAACAGCGACGGCATCAGACGTGCACCGAGATAGAGCGCAAAGGACAGAAGCAGGACGCACAGCGATACCGCAGGCAGCAGCTGCAGCATCCCGATCCCGGATACGGAACCTGACAGAAGCGGATGCAGCGGCACAAGCGAAAGCGGCAGAAGCAGCTGCAGCGAGAGCGCGATAAACATGAACGCCCATGCGCGCACAACCGATGTTTTCGATGCGTATGCACTGAAGATCACGGCGGTCGGCACGCGGACGGGACCCTCGCCCTGTGCGGCACGGCAGAGATCCGTGTAGTAGGCGAGCAGCCCGTAGCAGAGCGGCGACAGCATCAGATACCAGAGCACCGCCGCAATCGGACGGATGGGGAGGGGATGTGCGGAGATCATGGCGGTGAACGCATCAATGCATTCGGTCAGATACACTGCGGTGAAGACGATGAGCATGACCGCAAACGTGCTAATCAGTGCTGCGATCCAGTTGGAAGAATAAAACAGCGCATCTCTTGCACGGATACGGTATTGGCGCGGGGTAGGCGTGCGGCCGTTCACTGCACCGATACGCCTGCCTGCCAGACAGACTTGATGTCATAGGTTTCGGCATCGACGAGCAGCAGGTCTGCGCGCTTGCCCTCAGCGATGGAGCCGGTGATGTTGTCAATACCGACCTCGGTCGCGGGAACGATGGTTGCGTATGCGAGGGCTTCCGCAAAGGAAACGCCTGCGAACTGCATCAGATTGCGGACAGCCTGAGACAGGGTGATGGTGGAGCCGGAGATATTGCCTTCTTCGTTGATGGCCTTTCCGTCGACGACGTAGACCTTCTCGCCTGCGATTGCATATTCGCCGTCTGCACAGCGGGTCGCGCTCATGGAGTCGGTGATGAGGGTCAGGTGAGACGGGCGTTTTGCCAGATATGCGAGCTTAACGATGGCGGGGTTCAGATGGAAGCCGTCTGCGATGACCTCACAGTATGCACCCTCGGTGGTCAGACCTGCGACAACAGGGCCGGGTTCTCTGTGGTGGATCGGACGCATGGCATTGAAGGTGTGCGTAAATGCATTGACACCCCAGGAGATCGCATCCAGCGCCTGATCAAAGGTCGCGTCGGAATGACCAAGGGATACGGTCGCGCCGCGTGCGATTGCGGTCTTGACAAAGGTTTCGCCGCCCTCAAGCTCCGGTGCGCAGGAGATGTGAATGTTGAGACCTTCCATGCGGTCAAGCAGGGAGGTAAGCTCGTTTGCATCCAGCGGGAACAGCAGATCGGCTCTGTGTGCACCGCGGCGCTTTTCGTTTAAGTATCTGCCTTCGAGATGAATGCAGTCAAAGCCGGCAGCCTTGACGTTGTCAATCGCCTGCTCGATCTGTGCAAGCGGTGCGGATGCGATGGTCGGGAACACGGTGGTCGTGCCGTCAACGGCATAGGAGTGACGCATATCCTTCATCTGCTCTACGGTTGCGGAGTCGAAGTCATAGCCGATGCGGCCGTGGGTGTGGGTATCGACAAGACCGGGTGTGAGCAGGCAGCCGGTACCGTCAACGACGGTCATATCGCAGGTGCATGCATCGGGTGCGAGAACGGCCTTGATCTTGCCGTCCTCGACAACAACGGTTGCAGGGACGAAGTCGCGCTGCTCGGTGCGGTATACGCGGGCGTTTTTGATTGCAAATGTATTGGTCATGGTAATTTCTTCCTTTCTGATTTCGATTATAGATATCTATATTGTATCACAAATGCGGCTGTCTTTCAAGGCGTTTTCGGATTTTCTCAAAAAAATTTTTTGAATCTTTTTGTGTCAAGCGGAAAAAACATAAAAAATTCATAAAATAACCCTTTTCAAGCCGCACAGGATATGGTATAATAATAAATAAAAAGAAGAAAGAAAAGAGAATGAAAAACAGAGAGGAAATTTGATTATGCTGAAAACCGAACGCGTAAGCGTGATGAATTTTGAAAATGCTCTGCGCGGCATGCGCAACCCGATGAACTCATGGGAGAAATCCGACAGCTATTACGATGCAGACGGCAATTATATCGTCGGGGAAGCGGATCTTTCGCTTGCGTCCCGCCTTGCCCGTTCCGGCTCCGACCACCGCAAGTATCTGCGTCAGATCTTTGTTTCCGTCGACATCACAGCGCCGCTCTACTGGTGGAAGGAATTTGATACCTACAAGGTCGCAACGGTCGCAAACTCAACCTCGACGATGCACAAAATTCATGCAAAGCCGTTCTCCCGCACCGATTTTTCGACCGATCATATGGATGCGGAAACACTGGCGCAGTTTGACTGTGTGATTGCCTATCTGGAGGTTCTGCGGAACAAGTACATGGAGAACCGTGACAAGCGCTACTGGTACGATATGATCCAGTTTTTGCCGTCGTCCTACGATCAGATGCGCACGGTGACGCTCAATTACGAGACGCTGACGAACATTTACTATGCGCGCAGAAACCACAAGCTCGATGAATGGCACACGTTCTGCGATATGATCCGCGCACTGCCGTATGCCGATGCGCTGATCTGCTGTCATGATGAGGATGGGATGAAGTAATCGAGTATCTCCTGCGGGTTAGACGGTGTTTATGGTATGCCCAGACGCTCGCCCCTACAGGCAAAGAGAAACACCTCGCCGCCCATTAACATCATGAAACCGTAAGTTGACAGCATCACCCCAAAAAGGAAGGACGATCAACGTGAATCAGAACCAGAATCCGCGGCAGAATCCCGATGCACAGAATCGGGGCTCCCGACCGCGTCAGAATCAGCCGCCGACGGCAGGTCGCGGACAGATGTCGGGGGGACAGCGTCCGCCGCTGACTTCCGAGGAGCAGGCAGCCGCACGCCGTGCCGCTGAACAGCGCGCCAAGCAGCGTCGGGAACGGCTGAAAAAACAGCAGGCCGCCGCTGAAAAAGCGCAGAAAAAACAGAAGAAAGAAGCGGAAAAGCAGCGAAAGAAGCAGCTGGAAGCACGCCGCCGCGCACAGGAGAAGATGCGCCGTCACGACGAGCGCTTTGAGCTGACCGAGGAGGAGCGTGCCATCCGTGCGCAGATGAAGCGCGAGGAGCGGCAATACAAAAGCCGTCAGCGTGCGCGCCGCGCAAAGGTATTTGCCGGACGTTTTGTCCTGTTTGTGCTGATGTTCGCCTCGATGCTCGGCATATCCGCGGGGCTTTTCTATCTCAATCTTGTCAAATACGAGGTTGCCGCACGGCGCGATTTTTCCTATAAGGTCGGAGAAGCATCGGCTGTCAGCGTCAAATATGACAGCATGATGCGCGGCGGTCATCTGTATGTCAATCTGACACCGATCATTGATCTGTGTGAGATGGCGGTAACCGGGGACACGGCAGAGCTTCGCTATATTTCCCGCGATGCGGAAGAACATGTCAAATTCATCGTCGGCTCGACGCAGGTGTTCATCAACGGCGTTGAGGAACGCATCAGTGCGGCCCCCTATCTGGACGGTGAGGATCTTTATGTCCCGTATGACTTTTTCTCCTCGTATGTCGAGGGTATTTCTGTTCTGTACGATCAGGAAAAACAGGCGGTGACGGTGGCGCAGGTACCCACCGAGGACGATGCGTCCGTCATGCAGTCACTGCGCTTTACCATCCGTTCCGATGCACCGCTTGTCGGGCTTGACGAATACAACGAATTCGGTCAGACCTCACCTGTTGAATTTGTCGCGGATCTGTCGCTGTATGAGGACTTTATGAACCCGAAGAACCGCGATGAGTATCTTCTGCTTGTCAACGCAGAATATCCTCTGCCGCAGTCGTATGTGCCGCAGACCGTGGAGATCGTCGATATCCGTCATGACGGTCGTCCGTGGCAGTATCTTGACTTTGTCGCAGAACGTGCGGCACACGCCATGATTATGGAGCTTGCCGCAAACGGCTTCCCGGATGTCAATATTCTGCTCGGTTACCGTTCGTATTCCAAGCAGCGTTATTTCTATGACAATACGGTTGCGGATTATATGAAGACCATGACAGAAGAACAGGCGAAGGTTGCGGCATCCTCGGTTGCGCAGGTTGCGGGCGCGAATCCGCAGCAGACCGGATATTCCATGATTATGCATAATCAGGAGGATGACTATTCGACGGCGTTCTCCCGTGATCCGGCTTACGCATGGCTTTTGGAAAACTGCTGGAAGTTCGGCTTCATCATCCGTTATCCCGCTGACAAGACCGCGGAGACCGGCATGGCGTTCCAGCCGTATTTCTTCACGTATGTCGGACGCTATCATGCAATGCGTATCATGGAGCAGGGACTGTCGATGGAGGAATACATCGTCGGGCTTGAGGAACGCAATTACTTCGGTAAGCCCTATGCCGAGTTCCGGCAGGATCTGATTGATAAGGTCAATAAATGAGGAGTGATATCTGTGTGTACAAAGGAACAGGCACTGCAGATTTTGTCCGAGGCGTATGAACGCTGTCAGGTGCTCTATGAGGGTCGTGTGCGTGATGCATATCTTTACGGCTCGTACGCAAGAGGAGATTTTCATGCGGAATCGGATGTGGATATATTCCTGTCAGTCGATATGGATGATCGTGGACTTTGCGGTGCACAGTCGGCGCTCTCCCATATCAACAGCGAGTTAAGTCTGACGCATGACATCACAGTTTCCATCAACGCCGAGCCTGCCGCGCGCTTTCGGCAATATTCCGATGCTTTGGCGTATTACCGTAATGTGAGACAGGAGGGGATTCGTTATGATGCAGACGGAGCTTGAACAGGCAAAAATTGATATCGTCAAGGATCGACTGATGAACGCATCGGAATGTTATGCCGCCGCACTGGATACCTTCCGGCTGACCTATTATAAAACATCCGCCGGACGTCTGTATTATGCGGTGTTCAATCTGATGCGTGCACTGCTCGAAGCCGAGGGAATCGAAATGCGGCATCACAGCGGCGTGATATCAGAATTCAGAAAACGATATGTGAAAACCGGCGTTTTTTCTTCGGATGTGTCCGTTCTGATATCCGAGTTGTTTGATATTCGATCCAAATGCGATTACAGTGCGTTTTATGAATTGTACGCAGAAAATGTGGAGCCGTTTTTCTCTTAAACAGAACAGTTTATGTCAGATGTGAAGCAGCTGCTCTTGCAGAAGTACAGTAATTTCACGATTTGAAAAGAAGGAATATCCGACAGGAGGGGATCTGTTATGAACCGACTGTCTGAAAAAGATCAATAACCATGGTTTACCTGTATTATATCGGAGAATCACTCTCTGCCTTTGAAGAACCCGCGCTTCTATCTATGCTCCCCGCATCCCGCCGTACCCAAATAGAACGCCGGCCGTATGCTGACCGCATCGCGTCTGCCGCCGCTGCCTGTCTTCTGCGGTATGCGCTGTGTGACTGCGGATATGCCGCATATGCCGATGCGCCCATTGTCTGGGAGGGCAAGCCGCACTTTGCCGATCCTGCCATTTCCGTGCGGTTCAATCTGTCCCATACTGTGGACAAGGCACGCGGAATGTTTGCGGCGGCGGTGCTGCTCTCGGATTGGGGGGAGGTCGGTGTCGATCTGGAATTTGTGCATCCCATCCAAAACCGCGCGGCAATGGAACGTCGGCTCTTCACGCCGGAGGAACGGGATTACATCGGAGCTGTCGGGAAGAATGACGCGTTTTTTGACATCTGGTGCGCAAAGGAAGCCTTTGTCAAATGGACGGGAGAGGGATTTGCGCATCCGCTGTCATCGGTTTCGGTCGATGTGACGGAGAAAAAAGCGGTCAGCGGTGAGGTGTCCTGCGATCTTGCATGGTACAGCTTCGGGGAAAGCCGCATCTGCTGTGCCGCCGATGATTTGTCATCCGGCGTACAGACGGCGGCTCTGACAATGGAACAAATAGTATCTGTACGGTAAACAGGAGGGGAAAATGGAACGCATCATCAATGAACATCTGGTCATCCGTCATCTGCGTGAGACGGATATTGCGCCGATTGTGGCGGGTGAGATTGCACAGGGCTGGTATGCGACACCCAAAAAGCTCGAGGAGCGGCTTGCACACGTGGCAGCCGGACGCGCTGTCGCATTTGCGGCTGTCTGGGACGGCGTACCTGTCGGGTATGTCTCTTTGTATGACGGACCGATCCACGGACCGTTTGTCGGATGCGGCTATCCGGAAATTGTCGATTTCAATGTGTTGGAGAAATATCGCTGCCGCGGCATCGGGTCGGCATTGCTCGGGGTCTGTGAGGATCTGGCGGCGACGCGCACAGATACGGTGACGCTCGGAGTGGGGTTACATTCCGGCTACGGCGCGGCACAAAGACTGTATGTCCTGCGCGGCTATGTTCCGGACGGCTCCGGGGTCTGGGCTGATGGGAAAATTGCCGAGCCGTACACAACGGTTGAAAACGGCGACGGACTTGTGCTTTATATGTCGAAAAAATTGAGATAAAAAAGAGGTTCTGTACCGACCACGCGGATCGTACAGAGCCTCTTCCATTTTTATTCTCAAATTGATGCGTTCGATACGCCTGCAAATAAACGAAATTGACTTGAAAACTGCGGGCGATTCGTGAATCGCCCCTACAAGGATTCCGGAACATACCGTCTATTCAAGTAATCGAACTCGTCTCATTTCTCATTTCTAATTTCTAATTTCTCATTCCATATACGCTGTCGGATCGACGTAAATGCCGTCCACGGTCATCGAAAAGTGCAGATGTTCGGAATCCGCCATCTCGATAATCATGGTCTCCCCGACACCGCCGATGATATCACCGGCAAGCACGGTTGCTCCGGCTTCGATTCCGCGGGGAAGATCGGCGGAGAGATTTGCATACTGTGACCTGATCTCGCCGCCGTGGTTGATTTCAACGCACTGTCCGTAAAACGGGTCATACCAGACGCGTTCGATGACACCGGCGGCGCAGGCGGAGACCTTTGTACCGACGGGTGCTGTAATATCAATCCCCTGATGGACGCGGTAGTCGTTCATTGTCAGCGAATATACGGCGACGTCCTCGGTGAAATCCTTGGCGATTTCCCCGTGTACGGGCATGACAGCATGGAAGTTTTCGCCGTTGTCAAAGACAGCGGTCGGGATGTCAGCAGTGGGAATGGGAGCATCCGCTTCCTCGGTCTGCGGTGCGGAGGTATCAAGACCCGGAATCTCGGTATCGGCGGGATTTGCCGGCGGGAAGAAGCCTGCATCCTCGGTATCGGCGGGCTCATCTGCCTGTACTTCGGGTGCGTCGGCGGTTTCCGTGACAGCGTCTGCGGTTTCGTGGGGCTTCTGTGTGCGGCGGGATGCTGCCGAGAAGAGTGTCATCGTCCCGACGGCAAGCAGGGCAAGGACGGCCAGCGACCAGATTCCGACGGAAACAAGTCGGGAACGGTTTGTGTATGATTGTTTCATGAAAGATTCTCCTTTTGGGCATTGTTGCGGACGGTGATGTGTTGTCCGTTTGGTTGTAGTGTTGCCCGAAATCGGAGATGTATGCAAAATTTGCGAAATTTATTGACAGACGTGGGTTTGTTGGGGAGGGAGTATATACAAGAGTGAAATCGTCAGGGACAGTCGAGGACTTTGCCTGTCATGACAAGTACCTTGTCACGGACAGTCGAGGACTTTGCCTATCATGACAAGTACCTTGTCACGGACAGTCGAGGACGCCTATAGGGACAGTCGAGGACGCCTGTCCCTACAAACAGGATAACGCTGTTAATGTATGAAGAAGACGGTGACGGTTGACGCAGGCGATTCTCTAAAACTGTAGGGGAGGGGTCGCCCCTCCCGAAACATATAGCATCGATGTTGATTCCGGTTGACGAATGAAATGAATATGAATGATGCATATTGAATAGAGAATCATTTTTTAAGGCAGTACCGCACAATTCTGATGGTACAGATGCGCCGACGGATTTTTCGTCAGTCTAAACAAAAATTCGCGCGCATAGTCGACCCTCTGCGAAGAATTTTTGTGACGAATGACGGAAAAGATGCAAGCAGATGTGCCATCAAGGCAACTGCCGCGAATTGTGCGGTATTGCCTTAAATTTCATAAAGCATTCATGTTGAGATGAACGAATGATGAAAGATACATCTTCCTGCCATGGTGTATGACGGCGACGATGCATTGTTCACCCACAAGGCGGGAGGGGTGACCCCTCCCCTACGGATATAGAGGGGCACCTGCGTATACCATAACCGTCTTTTGATTCCGAGCATGACCGTATTCCCAAAAGCTGCCCGCAAAAAATCACCCGCAGACAAAATCTACGGGTGAAACAGTCAAATCTTATTGAATTTATCCTCCGGCACATACAGCGACGTAAAGACGATCGCATCAACCGGAAACCAGACGAACAGCAGGTGACAGAGAATCACCAGAATCTCGTCAAGCTGCCGCAGCTCAAAGCGGATAAATGCCCAGAAAAAGCCGAAAAACAGCAGCAGCAGCGGCACGAGCAGCTTGTATCTGCCGCAGACGGCACGGACGGAGCAGACAATGACGGCACACCAGAACGCGCACTCGACGAGCAGATACACAAGTGCGGACACGGAAAACGGTGACAGGGAAGTGAGGAACGTCAGAAGTTTTGTCAGCATGACCGTACCTGCGAGGATGATGATGGTCGGAATCATCTCGGTCACGTCCCTCTCCGCATACCGCCGTACGCGGTACACATGAAAGACAGCGGCGGCGACCAGCAGAATACTGCTGACAGCGGCTATGATATCAAAGGACATGACCGCTTGGTAGGTGCGCCATCCCTGCAGGGCAATGTATGCGATCAGCACAAGCAGCAGATAGAGAAACTGCTTCGGCTTTGGACGGACAACGAGCGGCGACTTGAATTTCGGAAAGCCTTTCATTGTGCGGATTCCTCCCCGATGATCGCCTCACCTGCCGCCTTGCGGGCAAAAATCGCCTCAAAGGCTTCCTTGTACGGCGGGTAAGCGATGCCATATTCGGTGACGATGCCGGCGATCAGGGATGCGTCGGTGACGTCAAACGCAGGATTGTAAACCTTGACGCCGTCGGGTGCCATACGGGTTTCGTACCACAGCTCGGTGACCTCCTCGGGCTTGCGTTCCTCAATCGGGATATCGGCACCGGTGGGGCAGTTCATGTCGATTGTTGCGGTCGGCGCGCAGATATAAAGCGGAACGCCGTACTGCCGGGCGACACACGCGACGACGGATGTGCCGATTTTGTTTGCGGTATCGCCGTTTGCCGCGACGCGGTCACAGCCGACAAAGATCGCCTGTACCAGTCCCTGCTTCATGACGGCAGAGGACATATTGTCGCAGATCAGCGTGACATCGACGCCGGCTTCGTGCAGCTCATATGCGGTCAGACATGCGCCCTGTAAAAGCGGTCTTGGCTCATCGGCAAATACATGGAAGTTGTAGCCGCGTTCGTGACCGAGGTAGATCGGCGCGGTGGCGGTTCCGTATTTTGCGGCGGCAAGACGTCCTGCGTTGCAGTGGGTCAGAATGCCGTCGCCGGGCTTGACAAGCGACAGACCGTACTCGCCGATCGCACGGCAGACGCGGATGTCCTCTGCTCTGATCTCCTCACATTCGGTGCGGAGTAGGGCGAGAATTTCTGCGTTGTCTTTTTCGCGGTTGGCAAGATAGACGCGCTCCATGCGGTCCAGTGCCCAGAACAGGTTGACGGCGGTCGGGCGGGACGATGCCATGTAGGCTTTGTCCGCTTTTAGTGCCGCGGTCAGCATATCCGGTGTGATTTCAGGATTGGCGGTGACGTGTTCCTTTGCGGCAAGGTAATAAGCCATGCCGGCGGTGATGCCGATGGCAGGTGCACCGCGGACACACAGACGGTAAATCGCGTCATGAATTTCGGGCTGGGTGTGCAGGTGCAGAATCTCGCACGCGCCCGGAAGCTTGGTCTGGTCAAGGATGACAATGGCGGAATAGGCATCGTCGAGGAGGACGGTTTCGATTTGGGAGAAGGTGGACATGGTGGGGACTCCTTTCCTATCGTTTTACAAATACTGTAGGGGCGATTCACGAATCGCCCGCTTTTCCATGCTTTTCACAATGCTGGCGTGGAACCATTTTGTTCCGAATAAAAACAATCATACTGCCAGACCATCGGATTGTTTTGAATATAATTCCAAATATGCAGATACTTCTTTTCGCTTCTGATAATCGAATCATGATACGATCGCTGCCAGACCTTTTCATGAGAATTTATCTGATGAATTTCTTTGGAAATATTCATTTTCAGGTATCCGATCATTTTATCGAGATAACTGCGCGTTTCGAGGGGTGTCCGGTTGCCGGTGATCTGATGTGTCATCAGAAACAGCAAATGAATATGGTTTGGCATGATGACATACGCATGAAGGATGATGTCATATTTCTGTGGGAGCAGTTGGATATATTTTTTTGCGATATCACCATATGCAGTGAGATTAACAGAAACATCATTGGGCGGTGCACCTGTTATGTCTGAAAACAGCAGGCGGCGCTGATCTGAACATATGGTAATAAAGTATGCTCCGTCCTGATTATAATCATAGCCTTGAAGACGGGGGGATTTTCGATTTGGCAAATTCATAAAGTTAGACGGGTGACGAGTGAATTGTCCCTACAACGGAGGGATGATAATGGTGAGAAATGATGGATGAAAGTTTGCAATATTACAGGTATATAAAGAGAAGTTAGACGGGCGATTCGTGAATCGCCCCTACATCAGAAAGAGAGCGTGTGATAATGATGCGAGAGGATGCCGCACGGACATCCTCTGACATATATAAACTTACTTTACCAGATTCTTGACATCATCCAGACACCGTTCGATGAACGCATCGACGGACATCGTGCCCTCGTCGCCGTTCTTTCTGGAGCGGACAGCGAGTTCTTCCTCATTCATTTCCTTGTCGCCGATGACGAGCATGTACGGAACCTTATCAAGCTGGGATTCACGGATCTTGCGTCCGATGGTTTCGTTTCTGTCGTCAACCTCGACGCGCAGACCCGCACATTCCATCTTGCGCTTCAGATCGTAGCAGTAGTCGATGTGTTCGTTGCCGATGGGCAGAATCTTGACCTGCGTGGGTGCTAAGAACATCGGCATCGCGCCTGCGTACTTCTCAATCAGCAGAGCAAGGGTACGTTCGTAGCAGCCGAGAGACGTTCTGTGGATGATATACGGCGTCTTCATCGTGTTGTCGGAGTCGACGTATTCCATACCGAACTTCTTTGCCAGCAGCATATCGATCTGGATGGTGATGAGCGTATCTTCCTTACCGAAGACATTGCGGATCTGAATATCGAGCTTCGGACCGTAGAATGCTGCTTCGTCGATACCGATCTTGTAGTCGATGCCGTTTTCGTCCAGCAGCTGCTTCATGATGCTCTGTGCTTCATCCCACTGCTCGGGCGTACCCTCGTACTTGTCGGTACGGTTGGGATCCCACTGGGAGAAGCGGAAGGAGCAGTCCTCTTTCAGACCGACAGCGTCGAGCATATACAGCGCCAGATCGAGACAGCCCTTGAATTCTTCAGCGAGCTGTTCGGGACGGAGGATCAGGTGACCCTCGGAGATCGTGAACTGGCGGACACGGATCAGACCGTGCATTTCGCCGGAATCTTCATTTCTGAACAGGGTAGAGGTTTCACCCAGACGCATCGGAAGCTCGCGGTAGGAGCGCTTCTTGTTGAGGAATACCTGATACTGGAACGGGCAGGTCATCGGACGGAGCGCGAAGCATTCCTTCGTTTCGTCGTGCGGGTCGCCGAGGACGAACATACCGTCCAGATAGTGATCCCAGTGACCGGAGATCTTATAAAGGTCGCGCTTTGCCATCAGAGGTGTCTTGGTCAGCAGGTAGCCGCGTCTCTGTTCCTCGTCCTCCACGAATCTCTGCATGAGCTGAATGGTGCGTGCGCCCTTGGGCAGCAGAATCGGCAGACCCTGACCGACATAGTCAACCGTCGTGAAGAATTCCAGCTCACGGCCGAGCTTGTTGTGGTCGCGCTTGAGTGCTTCTGCCTGTGCCTCGAGATATGCATTCAGTGCATCCTTGGTCGGGTAAGCGGTACCGTAGATTCTCTGCAGCTGCTTGTTGTTCTGGTCGCCCTTCCAGTAAGCACCGGTGCAGGCGGTCAGCTTGAATGCCTTGACAGCACCCGTTGCGAACAGGTGCGGACCTGCACACAGATCGGTGAAGTCGCCCTGCTGATAGAACGAAATTTCCTCGCCCTCGGGCAGTTCTTCAATCAGCTGAACCTTGTAGGGCTCCTCGCGTTCGGTCATGAACTTGACAGCCTCATCGCGGGGCAGGGTAAAGCGTTCGATCTTGATGTTTTCTTTCACGATCTTCTTCATTTCGCCCTCGAGCTGCTTGAGCACTTCTGCTGTGAAGGGTGTATCGGAGTCGAAGTCATAGTAGAAGCCGTTGTCGATGGCCGGACCGATGGTCAGCTTGGTCTCGGGATACAGACGCTTGACGGCCTGTGCTAAGATATGGGATGCGGTATGCCAGAAGACGTGCTTGCCCTCGTCGTCCGCAAAGGTATGGAGCTTGACGTCTGCATCGCCGGTCAGAGGCGTGGTCAGATCGCAGACCTCGCCGTTCACCGATGCTGCGATGACCTCGCGGGAAATCAGTTCTGCTTCCTTTGCTGCTTCGTAGACCGTAATGGGTGCGGAAAGCTCGATTTTCTTTTCTCCAAATGTGATAATCATGATATTGTTTTCTCCTTTCGGGTGTTGAAAATACGTGGTGAATATAAGATGTTTGTAGGGGCGATTCACGAATCGCCCGCATGATTGATGCAGAATCGAATCGGATAGAACGATACGATATGGGGAATTTTGTTTCGTTTGTTATGCATATTGGGTATTGTCGGAACGGGCGA
>JAFTLK010000279.1 GCA_017455975.1 Clostridia bacterium | reverse complement strand
CTGAAAATAATTCCCGATGAAATCAATTTGGTCAAGCTGATTTTCGATAAATTCATTGAAACAGGTTCACTCACGAAAACAGATCAATTTCTCATGCAAGGACGCTATAAGACAAAGCGCGGAAAGACCTTTACCCGTTTTGCCATCAAGGGTATTCTTTCTAATCCCGTGTATATGATTGCAGACGAGGACGCTTATAATTATCTCGTTGAAAACGATGTTGACCTTTTCTCAGATAAAGAAGCGTTTGACGGCAAACACGGCATTATGGCATATAACCGCACATTACAACGTCCTGGCAAAGCAACACAGGAAAAGCCGATGAATGAATGGATTGTTTCTGTCGGTAAGCACAAGGGCGTTATCCCCGGTGCTATGTGGGTGCAAGTACAAAATCTTTTGGAATTGAACAAATCCAAGAGCTATCGCAAGCCGCGCAGTAATGTTGCGCTTCTGTCGGGAATCCTCTATTGCGGAAAATGCGGAGATTATATGCGTCCGAAACTGTCTGACCGTCTGACCGCAACGGGTGAGCCAATTTACACCTATCTCTGCACCACAAAAGAGCGTAGCAGAGGTCATGTGTGCGATATGAAGAACGCCAACGGCAATATGCTTGACGCAAAGGTTATTGCCGCTGTAAAGAGCTTGGGTAAAAAGAGCAACGAAATCGCAAAGCAGATAATGCAGACGAAAAAAGAAATCAGCGGTGATCTTGAGGGCTACAATGCCGAGGTCGAAAAGGTTAAGCAGCTTATCGCAGATAATGAAGCCGACATTAAGGCACTCGTTATTTCTTTGGGAAAAGCTGACGGTACACACGCTGAAAAATACATTATGGAACAGATTGACGAATTGCACGAAAAGAGCGAGGCTCTGAAAATGCGGCTGTCTGAACTTGAATCCATTACCTCGCAACACAGACTCGCGGACATTGAATTTGACATTATTAGTCAGACATTCGCTTGTATGAGTGAAAACATTGACGATTATACAGTAGAGGAAAAACGCGCTGCCATCAGAACATTTATCCGTAAAATCGTATGGGATGGCGAAAACGCCCACCTGTATCTGTTCGGTAACGATGGGGACTATGAATTTCCTAACCCGCCCGATGGTGGAAATACCCCCGATAGCGACAAAAATCCTAACGGAAATTCGGAAGATTCCGAAAGTCCGTTAGGAGAGAATAGCGAATGAGATCCTCATGCATTTCCGTGCACAGAAAAAATTCGGTGCCGAGGTTTCCATGCAGGAGACCATCGACACCGACCGCGAGGGCAATCCGCTGACATTCATGGACATCATCGCAGAGGAGGATACCATTGCCGACGATCTCGATCTGCGGATGCGGTGCGCACGTGTACGGATGCTGGTGAACACCGTGCTTGACGGACGGGAACGCGAGATCATCCTGCTCCGCTATGGGCTTTCCGGCACAGCGCCTCTGCCGCAGCGGTTATGCGCACAGCGGCTCGGCATCTCGCGCTCCTACGTATCCCGTATAGAAAAGTCGGCGCTGGAAAAACTGCGTGCGCGGCTGTGACGGCGGTCTATCGGCACCCGCTTCCGCATATTGTATGGAGACAGACAATACACCGAAAATCAAGGAGGATGATCCATGAACCAGCAATCTGTTTATACCCTGCTCTATTTCGGAACCCAGCACAGTGAACAGAACGGTGAATTTTCCCTGCCCGATTATCTGCCGGATGTACGCCGCGTCCTGCGTGTGACCGCTGCCCCGCGCGTCACGGGAAAATTCATGAACGGTGAGCGGCTCGAGCTTGAGGGAGAGGTCGGTATGACGCTGCTGTACCTCTCAGAGGAGAATACCGTCTGCGCGTTCTCCGCCGCTCTGCCTTATGCACAAAGCATCGCCGTTGCCGGCCTTGACGAAACCGCCGTCATCACGGCAAAGCTACAGACCGACAGCGCCGCCTGCCGCCTGACAGGTCCGCGCAAATGCGTTTTCCGTGCCCGATGCGCACTCACCGTCCGTGCTGCTGCCGCACAGCCGACCGCACCCGACACAACCGCACTCACAAACAGCGAGCAGGCGGCCCTTTGTACCTATACCGAGCCATATACCGCATCCGCGCTGACTTGTCTGTCAAAACCGGACCTGCGGTATGCGGAGGACCTGCCGCTGGATGACGGTGTCATTCAGACGGTGCTTTCCTGTGAGGTTACCCCCATCGTCAAAGAGTGCCGTGTCTCATCCGGTCACATCGTCTGCCGGGGTGAGTTTGATATCACAGCATTCTGTGCCGTCGGGGACGGGACACAAGTCCGCTGTCAGACACTGCATCACCGCGCACCGTTTACAGAGACCTTTGAGGCGGACGCGGTCACAGACGACGGTGTATGCGAACCGGATATCACCGTAACCGCCGTCTCACCGACCGTCACAGAGGAGGGGCGGAACCTCGGCGTCGATTTTGTCTGCGATGCTGCGGTTATCTGTGCCTCAGAGCATACCATTCCCGTCATCACGGATGTCTTCCTGCCGCACCGTGATATCGCCCTGCAAAAACGGCAGTTTACGCTGTATCGTCCGCTGAAAACCGTATCCGGTGCATTCTCTGCAGCAGCCGTTCTGAAAACAGATCCGCAGGATGCCGTGACCGCTGTCGCCGATATCCGGATGCGTGCACGCTGTGAGCATACGGAATGCAGAGACGGCCGTATCCATATCGAAGGCACGCTCGACATTTCACTGATCGTATCATGCGCAGACGGGAAATATATGCCTGTCACTGGAACTGTGCCTCTGCAGTGGGATACCGATGCCGCACCGCTCAAAGACCCTGACAGTCTGCTCTGCCTCTGTGATCTGTATGTCACAGGTTTCACAGCCCGCCCGGATACCGCCGGCAGCATTGCATGTGATGCTGAGATCGCGGTGTTTCTGTCTGCTGCCGCGCGCACGCCGTGTCAGCTTCCGCACGCCATCGTCTCCGTTGGGGAGAACGCACAGACCGCACCGCCTCCGACAGAGCCGCTTGTGCTCTGTTATCCGGAAAAAGGCGAGCGTGTTTGGGACATTGCAAAGCACTACCGTATTCCGCCGGAGCTGCTTTGCAGAATCAATCATCTTGACGAACATGCCGACAGTGCCCTCATCCCGGGACAACCGCTATTGATCCCCATCCATCCACAGCTTGCACAGATGATCTCCTGACGGTAAAACGCCGCTCCCGAAAGCCCTGTATAGGGGCGGGAGCGGCGTTCGTATTGTTTTTTACAAAGCTCAATGCCGCATGGTTGTCAGTGCGATGATCAGACGGAGATCGTCCGGCTGTACCTTTGCATCATGTGCGGCACGGTTGCGGCGGATCTCACCGCACCTCTCACATTTCTGTATGATGACATATCCTTTTTTTGCATCCGGTTCAGCAGCGATCGGGCGCAGAATGCCGCGGCAGGAGTTGGCACGGTCGCCCGGGTTGATGTCGACATGCAGTGAACAGAGGCATTTGGGACAATGGTTGCGTGAGCTTGTACCCAGCGGCAGCACCTCAAAGCCGCAGTTTGCGCAGGTAAAGCCTGCATCATTTTTCTGAAAACGCTTATCTTTCAGTTCCATTCTGCTTTTTCTCCTGTTGCGTTCGGAATCATCGGAAAATTTTGGCGTGCGGCGGCATGTATACCGCGCAGGATTCTGCCGATACTGTAATTGCTCCCGTCCGATATCCTTTGAGATCGGCGGAGCAGATCCTTGAATAAGGGGTTCTTTATGGGAAAGTGTAAGGGTTATGCACATTCCGCAAGATACGTTGTCTTTTTCGTTCTCTCGTGTCTTCTGCTGCTTCTGACGGTTTCGGCTGCAGTGCCGGAAAACCGCAGCGACATGCTGCCGTCTTCCGGTGCACGCAATGCGGCCGGTGAGGAGCATCCCATCGCGGATGCAGTGACCGATGCGGCAGATGCCGCGGGAGAGATGGTATCGGATGCAGGTGAGGCAGCCGGAGACATGATCGGTGACATCGGCGGTGCCGCGGCAGGACTTGTCTCGGATGCCGGTGAGGCTGTCGGTGATGCGGCAGATGCCGCGGACAATGCAAAGCCGTCCGACGGTTCCGCTGTCACAGCAACGCCGTTCAATGATGATGCTGCTGCAGCCGACATCGGTCATGCCGGATCGGCAGGTACGGTCAGCACACAGAACGGGAGCGGATTTACCTGGATCCTCGTTCTGATCCTGGCAGCCGCAGCTGCAGCAATCATCTTTCTGATGCTGATGCCGAGACGCAGCCGGGACATGTAATTTGCGGAGCGGGAACACCCCTCGCTGTCTTACGGACGGCGGGAGGTGTTTTCCGTTTCTCTGCGGCGGAATACAAACAGCTTTGACAGTACATAATTAAGGACAACAATGAGCACCTGCACGACCGGCTTCATCCAGCCGTCCGGCAGATGACAGAGATCGACCAGCACAAACAGCAGCCCCTCACCAATGAGCAGCGTCGCAATGCGTGAGGAAACGAACTGCACAAACTGCCGGCCGATGCCCTGTGTCCCGGTATTGCAAAACACAAGACTGCGGTTCGGGAAGAATGCAAACACGACCGATACGGCCCATGCTATGCCGTATATGATCATGTAATTGAGCGGTGTGACCGCGGAGAGAAGATAATAGACAACAAAGTCGACCACGGTTGTCAGACCGCCGACCACCAGATACCAGAACTGTTCACGGAAACGCAGGTACATCTTTTGAATCCATGCGATCATCAGATATCCTCCTCTCCGTTGATTGCGGCAAGCGCCGCCTCATATTCCTCTTTTGCGTACAGGAGGTTGATCGCCTCCAATAAGGCATTCGCCGACATGTGCGCAGGCAGCCGAAGATACATACACAGTGCCTCACGCCGTGCGGCACTGCCAGCCCCGCCTGACAGCCCGGCCTCATAAAAGTCCGCTTTCGTCACGGGCTGCCGACATACCTGATCTGTGACCGAACCGACGGCAAACGGTGCGAAGATCCGTTCCAGCGTTTCCGTATCAATGCCCTCTACGCCGAGCAGACCCTCCTTTGAGGGGGCAGACTTCCGTCTCTCCTTCCCGGCGACAGCAGGAATATACAGATGTGTGATCTTTTCCTTCGGCACACAGCCGCGCAGCAGATTGCGGATGACAAAGCCGGCGCCGTCCGCATCCGTCAGCACAAAAATACCGTTCTTTTCGGCCAAGCGGCGGATCAGTGCGCGCTTTTCCCGGTCGTTGAAGATACCGAAGCCGTTGGTCGTGATGATCGTCGCATCAAGCACCGACAAAAGCTTCTGCCGGTCATATTTGCCCTCCACGATCACAGGGCGGTCAAGTACGATCATCCTCTTCCCCTCCCGCCGTGCATCTCATCCTCATCAGCCAGTGCAAGATCGATCTTGCGGCTGATTCGGTCGGCAGACAGAAGCTCCACGCGGACACGCTGACCTAGCTTGTACTGCCGATATCCGCAGGAGAGCGTCAGATTCTTTTCATCATAGGTGTAAAAGCCGTCCAGCGATCCGATGGGAACAAGCCCCTCACAGGTGTTATCAAGCTCGACAAAGAAGCCGAAGGACGTTACAGAGGAGATAATGCCGTCAAAGACAAGACCGACCTTGTCCTCCAGATACAGGACCTTGTAAAGATCCTCGATGTCACGCTCTGCCGTCATGGCGCGGATCTCACATTCGGTAGACTGCAGTGCGGCTTTTTCGGCAAATACCTCTGCCTTGTGCACGGCACCTGTGTCCATATCACCGTGCAGGATCGCCTTGACAAAGCGATGGACGCACAGATCGGGATAACGGCGGATGGGCGATGTGAAGTGGCAGTAAAACTCGGCGGCAAGTCCGAAATGAATGCCCTGTGCACGTGAATAGCGAGCCTTGGACAGCGAGCGCAGCATGACCGTCGATAAAACGCCTGCAAGGCCTTTTTCTTCCGCCTCATTCATGACCGCCTGCAAGTCGCCCGGACGCAGCTGCCGGCGCTTCAGCGGCCGGATGTCCAGACCGAGGTTGTAGGCAAATGCGGCAAACGTCTGCATCTTATCCTCCGGCGGTTCCTCGTGAATGCGATAAATACACGGCATCTGCATTGCATACAGCCACGATGCGACTGCCTCGTTCGCACACAGCATAAACTGCTCGATCAGACACTCGGACACCCCGCGCTCCCGTCTGACGATATCAACGGGAAAGCCGCTTTCATCAAGGACAAAGCGCGATTCCGCCGTTTCCAGCTCAAGCGCACCCTTGGCGCGGTTCTTTTTGTAAAGGATCTCATACAGCCGCACCATCTCCGGATAAACCTCCGGAAACAGCATGGCATATTTTTCATAATGAACGGATGCTTTTCCATATTCGAGAATGTCATTGAGCTCGGCATACACACCGCGGATCTTTGAACAAATCAGCGTCTCACGGCACTCGCATCCGATGATATTGCCCGCACGGTCAAGGGAGATCAGTGCGGACAGCGCATACCGATCTTCCCCGCCGTTCAGTGAGCAGATGCCGTTGGACAGAGCTTTCGGCAGCATCGGTACGACCTGATCGACAAAATAAACGCTCGTACCGCGCAGATATGCCTCAGCATCGATGGGATTGTTCTGACGTACATATTCGGCGACATCGGCGATGTGCACGCCGAGCAGCCAACCGTCGTCGGTTTTTTCAAGGGAAATGGCGTCATCGAGGTCCTTTGCATCCGCCGAGTCGATCGTGAAGATCATCTTATCGCGCAGATCAAGTCTGCCGGCCGTTGACAGCGGACGCGCCGCCTGCTTGTCCGCCGCGGCAAGCACCTCAGCCGGGAATACGGTTCTGACGCCGTTTTCGCGCAGAATCGCTTCATAGTTTGCCTGCTTTGACTCCGCTGTGCCGAACACATGCGTGATCTTTCCCTGCGCCGTCGGGTAATCGGGCTTCGGATACTTGAGAATCTCCGCCTCGACCTTATCGCCCGGAGCTGCACCGCCGAGATCGTTCGGACGGATCTGCACTTCAGCCGTAATGCGGTCATTGTCCGGTTCAACAAACCAGCGCGCCGCACCCTTCTTATACCGCGGCAGCTCCTTGTAAAGCGTACCGGTGATATGCGTCAGTGCGCGTGTCATGATGCGGATAACCGCAGCCTCCGTGCGCCGCTCGGGTCGTGCGGGTGCAGACAGTGTTCCGCGTTTGCCGCGGCCGGAACGACCGGTTCCCTTACCTTTTGCCGGTACGGAATCGGTGATGCGCACCATAACGGTATCCCCCATCATCGCGCCGCCTGTACGGTCGGCTCCGATGAACAGATCTTCACTGTAAAGATGCGCATACCGCGCATCCGGTGTGACAAAGCCGAAGCCTTTTGCGTTGGCGCGGAATGTGCCCGTGATATATCCCAACTGTGCACCGCATATGATATTGCCGCGGCCGGAGCGGCCGAGCTCCTTGTCGTTGCACATCTGCTCAAGCGTCGTATAAAATGCGGCTTCAAATTCCTCGTCCGACGAAAAAACATCGTCCGTCATCGTCCGGATCTGCGCACACAGCTCCTCCGGCATACAGGCATTATAGCTTTTATCCGCTGTCACATCGAGCAGCAGCTCTCTGACGGTTTCGTTTACTTTCATGGTTACGGCACCTCCCCGTTTCAATGATAGGATTCCCAATCCGGATGAAGAAAACCGCCGCGGGAAGTCCCATGGCGGTTTTTTGTGACTTATTCTGCGGCTTCGGTATCTGCTGCGGTTTCAGCGGCAGTATCGGCTGCGGTGTCTGCAGCAGTGTCCGCTGTGGTATCAACGGTATCACCGGCTGTGGGCGTGTTGAGTGCATCCTCAAAGCTCTTGTATTCTTCAACTGCGGTATCCTGCATGATATAAACAACGATGACAATCAGAACAAAAATGATTGCTACAACAGTTGTAATCTTGGACAGCATCTTGTCGATGGTGGAACCCTTGGTCTTGCCGAAGAAGGTTTCCGCACCGCCGGCAATCGCACCGGAAATATTCTTTGCCTTACCGTGCTGCATCAGGACAGAGACGATCAGGAAAAGCGCAAATACAAGTAAAATTACACCCAGAACTGTTAACATGAATATTCCTCCAAAATGTACATAATAACTTATTCCAAATCAGCGGCGAAACATGAAAATGCTATCCATGCCGCATGTGATACCCTATTATATCATGTTTCGGAGAAAATTGCAATAGTTAAACAGAAATTTTTTTGGAATTTTTCAACATTTTCCGAAATATTCGATGATATCTGCGGGAAATCAGAATTCAACATCGCCTTCATACAGGCTGTCATCAACCTCAGCAAGCGAGAAGATGGTCTTCGGAGCCGGATCGCGCTTGATCCACATGCCGTCGGTGAAGTCGGGAATGGACTTGGGAGCGGAGCCCTCGGCAATCGATTCCTCAGACAGAATTGCAACCGCCATCAATGTCGCGGAGTCGTAAACATCGATCGGAGTCTGGGTCTTGTTGCGGACAGCGTCAAGGAATGCGCGCATGACCAGCCAGTCCATACCGCCGTGACCGCCTGTGTACTCTGTTGCCTTCGTCTTTTTCCACAGCGGATGTTCAAATTCTTCCCAATAGTCGGACATCGGCTGCCAGCCCTCCCAAGGGGATCTGCCCTCGAAATAAACGGCATTTTTGTCCTCCATCCAGATACCGCAGGTACCCTGTACTCTGCCGGCACGGGAATACGGGCGCGGGGAGGAGGTGTCGTGGGTCAGGACGATCGTTTCACCGTTTGCACAGCGGATGGTCGTTGTGATGATGTCGCCGAGCTTGAAATCGGCATTTGCCATCGGATGTTCATCGCCGTATTTGTCTTTCAGATACTTGTTCAAACCCCGGGACTTCGTTGCCATCGCGTTGAGGCTCATAAGACGGTTGCCGCGGTTGATATCGAGATATGTCATGATCGGACCGAGCTCATGTGTCGGGTACAGCTCTGCATTGCGGTGCAGATAGTGCCATGCACGCTCGTGATCCCAGGAAAACGAATCAGCGACAGTGCGCAGATCATGCTGATAACCGCCCTGACAGTGAAGAACCTCGCCGAACAGACCCTTCTTGATCATGTTCAGCACCGTCATTTCCTCACGACCGTAGCAGCAGTTCTCCATCAGCATTGCGGGAACGCCGGTCTCCTCATAGGTGCGGACGAGATCCCAGCACTGCTGAATTGACTGCGCCGGGCCGACCTCAAACGCTGCATACTTGCCCTGCTTCATTGCATCGATGGCAACCTTGACATGATCGTTCCAGTAGGTTGTGATCATAATCGCTTCCGCACCATCATCAAGGTGGGTGACATCGTGCCAGTTCGTCGAGCCGTACACTTCATGACCGTACTTTTCTGCACACATGCGGCGACCCTTTTCCATGCGGTCCTCGTGCTTGTCGCAGACAGCCGTAATCTCCACGTCTTCCATATTCAGAAGCTCGGACAGCCACCAGCTGCCGCGTCCGCCAAGACCGATGATGCTCATTTTGATTGTTCTCATCATGTGATTCTCCTTTATTGATCATTCATCAGAATTCAAAGTTATGGGTACCCGAACCGCAAATGACAGTTTCCTCGCCCACTGTGATGTTCGCCGTCACGCCGAACGGAATGACCGCGGACAGCTGTGTTTTGCCGTAGCGCTTTGACCAGCGGACAGCGATCTGTCCCCGGACGGTATCAATCGCGCACTGTGCCGAGTAAAGGCCTGCAGGATAATACGGCTGGATGTCAACGGTTTCATAGCCGCGTCCCGTGGGCTTGACACCGCACAGATATGCATAAAACCAATACCCGACCGCACCGTACATCGGATGACAGTGCGAGTTCATACCGGCTTCTTTTTTGAGTTCAAAGCGTTCCCAGACGGTGGTTGCTTCGTTCTGCAGCATAAAGCCAAAGGAAGGATACGTTTCCTTGGTAATCAGACGCCACGCATCCTCGATATAGCCGAACTCCGACAGCATATCCATCAGATACCGGGTACAGAGATTGCCTGTCGTGATCTGATAATCGTGGGATACAAGGTCCGCATGAAGCACATCTGCCGCCGCCTGACGGGATTCTTCCGGAAGGATACCGAGCCACAGCGCAAATGCCTGCGCGCCCTGGGAGCCCGAATCAACCCTTGCGGTATCCGCATGCCACCACTTTGCAAGGAAGGCATCGCGGATGCGTCCGGCGAGCTTTGCATACGTCTCTCTGTCCGCATCGCGTCCGAGTATTTCTGCGAATTTCACAAGCAGACAGCAGTTATAATAGGAATAACCCGTTGACATCAGAATGCCGTCCGTCGATGCGGAATGGGCATCTTCCTTTGCCGTACACGCATATTCGGGACCAGCCCAGTCACCGTAGTAGGAGTAATTGACGATATAATCGGTGCTGTTGGCAAGCAGACAGTTCTCCCATGCTGCAAACCCGTCAAACGATTCCGCAAGGATCGCTTTGTTGCCCGTGTGCAGATATGCCTGCAAGCCAGCTACAAGATAGGACGAGCAGACGGGATCTGCGGGAATACCGCCGAACGAAATACGGGGAGAACAGCAGCAGAACGCACCTGCGTCATTCTGCGTATCGCGGATATCGCGGATGATTTTGGGGAACATCCGCCCGATATCGAAGTTATACGGTGTTTCCTCAAAGCGCACGGTTGCATCGTTCATCCATGCCATGCGTTCGTTTCTCTGCGGGCAGTCCGTCAGAATCGAGTGCATATTCGCCTTTTCTGTCTTGACCACCATATCCTGAATGGCGTTGACGATGGCAGAACCGCAGCGGAAGGTCGATTCGTTCTTGATGTCGTTGTACAGTGAGACAGCCATGATGTTGTGGCGGTCAAACAGCGGCAGTCCCTTGATCTCGGCATAACGGAAGCCGTGATACGTAAACTTCGGCTGCCAGACGGTCAGATCTCGGTCGTCTCCTGCCGCAATGTAGGTGTCGGCCTGTTTTGCCGAACGGAGCGTTGCGGTATACAGAAAACCGTTTTCGTCCAGTTCTTCCGAGAAGCGCACCGTGACAACCTGTCCGCGCTTCATGCGTGCGGGCAGCAGAATCCGTGCGACACCTGCAATATTCTGTCCGAAGTCAACAATATATGTGCCGCGCTCCGGCTCCGACATGCAGACGGGCGTATAGGTCTCGCGCATACGGATCGGCTCCAGCGCCATCGGACGCAGAGCACCCGTCGGTGCACGCTCAAGTGATACCGCATGCAGAAGCTCTGCGGCATATTCCATCTCGCCCTCGTCCAGCGGCTGATCCCACAGGGGATCCGATTCGTTTGCATCGTAGGTTTCGCCGTTGAAGACATGAGCGTATGTAATCGCCCCATATTTCCACTTCCATTTTTCATCGGTGCACAGACACTGCTTTGTACCGTCCGAATAGAACAGATGCAGCTGTGCGTTCAGTGCCGGTGCACCGAAGATTTCCGGTTCTTTTCCGCCGTTGACAGCCGTCAGCTGCTCATCCGGATTGTTCCGCCAGCCGGGCGCGACGGTAATGCCGATGCAGTTGTCGCCCTGCTCCAGCAGCTCTCCGACATTGGGCAGAACGGCATAATAGCAGGTCTTATTATAATCGGAAAATGCCGGATCCATGACCGCATCGTCGGCGTCCATGCCGTTGACCGTGACCTTATGATAGCCGATACCGGATACAAACAGGCACGCGGCAGAAAGCTCCTTTTCAATGCGGAAGTCGCGGCGGAAGTACAGCGCACGCTGTCCGGAATCTTCATCCGCGGTGATCCATTTGCCCTTCCATGCGTCCGCCGTCAAAGCGCCGCAGACAAACTGTCCGCCGAACACATCCGACTCCTCACCGCGCGTATTACGGACACGGACGGTGAAATCAAGATAGCGGCCGGCCGGCAGGCTCTTCCCCGCATAAACTGCGGATTGTTCCGCTGTTTCGACCCAGCCGGAGTCCCACAGGGAGGTCTTGCCGACGGTCACCTGCGCACGGTAAGCACTTTGCCGGTCATTGTCGCTGTCGGAGACGACCGACCAGGAGAAGGTCGGCGTTTTGGTATCGGTAATACAGAAGCGTGCATCGGAAAACATCCGGCCGCAGTCAAGATACAGTTCTCGTATTTCAAGCATCGATCTTACCTCGTCTTACTTCTTTCTCGTTCCCTGATAGCCGCGGTATTCGGTGGGACCCGGGAAATATTCGGCACCGCCGCGGCAGCGCTTCAGATATTCAAGGGAGGTCACCTGTGCCGTCCATTCCATATCGTCGTAGTGGACAAGGTCATGGTAGCCTTCGATGTCGCACGCACCGACAAAGCCCGCGTGGATCAGAATCGTGAAAATATCCGCCCAGTTGGTATCACCAAAGCCGGGTGTGCGGTTGAAGACGGCAGGACGCGGACCGTGCAGACCGTACTCTCTGATCACATCCCATGCAATCGTGCAGTCCTTGCCGTGCAGATGCACCACACGGTGTGCCCAGTGACGCAGCTGCATGATCGGGTCACCGAGCCCCTCCATGATGTGGCACGGCTCCCATTCAAGACCGAGTGCCGTCGACGGAATCGCCTCAAACATCAATTCCCATGCATCGGAACAGAACGCAATATTCGTCGAACCGCGATGCCATCCGCCGCCGCAGCCCTCAAAACCGATCTTAACGCCGCTGTCCTCAGCCATAGCCGCAAGCGGTGCCCATGCTTTTTCAAATTCCGGGATTGTATCGGGAACGCTCTTTTCCGGATTGCCGCCGGCAAATGCACCGATGACGGAGCATCCGAGCTTGTGTGCATTCTTTATCATCGCGGCAAGGTTGTCCCGTGCCTCTTCTTTGAGAATCGGGTTGTTGTAATAGCCCATTGCTGTGATGCGTCTGCCGTCCAGCACAGGCAGGATCTCCGCCGCCAGCGCATCAAAGTCCATTGCGGCGGGATTTGTACCGTTGAAATCGAGCGCATAGCATTCAAACCCTTTTTCGTTGAGCTGCGGGATCATCTTTGACGCGGCCCGGGCGGGGATCAGTGTACCGATTGTAATATCAAACATGGTGTTTCGTCCTTTCGTGTCGATGGATATACTGTAATTATAACACACCGGGTGCACATACGCAAGATGATTTTTCATTTTTTCTTTGTTTTTTCTTTTTCTTATTTTCCGCACCGCCATTGACAAAGCCCACAAATCGTTATATAATTAGATATCTCAAAAATACGAGGAGGCACGCCATGCTCCGTACCAGAATCAAGCTCAACGAAAACTGGCATTTTCATGAGGGCGACATTGAAAGCATCCCTCTGACCGATAAAAACTCCGCCTACCAGCACGCCAAAACACGCCGTGCGCTCGGCGGTCCCGCATCTGTCGGCTACAACAGCAATCCCGATAACTGGGATACCTCGCGCCCGCATCCGAGCGAACCGTGGCGTTCCGTCAACCTGCCGCACGATTATATCATCACGCAGACGCCGGATCCAAATAACAACAACACACTCGGTTACTTTTCCTACGGCAATGCATGGTACAGAAAGCATTTCCGACTGGAGGAGACCGACGCCGAATGCCGCATTACGCTGACCTTTGAAGCAGTTTCAACGGAAGCGACGGTCTGGGTCAACGGCTGCAGAATGGCACACCATCACACCGGATATTCCCCGTTTATCATTGATATCACCGATATTGCCAATTTCGGCGGTAACAATGTGATTGCCGTTTATGTGCAGTCCGGCGATCACGAAAGCTGGTGGTACGAGGGTGCCGGCATCGTCCGTCATGTCTGGCTGCAGAAAACGGCAATGGTTTCTGTGGACGACTGGGGGGTATTTGTTCACCCCGAAAAGCAGGCAGGGGATCTCTGGCTGTGTCCTGCCGATATCACCGTCCGCAATGACCTGTTTGAAGATACCGCCGTCTCTGTTCGTACCGCTGTCATCGATGAAAACGGCAATGTTCTCGCATCGGCTGACGCGTCCCTCTCCGTACCGCTCAAAGATAAACGTGATATCAGGCTGTCCATGCAGGTGACCAATCCCGCGCTCTGGGATACAGATGATGTTCACATGCACACGCTCCGCACAACGCTTTGCGACACCGCAGGGAATGTCATGGATACCGTCGACACGCGCTTCGGATTCCGTGAAATCCGTTTTGACCCCGATGAAGGCTTCTTCTTAAATGGCAGACCGGTCAAGATCAACGGCGTCTGCTGTCATCAGGACTACGGTCTGACCGGACGTGCCATGCCCGATAACATTCATGTTTACCGCACGCGCCTGCTCCGGGAAATGGGTGCCAACGGCTACCGCTGTGCCCATTACCCGACCTCGGAATACGCAATGGATGTCTTTGACGATATGGGTATGCTCGTCATGGATGAAGTCCGCTGGTTCTCCACAGCAAAGGAACATCTGGAGGAACTGGAAACGCTGATACGCCGCGACCGCAACCATCCGTCGGTCATCCTCTGGAGCATGGGCAACGAGGAACCGTTCTTTACCAACGACCACGGCAGACGCATCATGCAGTCTATGGTCGCATGTGTGCACAGGCTCGATCCGACCAGACCGACAACAGCCGCTGTCAATGTCACCTCCGCCCGTGAAAACATACAGGACATCGTCGATGTCATGGGAACAAACTATTACATTGAGGACCTCGATACCCTCCACGCAAAGTATCCGGACAAACCGATCGTCTCCGCCGAATGCTGTGCCATGGGAACGACACGCGGATGGTATTATCCCGATGATCCCGCACGCGGCTACATTTATGCGTTCAATCGCGTCGGCAACGACTGGGTACACGCCCGCGATATCACATGGAAGCACTTTATGCAGCGGCCGTTTGTCTGCGGCGGCTATCAGTGGGCAGGTATTGAACATCGCGGGGAAACCGTATGGCCGAGACTCTGCTCGCAGGCCGGCGCGCTTGATCTGTTCCTTGTCAAAAAGGATGCTTTTTATCAGAATCTCTCCATGTGGTCGAATAAACCAATGGTACATATTCTGCCGCACTGGAATCTTCCGGCACTCGTCGGGCAGACCATCCCCGTTATCGTCTGCACCAACTGCGATACGCTCGAGCTGTTTGTCAACGGTATCTCCCAAGGCGTACAAACCGTCGATCTTTGCGGCTTCGGTGAATGGCAGGTTATATATCAGCCGGGGACTGTCGCAGTCAAGGGCTATCGAAACGGTACTCTATGTGCCGAGGAATCCGTCTCCACAACCAAAGCGCCCCATCGGCTGCATCTTGAAGTACAGAATGACGGCGAATTCTCGGCAAACGGCGAAGATCTGATCGTCGTGCACTGCACGGTACTGGACGAGGACGGCAATGCGGTTCCCGACGCATCCCCGTATGTTTCGTTCACCGCATCAGGTGCCGCGTCCGTCATCGGTACAGGCTCCGACATCTCCGACCATATCCCGCCGCAGAATCCCTGCCGCCGCATGCGTGCCGGTGTCATCGTCTGCGCACTGCGTACAGGGAAAGCCGCCGGGGAAACCCGTTTGATCGCAGAATGTGAGCATCTTCTTCCCGCATCTCTGACCATCTCCGTCCCATCCCAGAAATAAAAGGAATACCATGATCATGAATAAACTGACTGACAAAAAGAAAATCAACGCCCTCATCTTCCTCTGTGCCGCGGCGTACTTCATCTCCTATCTTTCCCGACTCAATTACGCCGCTGTCATGGCGGAATTCATCGCTGAGAGCGGACTGCCCAAGGCAACCGCTGTCAAACCGATTACGGCGATCTCCATCACGTACGGTCTCGGACAGCTGGTCTCCGGATATCTCGGTGACCGCATCAAGCCGCGTCACATCATCACAGGCGGCTTTATTCTGACAACCATCATGAACTTTGTCATGCCCTTTGCCGCTCCGAATATCGGCGCAATGACGGTCGTATGGGCAATCAACGGCTTCGCACAGGCGATGATGTGGCCGCCTCTGGTCAAGATCATGACCACCGCACTCGACCGCAAAACGTATGACCGTGCCACAGTCCTTGTTTCCTACGGCTCCTCCTCGGGCAACATCGCAGTTTATCTGATCGCTCCTGCGTTCATTTCCCTGTCTGCCGGATGGAAATCGATCTTCTTCTTCTCCGGATGCTGTGCATTCGCGCTTATCTTTATCTGGAACATCGCGATGAACCGATTTGAAAAGGCAGGCGTTCCTCAGCCGGAGCTGAACCGCGGCAAAAAGCAGGACAAGGGAACCTCCGGTACCGCAGCCGTCATCCGTTCGCTCGGCATTGCTCTGCCGCTGATTATGCTTGCCATTATTGCACAGGGCATGATCCGCGACGGTGTCACCAGCTGGATGCCGACATTCATCGGAGAAACTTACAACCTCGGCACGTCGATCTCGATTCTCTCCGGTGTCATTCTGCCGATCTTCTCGATCGTCTCCTTTGAAATCACATCGTACATCCACCATCACTGGTTCAAAAACGAGCTGCTGTGTGCCGGACTCATCGCGGTTGTTGCAGCGGCATGCTCCCTTCTGCTGTCGCTTCTGCTCGGTTTGAACGCGATTGTCGCGATTCTGCTGTCCGCGCTGATCGTCGCCTGCATGCACGGCATGAACCTGATTCTCATCTGTATGCTGCCCGCCGCATTCGGTCGGTTCGGCAATGTCTCGATGGTATCGGGTCTGCTCAACTTCTGCACGTATATCGGCTCCGCAATCTCCACCTACGGCATGGGAAAAATCTCGGACCTGTTCGGCTGGGATGCCGTCATTCTCTCGTGGATCATCATCGCCGCTGCCGCCGCCGTCTGCTGTCTGGTCTGCACCGCTAAATGGAAGAAGTTTAAGGAAGAATAACCAACAAAAAGGGTTACTGCATGAAACACGTGCAATAACCCTTCTCTGTTTATTTCGGCAAAAAATCCCGCCTGGTGCGTTTCAAACCGCCATTCAACCGTTTTTGGCGAAGTGACGCAAAAAATTCCGTCATCAGATCGCGGCATTCCGCCTCGCAGACACCCGCAGTCAGTGCAGGCTTGTGATTGAGCGGATAATTATTGAGCTGCAGAACCGACCCGAACGCACCTGCACGTGCATCGCGTGCGCCGTACACCACACGCGCAATGCGTGCATTGACGATCGCACCGGCACACATAGGACAAGGCTCCAGTGTCACATACAGGGTCGCACGGTGCAGCCGCCAGCCGCCGAGGGTACGGCAGGCCGCATCAATGGCAAGACATTCGGCATGACCGAGTGCGGTTTTGTCCGTCTCGCGCGTATTGTGCGCACGGGCGACGATTTCGCCGTCCCAGACCACGACAGCTCCGATCGGCACCTCACCGAGCGATGCCGCAATGCGTGCCTCCTCCAGTGCCGCCTGCATAAATGCGGTGTCCTCCCGGCTGTATCCATCCTGTGTCAACAAAATCCCTCCACTTCAAAAAAATGCAATGCTGTTCAGCACAGTATAATACACCGCACATATCAGATAGCCGATCATCGGCAGCGTCAGCGTCCTCCGCAGCGCGGCAGGTGTGTCAAGATACCGATTGTAGACCGAGCCGGATTCCAGCGTCAGCCCGTGCCGTTCCGCCGACTGCGCACCGCAGAGCACAAACGCACCGCAGACGCCGCACAGTAAAATGACCGCCTGCAGAACCGCGCTGAAGATATCATAGCCCACATCGGGCAGCATGATGTATGCCATATCCGAAAGAAACGCAAACAGATTGTTGAGCGCATGAATGAAAATACCGATCCAGACCGAACCGCTTCTGACAACGAAATACCCGATCAGAACACCGGCAGCTGTCGCATACAGCAGCTGCGGCAGATACAGATGCATCAGACCGAACAGCACCGCGCTCACCACAATGGCAAACGATTTTCCGTGAGGCAGCAGCAGATGCAAAATATATCCGCGGAAGATCATTTCCTCTACCAGTGCAGGCAGGATGACCGAGGAGACAAAATAGAGCAGTATCCGCAGCGGTGTATCCGGGAGCGGCGGATCATAATAATAAAATGGAACGCCGATGCTTTCAAGCAAGGTCAGAAGCCCCTCCGATACCGCACCGAACACATACAGCACAGCGACCGTAAAGAAGATGGTACTGATCGCATGCGGGGGCATGGACGGTGCAAACGGAACATACGGCCGGAATACGCGGTCACGGAAGATGAGCAGCACAACGCCGAGCGGAATCAGAAAGCTTCCGGCATATTCAAACATGTCCCAGACATCCATCATCGCCTGATAGGCTGCCATGTCATGCCCAAACAGACGATAGATCACCGATTCTGCGATCTCATAAACATAGGACGCGCCGACATAAAATACGATCTGCAGAAACGAAAGAAGCGCAACAATGTTGATAACAGTTCTGAAATGTGAATCCGGTGTCAGACCGGTATGAAAGTCCAGCGACAGATGCTCCTCACGGTCTTTTTCATCATACATTTTCCAATCCCTCCGTTTCCCGGCAAATTTGCCGCGCTGTCCGTCATATATTGTTATTATAACACAATATTTTGAACAATGCAACCAAAATAATTG
>JAFTLK010000278.1 GCA_017455975.1 Clostridia bacterium | reverse complement strand
CTTGTGAAGACGGTTGATCGCCTGTCTGCGGGCGATCGTCAGAAGCAGATTGCGCATCCCCTGGTCGCTCTCATCGTATTTGTTTGCTTTCCATAACTGATAGAATACGTCGGCGGTGACTTCTTCGACATCGTGTGCATGACCGCGCCCGAGGATGCCCGATACGACCGCGGTGACCATCGGGGCATATTTGCGCATCAGGGCGGCAAGCTGGGTTTCATTCATGGCTCTGACATCTCCTTTGCTGTATTTTGGTCTTCTGTCAATAGAATCAGCAGGAATCGGGCATTTCACTAACGGATTTGAAAAATTTTGAACATTTTTGAATTTTTTTGATATCTCCTTGCCCGACCGCCATCCATTCCCACACGTCCCGCCTCCATAGAACAGACAGTACGTTCAAATTGGAACAAATTGTAAACATTCGTTCTAACCTATTGACAAACGAACAATTGTGTGATATAATGGGTACAACAACAGAGAACGGTTGATTCTCTGTAACAGAACAAATATATATATGAAAAAAGAAAGGGTAACATTATGACACAAATGCAGGGACTGTTTCTGTACAACGAGTATCTGGAGATCTTTGAAAAATTGCCGTCGGACGACATGAAAAATCTCGTTATCAATGCGATGCACTACAACCGCGGCGAGGATGTCACGGATCTGACGCCGATTGCAGAGCTGATCTGGCCGGTGATCGCCTCCAAGATCGACCACATGCGTGCATCCTACGAAAGACGCTGTCAGGCGAACCGTGAGAAAGCGGAAAAGCATAAGCAGAAAATGCAGGACGAACAGGAGACGCAGGTACACAGAAAGAGCGCCAAGCACGGAACCGAAGCGAGAGGTGACGTGTATTTTTCAGAACAGAAAGAAGAACATATGAACTGTGAAGCTTCCGATGATGGCGAATCTGCACAAGCAAAGTCCGAACATACGGGAACAGATGACAATGCGTGCCAAACAACTTCAAACGATTCCAAACAAAGTCAAATGCGTTCAAACGCTGCCCATCACGCGGTAACTATAACTAAAACAGAAACTGAAACCAAAACTAAAACTGAAACTGAAACCAAAGCCGAAACCATAACCGAAACCGAAACTCAAACCAAAGCCAAAGCCCAAGCCAAAGCCCAAGCCAAAGTCCAAGCCAAAGCCGAAACCGAAACCGAAGCGCGGCTGTATCCGGCATCGGACGGCGGCAGGGACGGGGACTGCGGCGGGGACGGCGGCATGGGCGGGGTGAAAAAATCGAATTTTCTGAAGCCGACCGTCGACGAGGTACGCGCTTATTGCCGGCAGTATGCACTGCTGGTTGATGCCGACCGCTTTTACCGGTACTACGAAGAACGCGGCTGGCAGGTACGCGGTGAGCCGATCAAGTCGTGGCGCGCCATGGCAGACCACTGGCAGAAGCTCGGCGAGCAGCAGCGGAACGGGAAGCCCGGCAGTACCGCACAGCCGCAGGATGCATCGGGCACGGGGACGAGCTATGACCTCGACGCCTTTGTGCAGGCGGCCATGGAGCGTGACTTTGACTGGGAGGGATGACGGGGCAATGCCGTTTCCGGCATTGCAGTGAAATATTTCGTCGGTGACGAAATGTGAAATCTTGCTGCTGCAAGGTGAAATTCGCACTTTGTGCGAGTGAAATTTTTCGCTTTCAGCGAAAAGTTAAAACAACATTGCGGCCCATTGGGCGGAATATTTCACTGCCGGCAACGCTTACGTTGACAGCATCAGGCTGTTATCTTGCATACAAAGCAAAAAGCGAAGGGCAATTCCTCCGCTTTTGCGATGATCTTTTACTTTCCGATGACCGATTCGTCGTAGACAAACCGGATTGCCTTGTCCATCCATTCCGCGACCTCATGCGGCTCGGTGAACGGCATATCGCAGCTGACATGGTCGCCGGTACACAGACCGTGACCGCCGTGCAGGTAGATGTGCATCTCACATGGCTTGCCGAGCGTTGCCAGCGCTGCCGCAAAGTCGAGCGAATTGCGGATCGGCACGCCGGTATCCTCGGAGGTATGCCAGATGAAGGTCGGCGGGGTTCCGCCGTCCACCTGTTCATCGGCCGCAAGCAGGGTACGCAGACCCTCGTCGTCGATCTGATCGCCGAGCAGGTTGCAGAACGAGCCGTGGTGATGGAACTCCGTGCGCGATTTGATGACGGGGTAGCAGAGCACGAGCTTGTCGGGACGGTAGACTGCTGTATCGACATCGTCCATGCCGGCCTCGGCAAAGTACGGCGCAAAGCCGGGCTTGTTCCACAAAACGCCCGTGCAGGCACAGAGGTGACCGCCGGCGGAGAAGCCGGTCGTCGCGATGTTGTCGGGGCGGATGCCGAACTCTGCGGCGTGTTCACGGATCCAGCGGAGCGCGGCAAACGCCTGCAGCTGCGGGATCGGGAAGCGGTTCGGCGCACAGCTGTAATCGAGGACGAATGCGCAGATGCCCTCGGCGGCATATTTGAGTGCGATCGGTTCTGCCTCGCCGGAGAACGTAAAGCCGTATCCGCCGCCCGGGAAGATCAGGATCGCCGGACGCTTGCCCGCATATGCGGTTCTGCCCGCGACATCGGGAATGTACGCACGCAGCGGCACGGTCACGCCGTGAACGGTGATTTCGTGGATGAAAAATGTCATTTTCGGGTTCCTCCTTGAACGGTGGTGGACAGGTTGGGGGGGTGATCTTGTTGACGGTTGACAGATAAGGTGACGGCTCGCACATGAGCCTTCCCTGGTCAGGGAAGGTGTCAAACGCACCTGGGGCTATTTGTCGAAGAAAGCGGAGCTTTCTTCCGAAGATGCCTATGGCATCTTCTACGGATCAGAGTCGTTCTCTTGTTACTTTCCTATATAGATGTCGCTTTAGAATTGTAGTGAAAAAACTCGTTTCTTCTCGCTGTTCTTCGTTCTACAGACTCGTCGCTGATCTGACGACTCATCCGTCTTTTGGCAAAATTGCAGGGGCAATTTTACCAAAATCCACCTTCCCTGTCCAGGGAAGGCTTGGATACGAAGATCGCCCATCACCGCCATTTTCTCACGTTGACAGCATTACTGAAGATGCAAAGCATCTTCCTGTCGGGGAAGGCTTGGATGCGTGTGCTTCCATCACAGCCCACAAAAGCAATTATTCATTTTCCTCAATCTTATCCATCGTTTTGTCGATGGCGGTCTGCACCTTGGACTGGTGCTTGGCAACGATAGACGCGATTTCCGTCGAGCCGCGCATCAGCTTTTCGCGGATCGGCTCCTCCATGGAGTTGGACCAGCTGAACAGATAACCGAGGTTGACATCACGGGTATCACGGATGATGGACAGCATATCGGCAGAATCCTCGTTGCGCGCACCCTTCTGGGTCAGGAACGCATCGTAGTACGGCTCCATCAGAGAGATGTAGCTCTGGTATGCGAGGTAGTCAAGAATGGTGCCGGTGCGGTCCGGATCGGTGTTGGTCGTCGGCACGGTGGTGAGCAGAACACCCCACGTTGCCATCATCGAGATGTAGGATTCCTGCGCCTCGTCGTACTTGGGCATCGGCAGGACACCGAAGTTGTCTTCAAAGGAGCGCAGCTTGTAGATGTGACCGAGGGTCTCGGCGTTGAAGAGGAACGTACCCATCATGAACTCGGTCGTGGAGTCGGTCGAGGGTGTCTTCAGCGTCTGCACGATACGGTCGACATACTGGTTTTTGTCAGCGGTGATGTT
>JAFTLK010000277.1 GCA_017455975.1 Clostridia bacterium | reverse complement strand
TGCCATGGCATGGGAGTTTTCCGAACCTAAAATACCAATACGAAACATAGTGTGTTCTCCTATCGTTATACTTCAAAAACCGTTCTGCCGCCGACAACCGTGCGGATGACGTGCAGATTTTCATCGAACAGAACGATGTCAGCGCGTTTGCCTGTGTCAAGAGTACCGCGGTCACAGAGCTTCTGAATCTTTGCCGATGTCTCGGTCAGCATCTTGACCGCGTCACAGAGCGGAACTTCTGCAATATTGACCATCGTGCGCAGAAGGCGGTCGGTCGTTGCGACACTGCCGGCAAACGCCTTGCGGTCGGGCATCTTCGCGACACCGTCTTCGATGATGGCGATCTGACCGCTCTTGAGGCTGCCGAGGATACATTCGCCGCCGTCGGGAAGTCCTGCGCCGCGCATCGAGTCGGTGACAAGACAGGTGCGGTCGGGACCGATGAAGCGGTAGATCATCTGTAGAAGTCCCTTTGGCAGATGACAGCCATCGGCGATGATTTCGACCGTCAGATCATCACAGAGATACCCGGCTTCCACAACACCGCAGACGCGGTAAGCATTGACGCGGTGCACCGTGCTCATGCCGGAGTAAAGATGGGTCAGATGGGTATAGCCGTGCTTGATCGCTTCCTCCACCGTCGCAAGATCAGCATCGGAGTGACCGATGGCGCAGAGCACGCCGTGTTCGCGGCAGGCATCGGCAAATTCCATTGCGCCGTCGAGCTCACACGCTGCGGACCAGCGCAGAATTTTATCGGTGGAATCGAGAATCGGCAGATATTCCTCGGGTTTTGGGGTTTTCAGATAACGCGGATCCTGTGCACCGGCCTGCGCGGGAGAGAAGTACGGTCCCTCCAGATGCAGACCGGGCATATCGGCACCGCGGGTGTTGTTTTCCTGTGCTTTTGCAAGGATATCGAACATGGCGCAGGTTTCCTCATAGGAGCCGGAGGTTGCGGTCGGAAGCAGGGTGGTCGTACCGTGGGAGGCATGAAGCTCTGCTGCACCGAGGAACGCTTCCACCGTGCCGTCCATAAAGTCGTGACCGGCACCGCCGTGTGTATGCAGATCGATAAAACCGGCGGACAGATAAGTGCCTTGTGCGTCGATGATCTCACAGCCGTCCTCGGATGCGGGAAGCGCTTTCAGAATCCCGTTTTCGTAAGCGACGGCACCGTCCGTGATCTTGCCGTCACGGATGATGCGCGCGTTTTTAATGATCGTCATTGCCATATCAGTACTTTTCGGGCAGGGGATTCTGGCGGTGGATTTCTTCCATAACAGCAATCATCTGCTTGATCTTTGCGGGCTTGATGACAAGCTCGGCACCGGTGGTCAGATGGTCGTAGATGTTGTCATAGTAAGCCTTGACAGCGGTATCAAATGCACTGCCGGTGAGGTCTTCATGCTCCACCTTCCACGGCAGGGTTTCGCCGCAGTATCTCGGTTCGTTGTTAGCGCCGCGCAGAGATTCGAGCGTGAGCTTGGGGTCTTCCACGTCTGCGGGATTGTAGTACTTGTAGTCGATGGCGGACATGGTTGCCTTCAGCGAGCCGTACTGACCCTGAATGTTGTAGGTAAAGTCTGCATATGCATTGCAGGAGGAGATTTCGACGTCGATGACGGGCTTGCCGGGCATCAGAAGCAGAGCCTTGCAGAAGTCCTCTGCGTCACCGTAGGAGTTGACGATATCCAGACGGGAAACAACCTGCGGCATTTCATCGGAGTCCAGCAGATCGAGTGCCTGCTCAAACGGGTGCGGGCCGGTGTTGCGCAGACAACCGCCGCCGAAGCGCTGGGAGCACTGCCAGTCCCAACGGCGTGCCCAGCCGGAGAACTGAATCTTGATCATGGCAATACGTCCGAGGACACCGGATGCGAGAATTTCACGGATGCGCTTTGCGTACGGTGCAAAGTGAGACTGCTGGAAGACACAGAGCATGACGTTGTTTTCGGCAGCTGCGTCGATCATTGCCTGACAGTCGTCGGCATGCACAGCAAACGGCTTTTCGGTGACGACATTGAAGCCGTGCTTCAGAAAATCGAGTGCAACGGGATAGTGCTGATAGGAGTAGGTCGCGTTGACGACAAGGTCAATGTCTTTTCTGTCGAGAATTTCATGATAATCGGCGAAGACCTCACAGCCAAAGCGTGCCTTTGCCTGTTCACGGCGGAAATCAAGCTCGTCGACGACAGCGATGACTTCGTACTTGTCATTGTTTGCGGATGCAAAGAACTTGGAATGAATGTCCTGACCGGAACGACCGTAGCCGATGACGGCAACTCTTAATTTTTTCATGATGATTTTCCTTTCTTATTTATATGAACGAAAATTGATTACAGAAGATCGGCGCCGCTGTCACGGTCACAGAACATGACACAGTCGGTATGACGGCGCATGACGGTAGCCGGAACATCCTCAGTGATGGGACCGAGAACGGTTTTTGCGACAGCTTCGCGCTTGGTCGGTGCGGGAACGGTGCAGACCAGGTGCGGTGCGTTGGCAAGGGTGGGAACGGTCAGCGTCAGCGCATGGGTCGGAACCTCATCAAGCGACGTAAAGCATCCGTCGTGTACCTGCTGCATCCGGCAGACCTCATCGAGCTTGACGACCTTGACGACCTCGGGGTCATCAAAGAATGCAAAGCCGGGGTCATTGAACGCGATGTGACCGTTCTCACCGATACCGAGACAAACAAGGTCGGTCGGATACTGCTTTAACAGCGCGGTGTAGCGCGCACATTCTGCCGCGGCATCCGATGCGGAACAGTCAATGCGGTAGACTGCCTTGAACGGGACTTTCGAGAACAGGCAGTTGTCAAGGAAGTTGCCGAATCCCTGCGGTGCGTCGGCAGACAGTCCGATGTACTCGTCCATGTGGAATGCATTAACGCGGCTCCAGTCGATGTCGGGTGCGGCAATCAGGGCTTCCACCATTTCGTTCTGGGACGGTGCTGCAGCAAAGATGACGTTGACTTCATCTTTTTCTGCAAGCAGCGCACGGAGATGTGCGGCAGCTGCGGCTCCGGCGGCATCACCCATCGCACGGCGGGTTTCGTAAATCTCGACGCGCAGGCTGTCTGCGGTCAGTTTTTTGCATAAGCTCATGTTTGGATCTCCTCCAAAAATAATATTGTTGATACTATTATACTATCCTTATCCCGATTTTGCAAGTAGGTTGCGAAAATTTATGAAATTTTACGGTTTTACGGTAAAATAAAAACATGGTATACTGTTGCAATTTTTCCTGTTCTGTGGTAGAATAGAAAAAACATCATCAAAGGAGACACACCTACCATGATTGAAAAGCTGACAAATCTGTTCCGCCTCTGCTATCCCGGCATTGTCCGTGCGGAGGGCAGTATCCGACACACCCTCTCCGACCCCGAAAACCGGATTCTGACCCATTACGAAGGGGAAGAACTCGTCGGTGCGGCGGTCTATTACGGCAATCACATTCTGATGCTGTGCGTGCATCCGGACTATCGGAACCGCGGCATCGGCTCCTCTTTGTTTACGAAATGTGAAGATGCCATCCGTGCCGCAGGACATGAAAGTGTCTTGCTGTCCGCCGGTCGGATGTATCTGACCCCCGGTGCACCGATGGAATTTCCGGGCTATGAGCACAACCGTGATTTCCTTGAAAAGCGCGGTTATGTACACACATGGGGTGACGGCGAATGCGTCGACATGATGCTGGATATGAACGATCTTCCAGACCTCGGCATCCGCATCGGCGATACGGTACCGGCAAAGTCGAAAAAGCTCGATCTTGATCCGGACGATCCGGACAACCGCATGACGTACCGTTTTGCAGCACCCGACGATCTTGAAAAGACGGTTGATTGTGTTGCAGAGGCGCTCGATCACTTTGTACAGTATTACCGCAATCCCGCGCCGTATCGCTGTGAGGGTGGTGACCGCGTGCTGATTGCCGAAAACGGAAACGGTAAGGTCTGCGGTGCACTGCTTGTCACGGCAGGCGGAGAAGCGGCAGGGCTTGGCTCTGTCGGCTGTACCTCAACACGCGCGTCGTATCAGGGACGCGGCATTGCGACGAACATGGTCAAAGCCGGAACGATGTATCTGAAAGAACAGGGTATGTCACACGGCTATCTTGGTTACACCTACACCGAAATCATTCCGATGTACGGACGTGCGGGATACAAGGTTTCGATGAAGTATTTTATGGGAGAGAAGAAGCTCTGATTCTTGTATCACTATCCGCTCGTTTAATGCAGGGACAGTCAGGGACATGCCTATCGTGACATATGCTTGTCACGGACAGTCGATGACATGCCTATCGTGACAAATGCTTGTCACGGACAGTCGAGGACGCCTGTCCCTACAACATCACACATATGCATATACATAAAAGACAGATCACCGACCGGTTATTTCCCGGGAAATGATCTGTCTTTTTTTTGTTAGTTGTGCCCCTCAATATGTCCGTCCATGTTGTTGCCTTGGATGATGACGGTTCTGTCCTCGGGGACATATTCGTCGGGGAAGTGAATCATCATGTTGTCATCCTCAAGACGCTTTTGCAGGGTCTTTACCGTAATATCGGTGATCGCGTTTTTTTCTTCCAGCGCAAGAGCCGTCGCCGCACCTGCTGCCTGTCCGGTCAGAATTGCCGGCGGAATGACGCGCAGAACGTCCCATGCGTATCCCTTACCGGATGCTGATCTGCCGGCGGTGATCATATTATCAAAGCCGCGGCGGGTCAGTGCACGGAGCGGAACCTCATAGAGATAATCGCGGTGGTCAAAGTCGTTGATGGCGCAGACGGAGTCTTCATGGTGGCGGTAGACGTCTTCCTTGATGGTCATGGTATAATCGCCGTCGATGCGGCAGGTTGTACGGAAATTAGGCATCAGCGGCATCTGCGCGATGTCGCGTGATTTTCTGTCCTGTCCGCGGATAGAATCAAGCATTTTCAGCTGATTGCGGATAAGATAATCGGAGACTTCCTCTACCGTGAGACCCGACCATCTCGGAATGTCATCGGGCTGATTGTCGCCGTAGAGGTTGATATTGCCGCCCGATACCCAGCCGTAAGCATTTCCGATATCACCTGTCTCAACAGCACGGCGGCATCCGTCGAGCGTCAGGGACTTGCCGAAATAGGAGTAAAAGTTTTCACCGGGAATGGTCGGCATACCGGATCGGCGCAGAATGTCCGCGTCTCCCGTTGTATCGACAAACATACCGCAGGTGTAGTATTCCAGTCCCGATTTGGAATCGGTGATGATACCTCTGCAGTGTCCGCCCTCCATGTCCGGGTACGACGCGATGCAGTCAAAGAGCAGATCGACACCGGCACGGTTGACCTCCTCGGTCATCTGCAGGGCAAAGATATACGGGGAATACCGCTGACAGTACCGCACACCGGTCGGCTCTTCCGGTTCACCGGTTTTCCAAGGCTGGGGAATTGTGTCAAAGCCGTACAGGGCAGAGTCGCGCAGCCACTTTTCGGCAAGTCCGAAGATGATCTGTTTGCCGCGTCCGTTGCACATCGGGACAAACAGATTGACCAGTCCAAGCGTTGCAAGACCGCCGAGAATGTTGGATTTTTCAAGCAGCAGAACCGATCTGCCGTACTTTGCCGCAGAAACAGCCGCCGCGACACCGGCAACACCGCCGCCGGCAACAACGACATCATAATGCTTTTTTGCGGTGAGGGTTTTGGTAAAGGTAATGGAATGGCTCATAAATGCCTCCGTATGTCTTTATTCTTCGTAAGCCTGAATACTTTCAATGAAATCGTTTGCTGCTTTCATAACCTTATCGCGGTTTGCTTCCGCGGTTGATGCTACCTGATCGCTGCCCTTGGCACTGATCGTTTCCCAAATAGATGCAAAGTTACAGATCAGACCGATATCATAGAAGCGGCTGTCAAAGGCAATGTCGAGCATGGATGCAGTTTCCTCATCTCGAACGAGTTTGGAATCGAGCACCAGATCGTAGAACGGCTCAATCACCGTATAATAGGATTCACACGTCAAGAGGTTCAGAACATCTGTCGTACGGACAACATCCTCTGTATCGCGGGGAACGGCAAGAATGGTCGATGACCAGACGTTGAGCGGGGTATAGTAGCGCGTCTGTTCCGCATCGTATTTCGGCATCGGAATGATACCGAAGTCAGCTTTCATCGAACGCAGATTCATAACGGTCTGCAAAGGACGGATCAGGAACAGCGTACGGTTGTCGATCATCATGTTGATTGCGTCGTTTATTGACATATTGTATTTGATGCGGTCAAAGAACAGCTGCTGGTTTTTGATCAGGTCGATGGCTACAGAAGCGGTTTCCATGGATAGCGCACTGTCGAGATTGTATACGATCGTATCATTTTCACTTTCGCAGAAGCTGGCTCCAGCGGAATGCATGGTCAGATAGATTATATCCGTCTGCGAGGCGATGCCGTAGCGGTCTTTTTCGTCATATGTACCGTTTCCGTCGATATCCGCGCTGACGCCTTGTGAGAGGGTCAGCATGGTATCATATGTCCATTCACCTGCCTGCACAGTTTCGTAAAGATTTCCGATGTCATACTGTTCTGCCATGTCCTTGTTGAAAAAGACCGTCCAGCAAGAGAGCTTGTCGATATAGGTGATATCGGAAATCGCACCGAACAGGCGGTTATGGTAAGTCAGTGTTTCTGTCATGTTCTGATCCCACCACGGCTGTGTCAAATCCAATCCGTCAATGGTATTCAGATCATAGAGCAGCTGACCGGATATGAGTTTGTTCCATGTCAGCAGCTGCGGTACGACCAGATCGTAATCACCTGCATTTGCCATAACGCTCTGCGAAACACGGCGGATAAGCGGATCGGCAAGGTCACCCTCTGCTGTGATTTTGATGTTCAAGGCTTCCTCAACGGTACGGTTGCGGATATAGACGGCATCATTGAGGACATCACCCGTTTCGCCATCGACATTGAGATCACAGGGAATGCCCGTCCAGCAGTGCTGCTGTTCATTATCAAAATAAAGGATGCGGAACTCATGACCCTCATAATCAGTGTTGGTGGGAATCACTGTGATGCGTACTTGCTCCGTCTGGACAGCACTTGTATTGCTGCCGGTATCGGATGCAGTTTCATTCGTTTGTGTGCCGCTGTCATCTTGTGCGCAGGAAATGGCAGATAAAAGAAGCGCGGCAGTCAATACAGAAAGTGTAATGCGTTTCATTGGAAATACCTTCCTTTGTTTTTTTCATTATATCATGCAGGGGACTGTTTGTCAATAAATATCATTCGTAGAAAATAAAAAAAGCGTAACCCCATTCAGAGTTACGCAATGTAAAATGCATAACCCTCATGTTGCTACACAAGTTCGTTTCATCTCTGATTTAGAGCGCACGAAAAAGAGCATGCTTTTTACCGGTATAAAGCATACGTCTAAATCAGAATATAAACTTGTGTAGCATTATGATTATATCATATAGTGACCCATTTGTCAATAAGGTGTTCTCACAATCAGAAAATTTCAGACTTTTTCTTGCAATCAGCGCACAGATATGTTATAATGAATGACAGAAATATTTGAAAGGACGGAATCTCTCATGAAACAGCATACTCCGATGCTCTGCGGTTATTTGTCCGACTGGGGCTGGCACGGGATCACGCCGGAGGCGGCCGCCTGTCTGACCCATGTCAATTATTCCTTTGCGCTGGTAAAAGACGGTTCGGTTTCCGATGCACACTGGTCACACGGCAAAGACCTTGACGAAGCCATCCGGCGCTATCCCGAGCTGACGTTTGTGATTTCCGTCGGCGGATGGGGAGCAGGCGGATTTTCCGAAGCGGCTTCCACCGAGGAAGGACGGATTTGCTTTGCTGAAACAGCGCTCGATGTCATGCGCCGTCACGGCTTTTCGGGCATTGATGTCGACTGGGAGTATCCCTGCCGCACGGACGCCGGGATTGCTTCCTCGCCGGAGGATAAGCACAACTTCACACTGCTGTTAAAGACCCTGCGTGAGCATCTCGACCGGGAATCCGAGAAGACCGGCAAAGCCTATCTGCTCTCCATCGCCGTCGGTGCCGGTGCGGCATTTACCCGCGACATCGAGCTTGCCGAGATCAATCCGATTCTTGACTATGTCAATCTGATGACCTACGACATGAAGGAATGGGATCGCGTCACGCATCACTCCAACCTCTGCCCGTCAGGCGAATATGCAGGCGGATGGAGTGCCGAACAGACCGTTGATGCGTATCACGCAGGCGGCATTGACACCGAAAAGCTCGTCATCGGCGGTGCGTTCTACGGGCACAGCTATGACGTGACAGGCGAGCATCCGCTCGGTCAGACCGAGAACTTCCGGCGCGGAAAGAATTTGCGCTACAGCCGCATCCGTACCTTAATTGCCGAGGATTCCGGTTACCGCCTGTACCGGGATGAGGCGGCTCACGCACCGTATCTTTACAACGGCGAGCATATCATCATTTTTGATGACGCACAGGCACTTGCCGACAAGGTCAATTTTGTCTACGACAGAGGACTCGGCGGCATCATGTTCTGGGAATTCAACGAAGACGATTCCGGAGAACTGGTAGCGGCCATTGCCGGGGCGGCAAAGAAGCGCGAACTGTAAACAATGGAGGAGTATCACCATGAACCGATTTGACAGAGTTGCCGCGTATATGGAGAAAACCGTATGCGGGGAGCACCGTGTTCCCGGATGCGACATTCTCATTTACCGCGACCACGATCTGCTGTACCGTCATATCTGCGGCTATTCCGACCGGGAAGCGCAGATTCCGCTGACGGAAAATCATCTTTACTATATGTATTCCTGCACCAAGGTACTCACGGCATCGTCCGGTATGCGGCTGTGGGAAGAGGGAAAGCTCGACCTTGACGCACCGGTGTCCGATTATCTGCCGGTGTTCGCCAATGTCAAGCAGAAAATCGGCGATGATCTGTGTGAGCCGGAGTGTCCGCTGCTCGTCCGTCATCTGTTCACCATGAGCGGTGGGTTTGACTACGGTATGCGCACACCGGAGGTTGCGGCACTGCTCGAAGCCAATCCCGGAGCATCCACACGTGAGATTGTCGATCTGTTTGCAAAGAAGCCGCTGCTCTTTACGCCCGGTGCGCGCTTCCAGTATTCGATCTGTCATGATATTTTAGCGGCAGTCATCGAGCAGGCGGCAGGGATGCGGTTTTCCGATTATCTCAAGGCTGTCATCTTTGACCCAATCGGCATGCGGGACAGCACATTCCGGGAAACCGAGGAGATTCACGCACGGCTTGCCGGACAGTATACCTCCGACAGTTCGGGCAATGTCACCCGTGCAGCACAGTCCAATTCTCATCGCCTGTCCGACAACTACGACTCCGGCGGCGCGGGTCTGATCTGCTCAGCGGCAGATTACGCAATGTTTGCCGATACGATGGCTTGCGGCGGTACAGCGGCGAACGGGTATCGCTTCTTAAAGCCGGAAACCGTAAAATACCTGCATACCGATCAGCTTCCTTCCTATACAATGGATGGTACGTTCTCCTGTGCGGCAGGTCCCGGCTACGGCTATGGATTCGGTGTCCGTACACGTCTTGACCAGAACGAGGGACAGAGAAGTCCGATCGGGGAATTCGGCTGGGACGGTGCGGCAGGCTCCTATGTCATGTGCGACGATACCAATCATCTCTCCATCTTCTTTGCAATGCACGTTCTGGCATGGCCAAACTGCATCGGCTCCGATCACGCCGTGATCCGCGATATGGTTTACGACGCATTAAACCTGTAAATCAAAATAACAATAGAAAACAATAGAAAAAGGAGATTTTCCATGTTTCAGATTCCACTGGTAAAACCCGGCATCATCGCGGTTTCCCGCGACTGCTTCCCGATCATGCTGTCCGAAACCCGCCGTCATGCAATTGTTTCCGCCTTTGGTGAGGGCTTGTATGAATGTCCTGTCACGGTTGAAAATGAACTGGACGCGCTCAAGGCGCTGGACGATGTCAAAGCGGCAGGATGCAATGCACTGATTGTCTTCCTTGGCAACTTTGGTCCGGAGACACCGGAAACTCTGCTGTGCGAGAAGTTTGACGGTCCTGTCATGTACATAGCAGCAGCGGAGGGTGACGGCGACCTCAACAACGGCAGAGGGGATGCGTACTGCGGCATGCTCAACTGCTCCTACAACCTCGGCATGCGCCATCTGCGTGCGTACATTCCGGAATATCCCGTCGGGGATGCCGGCGAATGTGCCGACATGATCCGCGAATTTCTGCCGATCGCACGTGCAATTCTCGGTGTCAAATCTCTGAAGATCATCACATTCGGTCCGCGTCCGCAGGACTTCTTTGCGTGCAACGCGCCGATCAAAGGACTTTATGAGCTTGGCGTGGAAATTGAAGAAAACTCCGAGCTTGATCTGCTCGTTTCCTACAAGGCACATGAAAACGATCCGCGTATCCCCGCAGTCTGTGCCGATATGGCGGGTGAGCTCGGTGCGTGCGGCAACTGTTATCCGGAGCTGCTTCCGCGCATGGCACAGTTTGAGCTGACGCTGCTTGACTGGGCAGAAGCACACAAGGGTGCAAGAGACTATGTCTGCTTTGCCGACAAGTGCTGGCCGGCATTCCCTGAGCAGTTCGGCTTTGAGCCTTGCTACGTCAACTCGCGTCTCGCATCCCGCGGTATTCCCGTCGCATGTGAGGTCGATATCTACGGCGCGCTGTCCGAGTTCATCGGCTCCTGCATCACCGAGGATGCAGTGACCCTGCTCGACATCAACAATTCCGTGCCGAAGTATCTTTACAATGAAGACATCGCCGGCAAGTTTGACTATGCGCTGACCGATACATTTATGGGCTTCCATTGCGGCAACACGCCGTCCTGCAAGATGTGCGCGGACCGTGCCGTCAAGTATCAGCTGATTCAGCACAGACTGCTTGAGCCTGCGGGAAGTGATCCCGATTTCACGCGCGGCACGCTGGAAGGCGACATTGCGGCATCTCCGATCACGTTCTACCGCCTGCAGTGCGACAGCGAAGGTGAACTCCGTGCTTATATCGCGCAGGGTGAAGTGCTTCCCGTTGCGACCCGTTCCTTTGGCGGCATCGGCGTCTTTGCGATTCCCGAAATGGCACGCTTCTACCGCCATGTCCTGATTGAAAAGCGCTATCCGCACCACGGAGCCGTTGCGTTTGACCATGTCGGCAAGTCCTTGTTTGAAGTGTTCAAGTATTTCGGTATTGCGGACATTGCTTACAATCAGCCGAAGTGCTGCCGTTATCCGAGTGAAAACCCGATGGCATAAAACCGTATAGAAAACGCTGCTGTACCGCCCGTGAAAGGGAAGTACAGCAGCGTTTCTTTTCGGAAAATGTTAAACAATGTGGATGCGGTCAGAGGGCACAAATCCCGCTTCTTCGGGAATCCGCACGGTAATCATATCCTCTTGATCGACAGAAGTCAGCTTCTGTGTGCCGACGGTGATGTCCGACAGATACAGATCCCCGATCGATGCTTTATCCGCATCACGCACCCAGAGGAAGACCGGTGCTTCGTGGTAATTGTAGCGTGTGGTCATGCGGTCAACATAGACATCACGGATATTTCCCTCAAAGGCGACAAACGCGGCAGAGGCACAGTAGGTGCAGTAAATCTCGATATCGCGGAAATAAATGTGATGATCGACTGCCATCGGATTGTTGCCGCAATAGACCGTGATACAGCCGAGGTGGTCAGACCAGTTCGGCAGGGAGAAGCCGACGGAGCAGTTTTCAAAGGTGACGTTCTGCGTATCGTAGTTTTCCTCAAAGACGATACCGTAGCACGCGCCCTTGTCAGCCCACGCGGCAATGTTGCGGAAGACGACATTGTCGGTGCGCGTGGAGCCGTTGCCGGTGGATTTGCATTCGGCTGCATCGTCACCGGTACGGATAAAACAGTCCTCGACGACAGAATCTGTACAGTCGGAGAGCATCACGCCGTCGGAGAAGATACGGTAGGACAGCAGCACCAGAT
>JAFTLK010000026.1 GCA_017455975.1 Clostridia bacterium | reverse complement strand
TACGGAGATTGGCGGACATTGCGTTTTTTACTGTTTGATTGCCTTGGTCTTCCATTTACCGAGGCGGTAGAAGATCGCGGTCAGGACAGCACCGAGTACCCACGACAGCAGCAGCGAGATCTGGATGCATTCCTGTCGGCCGTAAGGCAGCTCTGCCGTTCTTGTGAGGAAAGAGATACCGTATGCGACGGGAACACGGATGGCGACCGTTGTGATCAGTGAGATCCACATGGGTGTCATCGTATCACCCGCACCGCGCATGATACCGGAAAGGCTCTGCGTGACAGCGACAGCGATGTAGCCGACCGCGAGGATCAGCATCAGACTGTAGCTCAGTTCAACCAGCGACTGCGTATCGGTAAAAATATGCATCAGCTGTTTACCGAGCAGCAGAATGACACCGGTGATGACCGTCGATGTACCGACAGCCATCAGCGTACCCTGCTTGGCACCCTTGGTAACACGGTCATACTGACCTGCACCGACGTTCTGACCGGCATAGGTCGTCAATGCTGTACCGAAGGAGAAGTTCGGCATCATGGCAAATCCGTCGACACGCATGATGACGACGTTTGCCGCGATGAACTGCTCGCCGAAGCAGTTGGTCAGCGACTGGACGATAATCATTGCCGAGGAGAAGATTGCCTGCGTAAGACCGGAGGGCAGCCCGAGGCGGACAATGGTCTTCATATAGCTGCCGACAGGCTTCAGATGCTTCAGCGTCAGATCGAAGTTCTGCTGCATTCTCGTCAGCTTGACCATACAGCAGACAGAGGAAATGATCTGTGCAATGATCGTTGCCAGCGCAACACCGGGAACACCCATATTGCAGAACGCAACGAAGAACACGTCCAGGACGATGTTGATCACAGTTGCGATCAGAAGATAAATCAGTGCGGAAACCGAGTCGCCCAGTCCCCGGATGATACCGGACAGGATGTTGTAATATGCAAGACCAGCAATACCGATGACACAGATCTGCAAATAGCCGGTACAGTCATCGAGGATCGACGGCGGCGTATTGAGGGCTGTGAGGATCGGACGGATCAGCGGCAGCATAACTGCAATCAGCGCGACACAGCAGATGGCCGTGATGGTGATACAGTTGCCGATGGTGTGGGACAGGCTGTCTCGGTTGCGTGCGCCAAAGTACTGCGAGACCATGATCGTCGCACCGGCTGAAATACCGATGAACAGGACGAGCAGCATGTTGATGATCGGACCTGCCGAGCCGACGGCGGACAGAGCGTTGTCACCGATGTACTTACCGACGACGATGGTGTCGACCGTATTGTACAGCTGCTGTGCAATGTTACCGATCAGCATCGGGAACGTAAACGCAAGAATGCTCTTCCATGGTGTGCCGACCGTCATGTCGGTCGGGGCAAATAATTTTTTGAACACGGGCGTTCTCCTTTTTGAAATCAGATGAAAAAAATAACATATTATAACATATTATACCATATTCATGTCTGATTTGCAATAGATTCCGTGAATCTTTTTCGGATAAGACAAATGAAGCAGAGATTTTCGGATGCTTGTATAGCGGTTAGATATACATGAAAATGCCCCTCGGAAGAGGGGCATGAAAAACCGGTGCGTGGATCTTATTCCCAGGAGAGCGCAAGCTGCTCACCATAGAGCGGGGCGATATCGTCCTGTGAATAGGTATTTTTCCGAAGACCGACATCCAGTGTATTGGTCACGGTGCCGTTCCACAGAATCCCGTCGGCGGAGTAGACTGTGACATCATAGCCGCACATATCGATGCCGCTGTATTTTTCGGCACGGGTATTATCGGCGACGGTAAGACGGGTTCCGTCAAAGGCGGTGACGTGGTCGCTTGTGATGGCGATTGGCTCGCCATCTGCATCTGTGACACAGTTTACCGTGAACGCATGGGTGTAGGTACCCTCGGATTCGGTCAGAACCATGAGCTTGTCGTGCGTGACGGCGACGGTGTAGTCCTCATAAATTTTCAGGTGACGGAAGAAGGCTCCGCCGACCGAGAAGGTTTGCAGGCAGTCATAGGACACAGGATCGATGACGTCGATCTGTACGGTGACAGCATCGGCCTTTGTCACGAGAATCAGGCGGGTTTCGGCGGCGTTGAAGTACAGCCCCTCAATCTTTGTGCCGGGCTTGAGCGGATACACCATTTCCATCGCATCGACATCAACGCCGATGTCTGATGTGCTGGTGCCGCGCCGGTAGGGCAGACGGTAGATGCCGTAGCCGCCCTTGATTTCGGAGGTGTCGATTGTCATATCCTGTTCACCTTTATCGGTTTCGGTATTGAAGGTGAAATAGCAGTTTTTGCTGTCGGCGGCGGAGAGGGTATAGAAGTAGAAGCCGACACCGTCCACCGTGGACGAACCCCAGCTCATGTTATGTCCGCCGCGCGTCAGGCTGATTTCCAGAACCTCATCGAGCATCGGGATTTTGAAGTAGTCCCGGAACGCCTGCACGACATAGGCCTCTGTACCGGGTTCGGCGACTGTGGTCGGGGACACATCGTTGTTGGTCCAGATGACACCGGGCAGATGGATTTGTACGTTGATCGGATAATAGTCGTAGTAGTCGGACAGGTGAACGATCTTTTTCGCTTCCACATCCGGTTCCGCTTCCATATACAGTTCGTTGTATGCCGCCGCAAGACCGAGCGACGGATCGGTTGCCACCTCGCGGAAGCTGCCGTATTCATTGGTGACATCAAAGTTCTGCGCCTCAATCTCGCCAAGCGGCATACCGAATTTCTCGATGGCATCGGTAAAGTCAAATCCGCGGGACGGGTCGGAATCGATTTCAATATATGTCGGATCGTAATCCGATATTCCATGGATGCGCCATGCGGAAAAGTCAAAATCGGTTTCCGCTGTCCCCGGATGACCGAGCGCGTGCGTCGTTGTCCAGACGGCATGGTTTCTCCAATGGTTTTTGGACACGACCGTCAGGCCCGCCGCCGCTCCGATGTCCCCCTGATGCGTAATCTCCGCAAGACGTACATCACAGACATCGGACTGCAGGGACACCGCCGTGCAGATCAAGGTTCCGATGGCAAGGGAGAACAGCAGAACCGTGCTTATAAGGATGCCTTTCATCGGATTTTGCTCCTTTCGTTCATTCGTCCTCTCCCGTCAGCGTATGCAGCGCACGGCTGACGCGGTCGGCGCGGTAGGAATATGTGTTTTTGATATAATCGACGAGCGAGAGTCCCTCACCGTCGAGTGTGTCGGTCGTGATATCACCGATGATGCGTCCGGTGCGGAGCAGCAGTGCACGTCCGATGAAGTCGGAAACCTCCTCAATCAGATGCGTCGACAGCACGACCGTTTCGTGCGGCTCAAGGATACCGAGCAGCACCTTGTAAAAGTCCTCGCGGTTGAAAATGTCGTTGCCGGCAAACGGCTCATCCATGAAGATGTAGTCCGCCCCCTGCGACAGCGCTAAAATGACCTCAAACTGGTTCTTTTGCCCCGTGGAAAACGCGCGCAGCGGCTTGTGCTTCGGCAGGGCAAAGAAGTCCATCAGCGCAGTATATCGCTTGTCGGAGAAGCCGTCGAAGTGATTTGCATAAAAATCGCGGTGGGTTGCGGCGGAAAGGTTCGGGAAGAAGGAATGTTCGCTTGTCGCAAACGACAGCTTTGCGATGTTCTTTGTCGTGATCGGCTCGCCGTCCAGCGTGATCTCGCCGTGATAACTGTGAAAGCCGAAGATGCACTTCATCAGCGTCGTCTTTCCGGCACCGTTTTCGCCGAACAGACCGACAATCTCGCCGCGCGGCAGCTCCAGCGACACATCGTTCAGCGCCTGCCGCATTCCGTAAAATTTGTTGATATGATCGAGTTTCAGCATCGTTGATTCACCTCAATTACTTCCGATAAAACAGATTATCCCAGAACAGCGTCCATTGTCCGCCGGGCAGATATCCCTCCGGCGTCATCACGCAGTAAATGCCGTAGGACAGAAAAAGACAAAGCATTGCAAACAGCAGGCAGACGAGCACTTCGCACAGGGTCAGCGTCCACGTATAGCGCAGAAACGAAACGGAATCCGGCAGACGGCGCATTGTGTAGATGCTCTTTGACTCCTGTCTGTAGTACAGATCATGGTAGATGCCCCAGCCGAGCATACACAGAAGCACGATGAAGTATCCCGTCCACGCTTGATTGAATACTTCATAGAACGGTGCCATGACCGCGCCCGGAATCAGCGTGCGCTCCCCATAGGAATACTGATACAAAAGATCGATCTGTGCAAACAGTCTTGCAAAAAATCCGGTGGCATAGCACATGGCCGCAAGCATGGCGATCAGAAAGAAGATCAGCTCACCCTCAATGTTCATTCCGGGCGGAACAAACGGCGCGTACCAAGGGCGTGTGTCTTCAGTTTGCGTAGGGGTACTGGTTTTCTTCATGCGGCGTATCCTCCTCTCCATCTTCTTCGTTTGCAAACACCCGCCAGATGACCTCTGCCGCGATGCACAGCCCACAAAATACCGTGATAAATGTATTGAATCCGTCGCCGACCGTGCGGGTAAAGAAGATGACCGTCAGGAGGGCATAGGACACAATGTCGGCGGCAAATTTCCCGCGCCGCTGTTTGTAGGGAAACGATGCGGCGGCAAGGGAGAGGACTGCCAGCATGATGATATTGCGGATCCAGACGGTGATATCCGCCATCGGCAGCAGCGAATGTAAAAAGTTATTGCGGTAAAACGCAAGTCCGACGGTCTGATGGCTGACGAGCGACGGATCAGCCGAGGTTACATAGGCATGACACAGAAGCAGGCAGATCAGCACCTCCGCCGCCCACAGAATGACAAACACCATGGCGTTGTAAAGCGCCTGCATGACAAATACGGCACGCTCGGAGATGCGCAGGCGGCGAACGGTATAGCCGCAGACCGAACCGTAACCGCATCCGGGCAGACAGAGCACAATACAGACGAGCAGAAAGGCGGCCGCGAAGGTCCCCGATACGGTGGTGAAATCAAAGAACTGCTCCAGCCGTGTGATCTCCTCCGCTTCCTCTGCAAACTGCTGTACATGGGATTCGTATAAGATAAGCTCGTTTTGCAGGCGGTGCAGAAACCGACCGCACTGTCCCGCCGCCATCAGGCACAGCAGAATCAGCACGCGCCAGATGGAGCCGCGCGCAAGCATGGCATAAACAGACAGATATTTTTTCATTCGGAATCCTCCTCATCGGACAAAGACGGCATATCCCAGCACTGGGTGAGCAGGGAAATCGCTTCTTCAAGGGACAGTCCCATTCCGCGCAGTGCAAAGGCGGTTTCGCGGATGTCGTCCTGCAAAAGCTCCCGGCGGATGCGTGCACGGTTTTCTTCATTGAGGACAATGACGCTTTTGGCACCGGCGTGAGACGCGATCAGTCCGTCCTCCTCTAAAATACGGTATGCCTTTTGGATGGTGTTCGGGTTGACGCCCAGCATGGCAGACAGCATCCGCCGTGACGGAAGCGCATCTCCGTCGGTGATGTCGCCGCAAACGATGCCGCGTTTGATGTATCGCAGGATCTGCAGATAAATCGGAAGACCGTTCTGTGCACGGAACGCATCAAAGGAAATCATGCAGGTTCTCCTCTCTTCTTTGTCGATTGCAAACTGTACTATCCGGATAATACGGTTTGCTGTAACTGTATTATATCACTGATACAGTTGTCTGTCAATAGGTTTGATAAAATTTTTTATGGGACTTGCAAAAACGTCTGCGGCATGATATAATGATAACGATATATACTTTGATGAAAGGATCAAATAAGATGGCTATTTTATGCTTTTCCGATACGACACTGACCGTTGACGCATCCCGCGGCTGTATTACCTCTCTGACCGTCGGTGACGATGCATTGCTTGCGGCGGAATCTCCGCTGTTCCGCGTCTGTATCCGTCTTCCCGACAGCACCACCGAAGAATTTCTCTCGACGCAGGGACAGCTCTGCGGTGAAACCGCCTCGGACATCGCACGGACGCTGTCCTATACCGGATTCCCCGGCGCGGCATCCGGCATCACCGTGACGCTTGCGCTGACGATTGAGGACGGTGCACTGCACACATCGGTTTCCGCTGAAAATCACATGCAGAACATGATCGAGTGGATCGAGGTACTGCCGCTGATCCTGCCGGCACTGCGCGGCGAGGGCGGTGCGCTGGATGGCGAGGTGCTCTATCCGTTCAACGAGGGTGCGATTGTCGACTCGATGCAGATGCGCGAGTCCTCCTGGCTGACCGACCACAATCCGCAGTACCCGTCGATGGGCTGTTATCCGATTTTCCCGAACATGGTCTTTGCGCAGATGATGGCGTATCTCTATCAGGGTAAGGGTGGCAGAGCGGCGCTGTATTTCGGTGCGCATGACCTGGCGCGCGGCGTCAAGGGCGTTGACTTCAAAACAGCCGGTGACGGAATTGAGATGATTTTCCGCTATTACTGCGGTGTCGATTACGGCGCTGACTATGACGCAGGGTTCCCGCTTGTCATCAAAGCTGTTACCGGCGGCTGGGAAGCGGCGGCGGAGGAATACCGGACCTGGTTTGAAGAAAACCTGCCCCGTCGTCTGACCAAGATTGCCGACAACAAAAATCTGCCCGACTGGTACGAGGACAACCCGTTTGTCATCTCCTACCCCGTCCGCGGCATCCACGATATGGACATCCCGATGAACCCCAATGGTCTGTATCCGTACACCAACGGTCTTCCGCTGATCGATGAAATTGCCGAGAAGACCGACGCACGTCTGCTCGTGCTTCTGATGCACTGGGAGGGAACCGCGCCGTGGGCACCGCCGTATGTATGGCCGCCGTTCGGTGATCCCGACAACTTTGACGAATACCTTGAAGCCCTGCACGCACGCGGACATATGCTCGGTGTCTACTGCTCCGGTTTTGGCTATACGATCAACTCCAATCTGATCGACTACAACTGCGCCGAAACGTATGAAAAGGACGGGCTGGAAGCCGCGATGTGTGCCGCACCGAACGGGGAGGTCTGGATCTCCAAGATCTGTACCGGTCAGCGCTCCGGCTACGACATCTGCCCGGCATCCGAACTCGGTCGCTCGATCCTTGCCGATGCCTACCTGCCGCTTCTGACCTCGAAGGTCGACTACGCGCAGATCCTTGACCAGAACCACGGCGGCGGACAGTATTTCTGCTACTCGGGAGAACACGGACACGCTCCTGCTCCCGGTCCGTGGATGACCGAAAACATGCAGAATGTCCTCGGAGAATGGAACGATGCGGCAGGCAAGACGCTGCTCGGATGCGAATCCGCCGCGGCAGAACCGTTCATCGGCAATCTGATGTTCTCGGACAACCGCTTTGAGCTGTGCTATTTCATCGGTCGCCCGATTCCGCTGTATGCATACATTTACCACGAATATGTCCGCAATTTCATGGGCAATCAGGTCTGCTGTCCGATTCCGACGGGCATGGATACCCTGCGTTACCGCATGGGTTATTCGTTCTCCATCGGCGACTGCATGACGGTTGTGCTGTGTCCGGACGGCACGCTGATGCAGAACTGGGGTACCCGTGACTTTGAGCATGCGCCCGACAAGGAAAAGGCACTTGCGTTTGTCGCCCGCATGACGAAGTTCTACCGCGAAGAAGCAAAGCCGTATTTGTACAACGGACGTATGATCGAAGGATTGCCCGTTGTGTGCGGCGTGGCTCCGTTCGGTCATAACCTGCCCGAGATTCTGTCCTCTGCATGGGAGGCAGACGGACGGCGTGTGCAGATTCTCATCAATGCGTTTGATGAGGATATTGTATGCAAGGTTGGCGGTAAGGAAATGACGTTGTCTGCAAACAGTGCAAAGATGGTTGAAATTGAATGAACCCATTCAGCACCCCTCACAGGATTTTTCCTGCGGCGGGTGCTGTTGTTTTCACCCGACAGGCGAGTTCTCATGAAATCTGCGTTATTGCTTTTCGCTGTGGTGTATGCTATAATAAAGCCATCAAGTACTTGAACACCCGAAAATCATGACAGGAAAAGGAGTACACCATGGACATCGGAAATAAAATCAAACAATTACGGCAGAAAGCGAATTTAACACAGGAACAGCTTGGGGACAGTCTTGGTATCAGTGCGCAGTCTGTGTCAAAGTGGGAGAACAGCATCACCATGCCGGATATCACGCTGCTGCCGCTGTTATCGGGCGCGCTCGGTGTTACCATTGATGAGCTGTTTGATCTGACGACAGAGCAAAAATTACAGCGTATTGAAAAACGCCTGGATATCGAAGCGGAACTTTCGGACAGTGTTTTTGAGGAAAGCAGAAATCTTCTGACGGAGCTGCTGGAACGTGCGGAGGACAGGCGGCGGGTATTGTCTTTGCTTGCACGGCTGTACCATCACCGCGCGGAATCCGATCTTGGTAAGGTCAGCAGGTACGCACGCGAGGCAATTTTGCTGGCACCGGAGATCAAGGACTGTCAGTGGCTTTTGCAAAAGGCGAACGGTGCTGAAGCGTGGGACTGGAACTGCTGCAACCACACGGATGTGATCAATTTTTATAAATCTGTGATTGACAGCGATGCTGGAACACCCAAAACGCCGCTGCCGTATTACTACCTGATTGACAATCTGCTGGCCGATCACAGAACCAAAGAAGCACGGTCCTATCTGGAAATTGTGAAAACCCTGCCCGCGCACAGACCGTTTCTGATTCCGGTCTACCGTGCACATATCGCGCTCGCCGAATATGATGCGGAATCGGCTGACCGCATCATGGAGGAGGCTTTGCAGGAATTTGCGGACGATCCCGGATTTCTGTTTGAGACGGCACAGTATCACGCAAGGAAATGCGAATACGAAAAAGCGATTGCATATTACGAGCGGGCATGGGCGCTGGAAGAAGATCAGAAGCCGCGGTTTACCGATGAACTCGACGGCATTGCGACCGTTTATGAGATCCTCGGAGATACGGCAAAAGCGGTGGAAACCGTCGAGCGGAAAATCGTGTGCCTGCGGGAAGAATGGGGTTATCGGGACGGAGATGCCGTGATTCTGGAAGCGGAAGAGCAGAAGAAACGACTGTTGAAATAAACGGAATCAATGAAAAAAGTCATGCTTTGCGGCATGGCTTTTTTGCGGTAATTTGCTACCATTGGTAGAATGATTAGAAGATCATCAAAATACTCTTGACAAAAAGTGATTCGATGTGTATAATATCAGTATCGAGCAAAAACACAGAAAAGGAGTAATGACGATGACTGATCTTGAAATTGATGCTGCCCTTGTGGCGATCACACGGCAGAAGTGCGAAGAATGTAAAGCGCGTCTGGATGCCATTCCGAAAACCAATGCGACCGAGCGCAAAGCCGTGCAGCTGGAATACGGCATGTATACCTTCTGCGGCAATGCGGGGCTGCTGTTCAACACCGGCTGGGAGCGGACAAAGGTACTGCATGTCCGACAGACGTTATGGAACAACGAGCTGCACAACTTCCCGCACATACAAACACGGTATCAGACGCTTGACGATGAGGAAAAGCCGCGCTTTCATGCCGCGCTGCAGGGAGAACTTTACCTGCGCCAATCGTGGCTCGGAGAACAGGAAGCCGCCCTTGCCATGGCAGAGGAGGCAGGCGATACCCGTCAGGTATTTGAGCTGAACATCAAGCTCGGTGCGGTACGGGCGATGTTTACCGCGTGGGAGGCATGGCGACGGGAAAACCATATTTATGCGGATATGTTTGAAAAGGAGGAATAAAACATGAATCTGGATTCGATAGAAATCATTGGCTGCAAGATCGTCGGCGATTCGGATTTTTTCCGCACAGCCGACAGACTGCTCGGCGAGGCATGGAAGAGCTGTCGGGGGTGAGCTTGTGAACGAAAAACTGGAACTGCTCAAGCTCCTCGCCGACGAGACGCGGCTTTCCATTCTCAATCTGTTATTACAGGAAGATTCCTATGTCGAGAAAATCGCCTGTGAGCTTTCGCTGACACCGGCGACGGTCTGCTATCACCTCAAAAAGCTGGAGGCGGCAGGCGTTGTGCGCTGTTCCCGCTCGCAGTTTTACATCATCTATTCGCTGAACCGCGAGATTTTTGATAAACCTCTGTATGCGCTGATCAAAATGGATACCCCTGCCGTCAGCAATGAGGAAAAATACCAAAAGGAAGTGCTTTCCCACTTTTTCAAGTACGGACGGCTGACACAGATCCCGACCCAGCGCAAAAAGCGGGAAATCATACTCCGCGAAATTGCCAAAGCCTTTGACGCGGACCGCACCTACGAGGAACCCGAGGTCAACGACATCATTCATCGCTTTCATGACGATCACTGTACCATCCGCCGCGAAATGATTGCCTTCGGTATCATGGCGCGCGAGCGGGAAACCTATTGGAAATTATGAAAAAGATACTTGTTTCGGAAAAAATCAGAGAATACCGCCGGGAAAACCGCCTGACGCAGGAAGCATTCGGGCGGCTGCTCGGTGTGTCGCCACAGGCGATTTCCAAATGGGAGCGCGTGGAGTGTTATCCCGACATCACGTTTCTGCCCGCACTTGCCGAACTGCTTGGATGTGGGATTGATGCATTCTTTGATATGACATGATGCGGCGGATAAATGATCTTTGGTGTTTCCAATATCCGCGTAGGGCGGGGGCTTGTCTCCCGCCGCCTCTGCAAAATCACATCCCGTATTTTACTGGAACTCGGTGGCGGTGCATCTTATAAGAAATGGGACTGTGACAAGTTTTCTCACTTGCCGCAGTCCCTGTTTTTTTGCAATTCGCATTTATCGTTACAGCCGGATTCCGAATACCGTATCGAGTACGTCCGGAATCTCTGCATCGGAGAGTGTCTGCTCGGTCACTTCATCTCCCGCAAATACACGGAACACATTGCCGTCGAGCGTCTTTCTGCCGTCGGACGTTTTGATGGACAGCATATACGCCGAGGTGAACGGAGAATCGGGGTGTTTTTCGCACCAGAACGACGGCATGACATAGTCGATGTTCAGCTGCGGCTCCTCGGTAAATCCGTAGAAGCGCCGCCATGCACCGTGATGCCAATCGGAGATGACCCAGCCGTAGAAATCGTCTCGGTCAAGCCGATAGATCTCGCCGCACTGGTGATCCTCCACACCTTCGATGAACGGCAGCGGGTAACGGAATGCAGACTGACCGATGCCGGCGTCACAGATGTACTTTGCGCCATCATCACAGGTGACGATCAGGACGCGGTGGCGGCGCATCGGAATTTCGGTTTCGCCGCGCAGATAGCGTGCCATGTAGTCGGTCACGTCATAACCGATGGCGCGCAGGAGCATGCCGAGAAAGCCGTTGATTTCAAAGCAGTAACCGCCGCGGTGACGGGTGACGATCTTGTCGTAGAGGTCTTCTTCTTCCAGCGACAGCGGAATCCCGCGCAGTATGTCGATGTTCTCATACGGCACGGTCTGGGTAAACTGATATTGGATGGAAAAGAGCAGATCCTTGGTCGGACGGAGCGGCTCGGGCATTTCAAGCCCCAGACGGGAAAGGGTGTTGGCAATCTGTTCACGGTTCAGCATCAGTATTTCTCCTTTGTTGTGAGTTCGGATTCGTATCGCGCGGACATCGCGCAGATGAGACGTTCGACGAGGATGTAGCCGTCGACCGGGGATGATTTGAGCGCAAGGTCAGTCTCGGAGCACAGTGTCATCAGGCGGTCCAGCGTTTCTGCGGGATACTTTGCACAGCCCTGCATCGCCAGCTTCATCGGATATTCTTTCATGCCGTGCAGACGTATCAGTTCCTCGCGGGAAAGGCCGTCTGCCATTCCCGATTTGATCTTCCACAGTTCTGTGATCGCGCCGGAAATCTGGAAAAACAGGGACATGGCCTCTGTTTTCTCGTTTTTCAGAATCGTATAAACACGGGTCAGTGCACCGATATCGCGTTCGCGTACAGCGTTGGTCAGTGCAAAATCCCCGGCAGTATCGGTGGCGGTACAGACCAGCGGAATGTCGGCGGGTGAAACGGCATTTCGACCGTTTGCCTGCAGATATGCGCACAGCTTCTGCATTTCACACGACAGCGCGGTCATCGAACAGCCGACACGGTCGATCATCGCGTCAATGACATTGGGTGCGGCGGTGATGCCTTCACTTGCAAAATGCTTTGCGCACCACGGCATCAGCTTCGCCTTGGTCTGTGCGGGAAAGGGAATGATGTGCATGCCCGCTTTTTCAAGCGCTTTCCATGCCGTACCTCTTGTCTGTGCATTGTAGTCGGTCGGAAATTCTTCTTCCGCGCACAGGATCAGTACGGTGACATACGGATAATCGGGCAGGGCTTCCAGCGCTGTGCAGAACTCCTTCAGCTCTGCCGCTTTCATATCGGGAAAACCCGGCTCTGCGATCTCGATCAGCTTGCCCTCGTTCATAACCGGTAGACCTTCCATTGCCGAGGACAGCCGCGCGGCAAGGGAATTCTCCTCGCCGTCTGCCGATTTTTCGCTGCCGTTTAACCGGACGTGGTCAAAAAATCCCATGTCCGGATCGGGAATGACTTTTTTGCGCATCAGGGAGCGGTAATATTCGGACAGATAGGATTCCGGTCCGCACAGCAGCCATGCGCCGCCGGGGACACCGGGTGCTTTCAGCGCATCCTTGAGCGGGGCCAGACGGTCCGGTTCTTTGTTGTATGCCATAGTAACGCTCCTTTCATTGCGTTTTTTTGTTAATGTAGGGACAGGCGTCCTCGACTGTCCCGATATCCTGTACCGTCATGGGACAGTCGGGGACGCCTGTCCCTACGTCGAGAGAAAACGACAGCGTTGGTTTTATAGATTTACGTACATCACAACACATCATCCCGCTCGGTATAATACTTCACACGGTGCGCCGCGACACTTTCAACGACACCGATCAATAAAAATAAACTGAGTGCCGACGATCCGCCGTAGGACAGAAACGGCAGGGTCAGACCGATGACGGGCAGCAGTCCCATGCACATACCGAGGTTTTCGAGCCCCTGGAAGATAAAGACGGCAGCAGCTCCGATACAGATATAACTGCCCATGTAGCCGCGTGCCTTCGATGCCGCCCACAGAATCCGGATGACCAGCAGGACGTACAACAGCAGATAAATGCTGACACCGACAAATCCGAATTCCTCGGCAAGAACGGCAAAGATCATGTCTGTGTGCCGTTTGGGCAGAGCGCTGGCGGCAGGATTCTGCGACAGTGTACCCTGCAAATATCCCATGCCCCACAAGCCTCCGCCGGAAATGGCCTCCTTGGCACGCAGAACCTGATAGCCAAATCCCTGCGGGTCAGCCTCCGGCGTGAAGCCGACGAGAATACGCTGACGCTGATAGTAGGACAGACGCTCCCAAAGAAACGGACTTGCACCGAGCACAAGTGCGGCGGAAATCAGAAAATAACGCAGTTTGACACCGGCTGCAAACATCATGCACAGGAAAATAAAGACGAAGACAAGCGCCGAGCCGAGGTCGCCCTGCAAAAGCACCAGACCGCAAATGATGCCGAAATGCAGACACAGCGCGATCAGATGCCCGATTTTGTGCAGCTTCTCCCGCACAGAGGCAAGATGATAGGAAAAGGTGCAGATGAAAAAGATCTTTGCAAACTCCGACGGCTGAATGCCGATCGGAAGAAACGAAAAGCGGATCCAGCTTTTGTTGGAGCCTTCTCCCGTACCGATGACCAGTGTTGCCGCAAGCAGCGCACAGGTCAATAAAAACAGCGGGATACAGAGTTTTTTCAGATACCGTTCATAGTCAAGCGATGACAGAATGAGCATCCCTGTGACACCGAGCAGAACGGCAACCGACTGAATGACGATATATTTGATGCCGTATCCCTCCATCGTGGTGTGCACGGCGGAGGCGATGACGACAATGCCCATGACAGCAAGTATCACGGCAAGCGCGGCAAGTGGGCGGTCGATCTCGCCGAGATGCGCACGGACGGTATCAAGAAATGCGGTCGTTCGTTTGACGGGTTTGCGGCGCATCTGCGGTCAGACTCCTTTCTTCGATATGCGGCAGCTGCAGAATCAATCGTTGGATTCCTGTTCTGCTTCGCCGCGGGTGATCTTGATGGTATACAGTGTTTCAAAGGCTTCGTCTACCAGCGCGTCGACATCGACCTTGGATTCCTCGCGCTCAACCTTCCACAAAACGGGCTTGGTGCGCGGATGACGGGGGGTAAAGACGGTACAGCAGTCCTCGAACGGCTCGATGGAAATATCAAACGTATCAATTCTGCGGGAAATCTCAATGATTTCTTCCTTATCCATACCGATGCACGGACGGAAGACGGGCATTTCGGCCAGCACATTGGTGACACCGAGCGCTTCCATTGTCTGCGATGCGACCTGACCGAGGCTCTCTCCTGTGACAAGCGCATTGCACTTGTACTTTTCCGCGGT
>JAFTLK010000276.1 GCA_017455975.1 Clostridia bacterium | reverse complement strand
TACGGAACACATACGCCTTTCACGCAGAAACATCTTTATGTCAGGGGAGTGATAATATTCTTTTGAACGAAGATATTATACTACACTTTGATCGGTTTGTCCATAGGATTGTGATAAATATTTAACAGAGATTGCAGAAAAGGCATTATTGACAAGTCACCTACGGTGTGATATAATGTAAAAAACAACAGGAGCAAGCAATATGAATCTGACATCCCGAGAACGGCTTTTACGTATTTTCCGCGGCGACGTAATTGACCGCCCGGCGCTGAAACTCTGGGGCGCGGGTATCGATCCCGAATACCACATCCACCCCGCTTATCTGCCCGTCAACCGTGCCGCCGCAGAAAAAACCGATCTGTTCGGCACGGCCGGATTTCCTTTTGATATGGCTGCCGGACGCAATACGCATCGGTATATTGAAACCTATGATACCAATACCAAAAATCCCGACTGGCGTGATCGGCACACCGTATACCATACACCGAAAGGTGATCTTCACATGATCGACCGCTATTCCCTGCGCGGTGACCCCGGGTACACCGTCGAGCACATGATAAAGGAACCGGAGGACATCGACCGGTATCTGTCAATGGACTATGAGCCGTTCTCCTTTGACCGCTCGGCATTTGACACAGCCGATGCCCGGATGGGTGACCGCGGCGTCACGATGATCGGCATCCCGCATGCCGGCTACAGCGCGCAGTGTCTGCTCGGCTCGGAAACGCTTGCTTACTTTGCCATCGATGAAGAAGACCGCATCGCTGAGCTGATTTCCGTTTTCCGTCAGCGTGTCATCGATCACACGAAGCAGATTCTGTCCCTCGGCATCAAGGAGCCGATCTTCAGCTGGGTCGGTCCGGAGGTCTTTCTGCCGCCGCTGATGCGGCCCGACGATTTTGAAACCTATGTCCGCGACGCTGACAAGCCCATCTGCGATCTCGTTCACAGCGCAGGCGGTCATGTCTGGGTTCACAGTCACGGCAAGGTCGCGCGCTTCATTGACAGCTTCATCGCTATGGGCGTCGATGTCCTCAATCCGCTCGAACCGCCCAAAAACGGCGATATCGACATGGAAGACATCATTGCGCGGTACCAAAACCGCATCGGCTGGGAAGGCAACATCGAAATTCAGGAAATACTTCTCTCCTCCAAAGAACGCATCCGCGAGCTGATCGATGCCTGCGTCAGTGCCGGATGGAAAAGCGGACGCTTTATCCTCTGTCCGTCTGCCGGTTATATGGAATATCCGCGTCCGACGGAACAGTATATCGAAAACCTTCTGTTTTACATCAATTACGGCTATGAAGCGGTGGAACGCTGCCGTCAATCCCAATAAAGGAGAAACTCATGAACAGATCAACCTATTCCCACGTCGTCGTCTTCGGCATCGACGGCATGGGCAACTTCAATCTCCGCACCGATACACCGAACATGGACCGCATTTTCGCAGACGGCGCCGTCACCTATCATGCGCTGTCGATGGCACCGACAATCTCCGCGCAGAACTGGTGCGCGATGCTGCTCGGTGCCTCCCCCGAGGTTCACCGCTTTACCAACAGCACCCTCGGCCGAAAAAAAAATGAAAACCCCGCTCTCCCCTCACTGTTTGCGCGCGTCCGCGCCGCCATGCCGGATGCGAAGATCGTCTCCTGCAGCGAATGGGGCGCGATCAACGGTCTCATAAACGAAGAAGATCGGGTCGATGCCAACACCGCGCACGGCAGTGCCGCGATGATGGACATCATCATGGAAAAGGTCAAGGAACGTCCCACACTTCTGTTCATTCAGCTCGAGGATCCCGATTCCGCTGGACATGCAGGCGAATACGGCTCGGAAGACTATCTCGCTGCCATCCGCCTGGATGACGACTACGTCGGTCGTGTCTATGATGCGTACTGCGATCTCGGCATGATCGGGGATACACTGTTCCTCGTCATCACCGACCACGGCGGCATCCGCTGCGGGCACGGCGGCTACACCGACGAAGAAAAGTACATTACACTTGCTGCTGCCGGCAAGCATGTCCCGCACGGCGAGATCGGCCCCGCATTCACGCGTGATTTGTCCGCAATTGTCCTTTACGCGCTCGGCATCGATGTCCCGGCGTATGACGAGGGTGCATTCTCCTCACAGATTCCAGACGGTATATTCCCGGAGATCCACGGTCAGTACCGCCGCATTATCCCGAAAGCCGTTGAATTTGCGCCGCGCGAAACGCCGGATGTACATGCAGAAGATGGACTCTACCGCTATATCGACGAAGACCGTGTGCGCCTTGCCCTGTTCTGCGACAATACGATGACCGACGCGACCGGCAAAAACATCGGTATTCCGCACAATCTGCCAAAATACTATTCTGCGGGCATTCTCGGCGCCAGAGGTGAGCTCGGCCGCACGGGCTATGTCACGTTCCCGAGTCTCACGCTCGGCACCGGCAGCTATTCTGTCGCTGTCTGGCTCAAGGTCGACCGCTCGCTTGATGAGGGCGTTGTCGTCTGGGCAAACAAGAACTGGTTCTGGCGCAATCGCAAAGAGCTTGGCATGGGACTTTCGTTCCGCGCAAACGATACGGTATTCTCCATCGGCATCGGAGACGATCAGGAGGAATACATGGCGGCACTGCCGCAGGACACCGCCGATGACGGCTGGGTGCATGTCATCTCCGTTGTCGATAAGGAAACGATGACCTACCGTCTCTATTACAATTTCCGCCCCGTTCTCACCCTTGACATTCCCCCGGAATACCGCGATGTCGGCGACACGGAGATGCCCTTCACCGTCGGCAACGACGGCACCGGCGCGTTTTCCAACGAGAAATACGATCTGATCGTCAATCTTGACGATTTCCTGCTGATCGACGGTGTGATGACAGAGGACGACGCACGCCGTCTGGCTGATTATTATCGGTATGAGGTGGAGTAAGGGCAGATTGTGCACTGTCGATCCTGCTGCGGTTTACGCACGCTCTCAAAATCCGCGTAGGGCGGTGCCTTGGTGCCGCCGTGCCGGAATGTCGTTTATGATCTGCGTAAATACCATTCCAATGTTGTAGGGGCGCGCATCGCGCGTCCGCTGTGGGTGCACAGACCCGGAAAAATGCAATATCAATCGTGGGAAAATCAGCTATTGTGCGGGCGATTCGTGGCGACATTTTGTCGCGTTCGCCCCTACTGTCGATCCTGCTGCGGTTTACGCACGCTCTCAAAATCCGCGTAGGGCGGTGCCTTGGTGCCGCCGTGTTGGAATGTCGTTTATGATCTGCGTAAATACCATTCCAATGTTGTAGGGGCGCACATCGCGCGTCCGCTGTGGGTGCACAGACCCGGAAAAATGCAATATCAATCGTGGGAAAATCAGCTATTGTGCGGGCGATACGTGGCGACATTTTGTCGCGTTCGCCCCTACAATCTTGGGAGCATCTGCGCATACCCCAAACAGCATCGAAGCCTATCTTTCCATCATTTCCAAAAAAGGAGAATTCATCATGTCCAAAAAACTCATTCTCGGCTCCGGCGGTATCTTCTGGGATAACCCGGACGACCCGATCCTTGCACATATCTATTCGCTCATCGACGATAAAACTGCGCCGCGTCTTGTTTATCTTCCGACCGCGGGACGCGACAATCCCAACGACGAGTCGGAGGTCAACGACTGGGCTGCCCGTCACGGTTTTGCAGAGGTCACACATCTGTACCTTTCCAAGGTTCCCTATTCGCACGCATTCCTTGAAAAAACGATCCTCGGTGCATCGATGATCTACTGCTGCGGCGGCAATCTGAAGTTCCTTCTGCACCACTGGCGCCGCACCGGCGTTGACAAGCTCCTGCGCCGTGCTTACGACAACGGCGTTGTTGTCGGCGGTCAGAGCTCCGGTGCC
>JAFTLK010000275.1 GCA_017455975.1 Clostridia bacterium | reverse complement strand
GTAACCCTCCTGCGTGGTCACGCCGATGTCTCTGTCCCAGAGCAGAAACTGCTCCGGCTCATCCCAGACATTGAACCGCGCGACAAAACCGCCCATGATGTATTTGAAGCCCATATCGAGCGCAATGCGTCCGACAAATTCGGCACCGGAGAAGTCAAAGTCGACGACGTATCCGCTCTCATCGCGCACCGGCGTGCCGGAGGGGATCATCAGATAGTCGTTTCGCATATCCAGTTCGTTTTCCAGATACGCTCGCAGAACGGTTTCGTAATCCTCGGAATACTGCCCGACATGATTCTGCTCCGCCAGCCGATCGTAATAAATCCAGTTGACCATGTGGAAATTGGCATCGGACAGCGGCGGAACGGTGGTATGGTACACCGTCAGCGAAACGGGAAAGGTCAGTGTATCACCCCCGATTGTCAGCGTGATCGTTCCCTCGTGTAATCCGATCGGTGCGTCGGAGGTGACATTGACGCGCACCCAGAAAGCACATCTTCCGCCATCACACGTCAATACATCCGATTTATCCAGCGGACGGCAGACCTCATAAACATCAAACGGTGCCTGCCGCGTGACGAAATGTCTGACACTTTCATAGTCGGTGGTGGTCATCGTGGTCGCCGCGCTGTTTTCACCGACGTGTGCCGGCAGCAGCTGCTCGAGCTGAACCGTGATCCCCGTCGGCAGATCGGAGATCAACCGCACACGGTCGCCGAGTGCGGTGATATGATCGGTCAGGATCTGAAAGCAGGTATCCATATTCCGCGCGGAATGCAGGATTGCTTTGTTTTGTTTTTTGATTTCGGTATCGGGGTAAATCCATTCGTTCGGGGAGAAAATTTGATAGGTCATGATGTCCTCCGTTATTCCTGTAAATAAATCGAAATGCGGCTCTGTAAATTGGTCTGCAGTTTCTCAAACGTGCAGCCGCCGCCAAAGTATGCTGATAATTCTTCGTTCAGAATCGCGTTCAGGGTAGAATCCGCATCGGTGAGCATCGGTGTATCATAAAGCAGCGTACGCAGCTTGTCGATATCTGTCTCCGTCAGCGTGACAAGTACCGTTCCCGGCATCACCATGTCCTCCGGCGAAATACCGTCCGGAATTTCGGCTGCAGAAAGTCCAGCAAACCAACCGATGTTGATCTTTTCCGTTTCGTCCACCGGAATCATTGTATCGTAGAAAAAATGATAAATCTCGGAAAGCTGCATCTCCATTGCTGTTTGAGTAACGGGAAACGCAAGAGATGTCAGACGATCTGCGGTCTGTACTGCATCGGACAAAAGATATTCGATGAACGTGACCGCGCCGCGCAGGACAGGGGATTTTGCGCAGACCGACAAATCGGTCTCCGAGGACAGCCATGCCGGAGAAGAACCGTCCTCCGACGGATAACCTGTGAACACAAATCCGTCCTCGCCGTATATCAGCTTCAGAGCGGCATAGGATGCGGCAGAGTCAACCGTCACCTCCGTGAAGCGGATACTGCTCCCCCGGAGGGCATCGACAAACATATCTCCCTGCACATAGCCCCGTTCCTCCGGAAAATATCCGGCGATTCCAGATACGGTATCAACTGCGTTTTCGTAAAAGGTGACAAAACGCGCAAATGCAGGGGTATCAAAGGCACAGGTTCCGTGCTCTCTGTCCATGAATGTCTCCAGAACCGCGCGGAAGAACCGTTCTCTGTCATCGACTGCCGCCAGAATGTCACCGTCTGCAAGCGTATCCCCAAGTGCATACATCTGCGCGGTCGTCCACGCATCCGTGCTGTTCTCCGCCTTTGCCGCAAGGGTATACAGCTTCATCAGAAGCGGCACGGAATACAGTTTGCCGTCAGTCGATGTGGATTCCGTGACACACGGCAGCAAACCGTCAATGTACGGCGCAAGATCGAAATACGCGCCTTTCCCGGCAAGATTTCCGATGAGCGCACGGTGTTCGGCAAAGGAAACCGTAATATCCGGTGCATCATCACCGAGTATATCGCGTTCATACGCGCGGATGCCGGCGTCCGGTTCAAGTTCCGTTGCCAGATCACCGTAGTTGTGCAGTGTTATATGATAGGCGTCACTCTGTCGGTTGAAGGACGTGACACAGGCATCGATCAGGCGGTACAGACCTTCTCTCTCCGGTATTCCAAGCAGACCGAGACGAATTTCCGTTTTTGCTGTTTCTTCATTCCCACGACAGCGCAGGATCGCAAATTCCGTCACAGAGGTCATCGGGTCGCTCATCCGAACAAGAAATGCGTTATCTGCAAGTACCGCACAGACCGCAGTGTCATTTGCGGAAAGAGATGCCTGTGCCCATGCGAGCAGCAGTACAGCTTCGCCACCCCGGATATTCCAGATGCCTTGTGCGTCGACATAATACCGTGTGTCACCCAAGAGCTTGATATCCGCCGCGCAGTCAATCGGTTCGGGCGGAAGCAGGGAATCGTCTTTTTCACACAGCAGTGTTTCGGGGTTCAGACGGTAATAGCTGCGCGGTGCATCCTGCACATTTCTTGTCGGCTGAACGGCAGTGATGATGATATCTCCGTCCGCATCAAATACCGCTTTCAGATTGACAGCCGAAGTGATGTGTTCCTCATGCATGATCCGCAGATTGTAATCGAGCAGATACAGGCGATTCCCGGCACAGCAGACCAGCGATTGGTCATCAAAACAGGCGAGCGTGAGGGTATGGGAGGTCTGTCCCGGAAATGCAATCTCGGACAGAATCGTGCCATTCCCATCCGCCCGGTACAGCATCGCCGCACCGTCCACCGCACCGTTTTGCAAAAGCAGCCAAGTGCCGTCAGACAGCAATGCTGCGCGGTGAAGCAAAACACCGATCTCCGGCGCAATCCAGGTTTCCTGCACCGTGCCGTCTGATGACAATCGAGTCACGGCATATCGCCCGCCGACCGCATGGGACAGAAAAGAACCGTCATCCGTCACATTAACCGCCGAGATACCCGACACCACGCTGTCACCGCCGAGGTCTATTGGTGTCAGCATACCGCCATACGGCGTTTGATATCGCCGTGTCTCACCGCAGGTATCGGTCAGAACTGCAGCTGTATCGTATGTCCCTTCCCGATCTTCCGTATTGCATCCGCAAAACAGGTATGCAAACACGGTCAAAAGCACACATAAGACAAAGACTTGGGTGGAAATCCGTTTCATGAGGTGCCGCTCCTCTCTACATCATAATATTAATTTAATTATAACATGAAATGCGGCAAATTTCAATACATTTATAGAAAAATATCCGCAGCACCAAAGCACCGCGGATATCGTATGGGTCTTGAAAATTACTTGTCGAGGAACGCAAGATCCGTCTCAACTTCATGTCCGCAGGCAACAGAGCGGATAATACCGTCGATGATCGCCTGATTGTAGAGGATCTGGGAGGTCGGGATCGGAGCCGTGCCGCCGTTGATAACCGCATCGGTAAATGCCTTGACCTTGCAGTAGAACAGGTTGGACTTGACGTCGTTGCCGGTCGGGATAATCGTGGAGGTAGGCTTGCCGCACATATCGTGGTACAGCGTGATCTGACCGACCGCACCGTCCCAAGCACCGCCCCACAGCTCGAGGTTGGGCTGCTTGACCTTCAGACCTGCGTCCTTACCGAGGAACAGGAAGTCACCGGTGGTATCCATATGCATTGCCCAGCTCATACGGAAGTCGAGCGTGATGCCGCCTTCCAGACGGACGAATGCTGCGGAGAAGTCGTCAACGGAGAAGCGTTCTGCGTCGCCGTAGTACTTCGGATTCTTACCGAAATGATCGTATGCAACCGCGGAAACGGTGAGAGGCTTCGGATAGCCGATGGAGTTCATCGCGAAGTCGAGCGCGTAGCAGCCGATATCCGCGAGCGCGCCGACACCTGCGGTTTCCTTTTCGATGAAGGTACCGCCGGGGATACCGCGTCTTCTGCCGCCGCCGGTCTGGACGTAGTAGACATCACCGAGCGTGCCGGAGGAGATGATTTCCTTGACCTGCTGGAAGTTTGCGCCGTATCTGGGCTGGAAACCGATGGTCAGAATCTTGCCGGACTTCTTTTCAGCGGCATAGATTTCAGCAGCTTCCTTCATGTTCAGACACATGGGCTTTTCAAGCAGAACGTGGCAGCCTGCTTCCAGCGCTTCCACTGCACAGACAGCATGCTGGGAGTTGTAGGTACAAACAGAAACTGCATCGAGTTCGCACTTGAGCAGGTCGGTCGCACAGTCAAATGCCTTTGCATCGGTCAGACCGAATTCATCGAGGAACTTTCTTGCCTTGCCGGGAACGATATCTGCGCCGCCGACGATTTCCACTTCGGGAATCTCCAGGTATGCTCTCATGTGTGCGTGTGCGATACCGCCGCAGCCGATGATACCGATTCTTAATTTCTTGTCCATAATCTTGTTTCCTTTCGGTTTGTGATATTGGGGCGGAATTTACCATCCGTCCGATTTGATTTTATTGTATCATGAAATGGGAAGAATTGCAAGAGATTTATAAAAAAATTTCAAAAGAAAAGAGCTGCCGCAAGCATACATCTTACAGCAGCCCTCTGGTGGGTCATCGGGGACTTGAACCCAGGACCAACCGGTTATGAGCCGGTAGCTCTGACCAACTGAGCTAATGACCCGTCCATGAATCCTATATATTATACCACAAACACAGGGGATTGTCAATTCTTTTTTATCGGATGCGCATTTTTGTGCGTATTTTGCTCGATTTTTCAGTTAGCGAAAGAAAGCCGTCACAAAACTGTCACAATTTTGGAGTATACTATGTAAAATGGCAAAAGTGTCTGCATGCAGCGGATGTTCCGACGGCAGTGTGCTTTTTGCCGCAATGCAAATAATCGGGTGGATGCCCACGTTTTTTGACCGGGATCCGCTTTATGGGAGGACAAAACCTTGATTGAAGTAAAAAATCTGACAAAACGGTACGGCGACAATCTTGCTGTCAATGATCTGAGCTTTACCGTCGAAAAAGGGAAGATCTACGGATTTCTCGGACCGAACGGTGCGGGTAAATCCACAACGATGAATATCATCACCGGCTGTCTTGCCGCAACCTCCGGTACGGTCGTCATCAACGGCCACGACATTTTTGAGGATCCGGTCGAGGCGAAGAAGTGCATCGGTTATCTGCCGGAGCAGCCGCCGCTGTATATGGACATGACGCCGCGCGAATATCTGACGTTCGTTGCGCAGGCCAAGGGCATTGAGCGCACCGACCGCGAATATCAGATCAATTATGCAATGGAAAAGACGCAGATCATGGGCGTACAGAACCGTCTGATCAAGAACCTGTCCAAAGGTTATAAACAGCGTGTCGGTATCGCACAGGCCATGCTCGGCTCACCCGAGATCATCATTCTCGACGAACCGACCGTCGGTCTTGACCCGATCCAGATCATTGAGATTCGCGATCTGATCCGTTCGCTTGCCGAGGATCATACCGTCATTCTGTCCAGCCACATTCTGACCGAGGTTGCTGCAGTCTGCAACTATGTCATGATCATCGCGCACGGCAGACTGATCGCGTCCGATACAATCGAAAATCTGTCGACCTACCTTGTCGGCTCCAACATTCTCCATATGACCGTCAAGGGTGATGTCAACCGCATCCGCATGGCGATCAATACGCTTGCGAATCATGCAAAAACCATCACCTACGAGGAAAACCCCGAGGAGCACAGTGCGGAGATCTACAACATCGATATCGAAACCGACCGCTCGGCAGACCTGCGTGAGCTTGCGTTCAACACCTTTGTTGAGGAACACTGCGTCATTCTGAAGATGGTCACGGAAGCGATCGGCCTGGAAGACGTCTTCCTGAAGCTGACCACCGAGGACGACGAGGAATATGCGATTGCGCAGGAAGAAGCGGCGATCGAAGCGCGTGAAAACGCATTCGCAGCCGATAAGCTCGACGATGATGACGATGACGACGAGGATGAAGATGATACGGACGATGCGGACGACGAGGACGCAGAGGACGATGACGATGACGATGATGACGGCGAATACAAGCCGATGTTTTCGTAAGTGAAAGGATGTGAGCGATACTCATGTTTGCAATTTATAAAAAAGAACTGAAAAACTATTTCATCAACATGACGGGCTACATCTTTATCGGCTTCATGCTGGCGATCACCGGTATCTTTACCACACTGATCAATCTGATCTCCACCTACCCGTCTTTTGAAAACGTGCTGTCCAATATCACGATCGTATTCCTTCTGATCGTGCCGATTCTGACGATGCGCTCGGTTGCCGAGGAACGTCACTCCAAGACCGACCAGCTTCTGTATTCGCTGCCTGTCAGTGTTACACAGGTCGTTCTGGCAAAGTATCTTGCGATGTTTACAGTGTTCCTGATTCCCGTCGGCATCATTTCGCTGTACCCGCTGATCCTCTCTATTTTCGGAACGGTCTATCTCGGAACAGCCTACGGTGCGCTGCTCGGCTTTACGCTGCTCGGTGCATCTCTGATCGCGGTCGGTATGTTCATGAGCTCTCTGACCGAAAGCCAGGTCATCGCGGCTGTCACCTCGTTCGGTGTCATCTTTGCGATGTATCTGATGAGCGCGATCGCGTCCCTGATTCCCGCAGGTGCAATGGCATCCCTCGTTGCATTTGCCATTGTCGTTCTGATCTTTGCCGGCGTTGTTTACTCGCTGACCAAGAACTCCACCGTTGCCGGTATTACGGCCGCAGCCGGTGCGTTTATTCTCGCCGGTATCTATTTCATCAATTCTTCCATCTTTGACGGCTTGTTTGCCAATGTCCTCAACTGGCTGTCTGTCTTTGACCGCTTCTCGACGTTCACCACCGGTCTGTTCGACCTCACGAGCGTTGTTTACTACGTTTCTCTGATCGTTCTGTTCGTGTTTGCGACCGTACAGTCGGTTGAGAAGCGCCGCTGGTCCTGATTAGAACAGAGAAAGGACGGTACTCAAACGATTATGAGCAACAATACCAAACAGACCAATCTCAAGACAACCAAAATGGGTGCGTACAGCGCGTTTCTGACGCTCGTTGTCATCGCCTTTGTGATTGTCGTAAATCTGATGGTGGGTGAACTGCCTGCCACTGTAACCAAGTTCGATACCAGCTCGCTGAAGCTGTACACGCTGACCAACTCCACGGTACAGATCGTGGAAGGTCTGGCGGAAGACGTGACGATGTACTACATCGTTCAGAACGGTACGGAGGACGTCAACATTGAAGAAATGCTGAACCGCTATTCCTCTTATTCCAACCGCATTAAGGTTCGTAAGATCGACCCGACCTCCAACCCCGGCTTCTCCGCAAAGTATACCGATGACCAATT
>JAFTLK010000274.1 GCA_017455975.1 Clostridia bacterium | reverse complement strand
TGTTTGGCTTTCCGGGACCCGCTTTTTACTCGACAGACTACTTTCCGCTGCTGCCGTGGTTTTTCCTCTACGTCACAGGCTGGTTTCTGTACCGCATCTTTGACAGACGCGGGTGGCTCTTCGTGTTTGCAAAGCCAAACATTCCCGTGCTTGGGTTCATCGGACGGCATACGCTGCCCATATACATGGCGCATCAGCCGGTCATTTATGCAGTATTGACGGTTATGTTCGGTATTTTGCGGTGAATAAAAGAAATCCTTTTCCTTGGTGTATTGGATACGCCGGAAAAGGATTTTTTAGTTGAGAGGGATAGAATTTTGGGATACGCAGGCGTTTCAAAATCCGCGTAGGGAGAAGCAGGTGTGCTTCGGGGCTTGCTCCCGCCGAAACATGATAATTAGAAGATAATAATAGAATATATGCATATTCCAACAAACGATATACAGAAACGGTATGTCGTTCACCCACAACGCGGGAGCAAGCCCCCGCCCTACGCGAAAATACAATCATCTGCATCAATCCCAAAATTGATACATGACATCGCTGAAGCTGCCGTTGCCGTACAGCATGATGACAAGGTCGGGGGAGGTGCTCAAAAGATGCTCTGTGACCGAGCCGTCAAACTCGCGCAGGTCGATCATATCGATCTTATGCACAGCCGTTGACAAAAACGCGGTGAACGGCAGCGCAAACGAATCCTTGATAACCGTGATGTGCAGATCGTTGTCCGCGCGCATGTTTTCGATGATCAACTCGCCGTAGTCGTACTGGAAATACGACGCATAACGGTTGGCTGTGACATCCTCCGAATACAGAAGCGAATCGCGTACCATCGTATGATGGAACGAGCCTGTCCAGTATGGAACCTCGGTCGAGGACGGCGGGTAATAGACCTGATATTCCGTCTCAAATGCAGGCTCCAGATAGGTATAATCGTCAAGTCCGGCAAGCTCCGCGCCGATGCGCCGTCCGATCGAGCCCAAAAATGTCTGCGGCTGATAAAGGGAGGTCCAGTTTGACGCATCGGTCAGCGACAGATCCAGCGACCAGCCGAAGCGTTCGTTGAGATACGGGAGTGTTGTACGGAATGCTTCAAATGCCGTCTCGGTCGTCCAGTGGTGGTCGGTGCGGTAGAACTGTGTTTCGGGCGCAAGTCCCTGTTCTGTAAATGCTTCATAGAACGACAGCACATCCACGCCGTGTGCTCGCAGTGCTTCACGCATGGCGGCAGCGTTTTCGTGGGTGACATAGGAAATACCGGGGGGATAATCGGTACTGCCTGGGATCTCCTTGGTCGGCGCCTGCAGATACAGAAACGGAATGTCAGCGGCGGAAAGATCGGACTGCAGTGCTGCGACCGCATCGGCATACGGCTGTGCATCTGCCGCCGATGTATGGAAATGCAGATGATCGGTCGTATCGCGGATCAGATAGGTATAGCCGGCATCATCATAAACCGATGTGCCGAGCAGCGTCTGCGTGATGCCGTACACCGACAGAAAGCGGTCGAAGCCGACAATTCTGTCGTCAAAGCTCTGTGTGATCCGTTCCTTTGCTGTCGGGGTCAGACCGGTTTCCGCATCCGGCTCCGGCGAGAAAAGGAAGGTATGATTTTTCGTGGTCGTCAGAATGCCGACCGCGGCGAGAAAGATGAGAAGTCCCGCGGCGGTGATGGCGGACGACCATGTTTTTGTCTTTTTTGCAAGTTCGGTAAGTGTCATATCAGAAATTAAAATAAATGAAGGGATTGTAATTGCTCTTGAGCAGGTATGCCGTGCAGCCGAGGAACAGAAGGACCATGACAGCGGGATATGCCGCATCACAGAGCATGGGCAGAATGGCAGTTTGCGGCTGTGTGCGGAGCTTGTCCAGCTTGCCGCGCAGATACGGAACAACGGGTGCGGAGAAGACAATCGCCGCAGCATAGAAGACCGCTTTCTGGGTCACAAACAGCAGCGCCGTAGTATCCCCGTGCACACCACCGCCGAACATGGTGCCGATGTATGCGCCAACCAGCGGCAGTGTTTCCGCACGGAACAGAACCCACCCGAACAGAACCGCGGTCATGGCATACAGCCAGCCGGGCAGCTTTTTGAAAAAGGGCAGGGAATCGGTTTCCTTGATCTGCTTTGCAAAGAACAGCTTTTCCACGGTCAGCAGAAGGAAGAACCACACGCCCCAAAGCAGGAAATTCCATGCCGCACCGTGCCAGATGCCGGTCAGAATCCAGACGACGGCCAGATTCAATACCAGACGTACACGGGAGGATACGCGCGAGCCGCCGAGCGGAAAATAGACATAGTCGCGGAACCATGTGCCGAGGGAGATATGCCAGCGCCGCCAGAATTCGGTGACGGAGCAGGAGATATAGGGATAATTGAAATTTTCCTCGAAGGTAAAGCCGAACATTCTTCCGAGTCCGATTGCCATGTCGGAATAGCCGGAGAAGTCATAGTAGATCTGCAGAGCATACGATACCGCACCGAGCCATGCCATTGCACAGCCGAGTGTTCCGTCCGCGTTCATCGAAAACGCCTTGTCGGCGACCAGCCCCATCTGATTGGAGATCAGAACCTTTTTGAACAGACCGACGAGAAACCGACAGAAGCCCGGATGGAACATTGCCCATGATTCGCGGCGATGGCGGATCTGTTCTGCGACCGTCTGATAGCGGACGATAGGACCTGCAATCAGCTGCGGGAACAGTGCGACGTAAAGCGCCAGATCCAGCGGATTTTTCTGCGTGTCCGCGTGTCCGCGGTATACATCGATGATATAGGACATCGATTGGAACGTAAAGAACGAAATTCCGATGGGCAGTGCGATCTGTGGGACGGCAAAGGGCAGCGGCAGAACGGCATTGACCGAACCAAGCACAAAGGTCAGATATTTGAAAACGAACAATAGTCCCAGATTGCATGCCACGCCGATGACAAGGGCGAATGTGGACAGGCGCGGCCGCGCATGGGCTTTGCCGTATCCGACGGTGAGACCGACGATGTAGTTGCAGAAAATCGAGGCAAGCATCACATAGACGAAATACCGCTCGCCCCATGCGTAAAAGAACAGCGATGCTGCCAGCAGAATGAAATTCTGCAAATGCCGGGAAAAGGTGCACAGATAATACAGCACCAGCGTCAGCGGCAGAAACGCAAAAAGAAATTCGGTGGATGAAAAAAGCATA
>JAFTLK010000273.1 GCA_017455975.1 Clostridia bacterium | reverse complement strand
GCGGAGGACATGTTCGATTATGCCCGACGCGCCGACGTGACGACGTATCTGACGTGGGAGTGCCATCCGGACAGCGCATACACGCGCGATTATCTGCAGTATGTACAGAAGCAGTACGAGGACGGTGAGTTCTATGACTGGGCGGTCGTGCATAAGGCTACCGGCCGTATGATCGGTACCTGCGGGTTTACCTCGTTTGACGACGACAACAACGCAGGTGAGATCGGCTATGTCATTAACCCCGACTTCCGCGGACAGGGTCTGATGCCGGAGGCGGTCATGGAGGTGCTGAAGTTCGGCTTTCTGCGGCTGAATCTGCATCGCATCACTGCACGGTACATGGAAGGGAACACGCCATCCCGCCGTGTCATGGAAAAGGTTGGTATGTCATTTGAGGGGACATTCCGGCGTGCCGTTTACATCAAAGGCGACTACCGCACGGTATCTGCATGTGCGATCCTGCGCGAGGAATACCTTGCCATGCGCGAAAAACAGGAGGCCGAAAAGCGTCATCCGTTCTTAAAATCATAAATTGACGGAAGCAGGCTGATTGCGCTGTCTGCGTTTTGTGCAAAACATAGAAAATGCGCAGGTTTGGCGGAAACGGTTGACAAACACACGGCGTAGTGTTATAATATAAATATCTGGGTGTATAATTTAAGTAAGAGGCAGAAGAGCCGCACGCAGAAAACCATGGATACTCCCGATCCCGGCCACCGGACGCGGTTTCCCGCATCTCCGACCGTGTTCGGTTGTATATATAAACAAATTCAAAATACAAGAAAAGGAGGTGCGATATGCCAACCTTTAACCAGCTCGTGAGAAACGAACGCAAGGCTAAGGAGTACAAGCCCAAGTCTCCCGTTCTGAGAGCGAACTACAACACTCTCACCAAGGAAACCAAGGAACTTGCTTCTCCTCAGAAGCGTGGTGTATGCACAAAAGTTACCACAACGACCCCGAAGAAGCCGAACTCTGCTCTTCGTAAGATCGCCCGTGTCCGCCTGACCAACGGTCTGGAAGCTACGTCCTATATCCCCGGTATCGGACATAACCTCCAGGAACACTCTGTTGTTCTGATCCGCGGCGGCCGTGTCCGTGACCTGCCTGGTGTACGTTACCACATCATCCGCGGTACGCTCGATACCCAGGGTGTTGCAAACCGTAACCAGAGCCGTTCCAAGTACGGTGCAAAGAAGCCGAAGGCTAAGAAGGCGTAAGGCTTGGGACATTAAGTCCGAAAACCGCGCTGTGCGGTGCGGATAACCGCGACACAGCACAACCGAAAAAGGTTATTCCAGTATTAGACTGACGTTATGCCAATTTAATCATAAGGAAGCTTGTTTTTGAATAAACAACTGTTTATATATACAACAATGACTTTGCCTTGGGTTTGATTTGCATTTACGAAAGAAATACTTTCGAGTACCTGTGATTTCATGATTATAATGAAGGAGGGAAGTACAGTGCCGAGAAGAGGTCAAATTTCCAAGAGAGATGTCCTGCCGGATCCTATGTACAATTCCAAGCTTGTTACCAAGCTGATCAACAACATTATGTACGATGGTAAGAAGGGCGTTGCTCAGAAAATCGTATACGACGCATTCGCTATCGTCGAAGCAAAGCTCGAGAAGCCCGCTCTGGAAGCATTCCAGGAAGCACTCGAAAACATCATGCCCGTTCTGGAGTGTAAGGCTCGCCGTGTCGGCGGTTCCACTTACCAGGTTCCGATGGAAGTCAGAGCGGAAAGACGCCAGACCCTTGGTCTGCGTTGGATCACCGTTTATTCCAGACAGCGCAGCGAACGCACAATGGCTGAAAGACTCGCAAACGAAATTCTCGATGCGATCAACAGCGTTGGCGGTGCAGTGAAGAAGAAGGAAGAAATGCACAGAATGGCAGAAGCAAACAAGGCTTTTGCACATTACAGATATTAATCGAAGGAGTTATCCATGCCGAGAGAATATCCCCTTGAGCGGACCCGAAACATTGGTATTATGGCGCACATCGACGCCGGTAAGACCACGACGACAGAAAGAATTCTGTTCTATACGGGTAAGACTCACAAGATCGGCGAAACCCACGAAGGTTCCGCTACAATGGACTGGATGGTTCAGGAACAGGAACGCGGTATCACCATTACGTCTGCCGCAACCACCTGCTACTGGGCACATTCCAAGTACCATGATGACCCCAACTTCAAGAAGTATGTTCACCGTATTAACATCATTGACACCCCCGGTCACGTCGACTTTACCGTCGAAGTAGAACGTTCCCTGCGTGTCCTTGACGGTGCTGTCACCGTCCTGTGCGCAAAGGGCGGCGTTGAACCGCAGTCTGAAACCGTCTGGAGACAGGCTGACAAGTATCAGGTTCCGCGTATGGTCTATGTCAACAAGATGGATATCAACGGTGCAGACTTCTACCGCTGTGTCGGTATGCTGAAGGAAAGACTCCATGCAAATGCAGTCCCGATTCAGCTGCCCATCGGTGCAGAACAGACCTTCCGCGGTGTGATCGACCTGATGTCCATGCAGGCTGACGTTTACTACGACGACCTCGGTAAGGACATGCGCGTCGAAGAAATTCCGGAAGATATGATGGAAAAGGCAGAGGAATACCATAACAATATGGTCGAATCCATCTGCGAAACCGACGAAGACCTGTTCAACAAGTACTGCGAAGGTGAAGAAATCAGCGTTGATGAGCTGAAGGAAGCACTCCGCAAGGCTACCATTGCAAATAAGATCGTTCCCGTTGTCTGCGGTACGTCTTATAAGAATAAGGGCGTTCAGAAGCTGCTTGACGCAGTTATCGACTATATGCCCGCTCCGACCGATGTCCCTGCAATCAAGGGTATCGATGCGGACACCAACGAAGAGTGCGAAAGAAAGAGCTCCGATGAAGAGCCGTTCTCCGCTCTCGCGTTCAAGATCATGACCGACCCGTACGTTGGTAAGCTCTGCTTCTTCCGCGTATACTCCGGTCATATCACCACCGGTACGAACGTATTCAACTCCTCCAAGGGTAAGTACGAACGTTTCGGCCGTGTCATGCAGATGCATGCAAACGACAGATCCGATATCGATGAGATCTACTCCGGTGATATCGCAGCAGTCGTTTCCACCAAGTTCACCACCACCGGTGATACTTTCTGCGATGACAAGCATCCCGTCATTCTCGAATCCATGGAATTCCCGGAACCTGTTATCCGTCAGGCTGTAGAGCCCAAGACCAAGGCAGGTCAGGAAAAGATGGGTATCGCACTCGCAAAGCTGGCTGAAGAAGACCCGACCTTCCGTACCTACACGGACGAAGAAACCGGTCAGACCATCATCGCCGGTATGGGTGAGCTGCACCTCGAGATCATCATTGACCGTCTGCTCCGCGAATTCAAGGTCGAAGCAAACATCGGTAAGCCTCAGGTTGCTTACAAGGAAACGATCCGCCGCAAGGTCGATCACGAATGCAAGTACAAGAAGCAGTCCGGTGGTTCCGGTCAGTACGCACACGTCAAGATCATCCTCGAACCGAACGAACCCGGCAAGGGCTACGAATTTATCAATGCAGTTACCGGCGGTTCTGTTCCGAAGGAATACATTGAACCCACCAACACCGGTATTCAGGGTGCAATGGAAACGGGTGTCCTCGCAGGCTACAATGTAGTCGACGTCAAGGTCACTCTGTACGACGGTTCTTACCACGAAGTCGACTCCTCGGAAATGGCGTTCAAGATCTGCGGTTCCATGGCATTCAAGGAAGCTATGAAGCAGGCAGACCCTGTCCTCACCGAACCGATTATGAGAGTTACGACCATCACGCCCGACGATTACATGGGCGACGTCATCGGCGACCTCAACTCCCGCCGCGGCGCAATCCAGTCCATGACGCCCGGCAACGGCACGACCGAAATCCTTTCCTTCGTTCCGCTGTCTGAAATGTTCGGTTATGCAACCGACCTGCGTTCCAAGTCCCAGGGGCGTGCACAGTATTCTATGGAACCCAGCCACTTCGCAGAAGTTCCGAAGAATATCCAGGAAGAAATCATCACCAAGCGCGCAAAGGCAAACTAATCGATATCGGTTGGTTCAGCCCGCAATATAAAAAAGCAAATTAAAAAATAATTATTATTTACTCAGAGGAGGAATACCACAATGGCAAAGGCAAAATTTGAAAGAACAAAGCCCCATGTAAACATTGGTACCATCGGTCACGTTGACCATGGTAAAACCACTCTTACCGCTGCTATAACAAAAACACTTTCTCTTAAGCAGGGTAACGTTG
>JAFTLK010000272.1 GCA_017455975.1 Clostridia bacterium | reverse complement strand
GCGGCCGAAGATCACCTTATGACGGCCGCCGCCGCAGGAGCCGCACCGACCGCAATGGTCAACGTGCTGCCACGCAAGGGTACGTACCCGGTCATCCACTGCGGTGTTCAATGCCTCATCTCCCATGTCATCCGACCAGACGGTAAACCGGTTTTCCGGCTCGTCTGGATCGGCGATGGCGATGAAGCAGACACATTCTGTGCCGTCCATGACCCAGTAATAGCGCTTATCACGCCAGTAGGGGGATGTATCACGGCGGAAATGAAGGTTGTTGGAAAGAAGAAAGCGGACAAAGGCATTGGCACGTTCCTGCTCGTCAGGGGGGAGATGGGTATGGATGTAGCAGAAGATGGTTGATTCGGTCATATTCGATATCCTTTCTGATGTCATCCGGATAGCTGTGATTGATCCTTGAGCGATTTTGCTCCATGAAATTCAGCAAGCGATTCAATTGCATGGTCGATTGCGTGACAGTTACGGTAATCGGGATGAAAAATATTGCGTTCCTTGATGACGAACTCGTCGTTTCTCCAGTTCATTTTGCAGTCGACATATCCGACAAACTGGTTGCCGACGAGAATGGAAAGTGGCCATTTCATGCCTTTTTTCTTAAAATATTCAAAGGTAAAGGAATAATCGAAAAAGGTTTCCAGCCACACCTTATCGCGTACGATGGTATCCATCGGTGATATCAGCCGAACCTCGCCGGAGGGAACCGCCAGGTTCTTCTGCATCCGATGAAGTGCGGATGTGTGGATATAGTATTGTCTGCGGGCGATTTTGTAAGGCAGCTGTACAATCCGCTCTTCGGCCTCGAGCTCGTGGAAAATCGGTTCCAGATCTGCTGTTTTATATCCGGAAATATGAGAAATGTGTATGGGATCGGTGACACCAAACGAAGCAATCATTTTTTCAACGACATATTGGATGGCTTGTGTTTCGTCAATCGGTTCGTTCATCCAATCGGGAAAGCCGATCTTTTCTTTGAGAATATAGACCGGTTCCTGAAAGGTACCCGGATTTCTTCCGCAGGTCAAAAAATCGCCTCGGCGGCACATGCGGTAAAAGGCGCGGAATATGGGCAGGTCAAAGTCGGGATCATGTTCTCTTCTGAATTTATGCCATTCATGGGAGAGATTCAGACGTTCCCAAATTTGTGTAAGCGTCAGCCCCTCGCAATTCGATAGCTGTTCCTTCAATACTTTTTCTTCTGTTAAAACCTCGGGTGTTGCCCATCTATTGAGCCAGATTTCATCCGATTCGCCCCACCGGACAATGCTTTTGGCTGCGTGCCGATACAATGCATATTCCGTGCGCGGAACAAAATACAGATTGCGTTTGAATGTCCATGTTTCGGTGACTTGAAATGTTTGGTATGCCGCAATATCCAACTGTTCTGCCACAAAATCCTTTTTTCTGTTCCACAGCATCATGTATTGATTCAGATGAATGGTGGGATTTGGATCATACTGCAAACCGCAGATATCCGACACAATACGAGCAATGCTGTCTGTACTTTTTGTTCGCAGATGCTGACTGTCAAGAATGATATTGCGCAGAGCATTTATATCGGAAATGGCGTGGTTCATAATTGTTTTTCCTTTGTGTTTAGGTGGAGAACGATCTCAGAAGCGTATCTGCATGACGCAGAATCGGCATCTCCCGGTTTGCCACCAATCGTCCGAGCGGTGTTTTTGCACAGCGTTCATACTCCGCGATGGCATCCGCATAGGAAACTTTCAGCGTAGAGAGGTGAAACTGCTCGATTTCGTCGGGCATCAGATGCCGCTCGCCAAACGACAGCACGCGGCAGAGGAAGTAGTTGTTGATGTTGTGCCTGTGAATGAGGTTGTAATAATCGCTGACTACACCGAGCCTGCAGAGAATTTCCACCTCGGCACCAAGCTCCTCTCTTAATTCCCGGCGGATCGCTTCCTGCAGGTCTTCTCCTGCTTCGACCCCGCCGCCGGATGTTTCAATCAGCGTCGCACGTCCGAAATCGTCATCCCGCTCTGCACGGACAAAATAGAAGTACCCATCGTCATCCACGACAATGGCGCGGACGATCATCCGGTCGTGGGAGGTGTAGGTAAACGGCCACTCGGTGTCGGCGAGGGAGAGATACAACTCGTTTCTGTCGACAATCCCGGATTCTGACAGGCACTGTTCGATCATACAAATTGCGTCTTCTGCGTCAAGGGGATGACGGTGCGTGTATCTGTCATCGCCGACCTTGTCGAATGCTTCAACCGAGAACACGAACTGATTCTCGTGCAGGTATAAGTCAAACCGACAGTCTTTGGCGGTGCCGCGGATGACCGGAACATCGACGGTATAACCGCTATTAAGTGCCAGCGTTGTTGTGAGGGTCAGGGGGTATTTGGTTTTCAGCCGATCATAGATGGTTTTGATTTCGTCCATATTGCAACCGTCCGATTTTTCTTATTTTGCTTCCGTCCACCAGAGTGCCGCCCAGAGCAATGCTTCGTTCTGCCGATTGATGACGGTATGGAGGGCGTCTGCGGGAATCCGTACCACGTCGCCCGGTTGGACGGGTATTTCTTCACCGTCCACAAAGACAAATCCCGTTCCGCGGAAGAAAAAGTAGACTTCTTCCTTGGGGTGGCGGTGGCGTTCCATTTCACCCGGCTTGTCCAGATAGCCCCACGCATGATCGAACGGTGCGGGCATACCTTCGGGGAGTACAGGCGCGGCAAGAATGGTATTTTCGTGGGCAGCAGTTGCTGTCAGAGGATTGAAGTTGGATTTGAGTTTCATGGCGGTGTCCTTTCATGTCAGATGTTTTGTTTGAACAATGCGACGCATTCCACATGCCCTGTCCGTGAAAACATGTCAACCGGCTGCACTGTGTCGGTGTCATACCCCACCTCCCGGAACCGGACGATATCCCGCGCCAGCGTATCGGCGTCACAGGAAATATACACAATTCTCGACGGATTCAGCTCGGCAAGGTAGGAAATCACCTCGGGCGTCAGACCCTTGCGCGGCGGGTCAACGACAACCGCATCGGCACGGATGCCGCAGTCCGCGAGAATCTTTCCCGCGTCCGATGCATCCCCGCAGAAGAATTTCGCATTTGTCATGCCGTTGCGGCGGGCATTTTCTTTGGCATTTTCAATTGCCTGCGGGACGATTTCAATGCCGACCAGCGGCGTATCATCGTCAGCAAGCGACATACCGATGGTACCGATGCCGCAGTATAGGTCCAGCAGTGCCTCCCCCGGCTGCAGCTGTAAAAGCGATTTTGCAGTGTTGTAAAGAAGCTCCGCACCGTCGTGGTTGACCTGATAGAACGACAGCGGGGAAATACGGAACGTGCGTCCGCAGAGGACATCCTCAATGTACGGCATGCCCCAAAGCACCCGACAGTCCTCACCGAGAATGACATTGGTGGCTTTTTGATTGACATTGATCTGGATGCTGGCTACGGCAGGGAAGCGTGTGCGCAGTTCTTCACAGAAGGCATCTGCGTGCGGCAGGGAGTCGCCGTTGAGCACCGGACAGACCATGATCTGTCCGGTGGATGCACCGATGCGCAGATATAAATGCCGCAGAAGACCCGCACCGGTCGTCTCGTCGTAGGCAGGAATGTTGTATCGGTCACAGAAGTCGGCGGTGAATGTGACAATCTCCGAGAACACCTCCGGCTGCAGCGAACAGCGGTCAGCGGGAATAATGTTGTGCGTTTTCGCGGCATAAAAGCCGATCACGGTGCGCGTCTTCCCGTCCGCCGTTTCGCGTCCGACAGGATACTGCGCCTTGTTGCGGTAACCGCTTGTCTGATGGGTGGAGAGCACGTCGTTTACCTGAATCGGGAACGCACCCGCTTTTTTCATGGCGAAGGTCACATACTGCTTTTTCAGTTCCAGTTCCTTGTCGTAGGAAACACGCTGATAAACACATCCGCCGCATCTTCGCGTGACAGGGCAGACCTCGTCCTCATCACAGCGAAGCGGAGACGGAGAGATCAGTCCAAGCAAAATGCCGACCGCGTAGGTTTTTGCGGTTTTGATGATCTTGATTTCGGCTTCATCTCCGGTCACGGTATCGGCAACAAACACGGAGATGCCGTCGATTTTGGCAACGCCGAAGCCGAGGTTGTTGAGATCGATGATTTTGACCTTGTGAATTTGATTTTTCTGCAGCAACGTTGTGATTCCTTTCTGTCAGACGGTATGGGTCAGCGGAGCGGTCTGCGCATCGACGACGGCGATCAGATCCGCAGGTGCGAGCAGGAGCTGGATTCCGCGGATACCGGCGGAAATGGTGATTTTTTCATGGAGCAGGCACGTCTCGTCGATGAACGTCGGGAATTTCTTTTTCATGCCGATCGGTGAACAGGCACCGCGGATATAGCCGACCAGCCCGAGCAGCTCCTTGACGGGAACCATCTCGATCTTCTTGTTTCCGGTCAGACGTGCCGCCTCTTTTAAGTCAAGCTCTGCAGGTGCGGGAATACAGAAGACGGCAAGTCCTTTTTTGTCTCCGCGTGCGACGAGCGTTTTGAAGACGATCTCTCCCGGCAGTCCGATTTCCTCGGCGATGTGTGTGCCCGCGAGGTTGTCCTCGTCGACCTCATACGTCATCGGGGTATAAGAGATACCGGCTTTGTCCAGTGCACGCATGACATTGGTTTTGTTTGTTGATTCTTTCATGTGAATTTTGTCCAACCCGTTGCAAATTGCGGGATTTTCCTGTATAATATAGTATTGAGTGAATTTCAGCGGGATTTCTTTTTGTTCCCGCCGGACAGACGGTAGAGGAGGGTACCGAAGACGAACTTCGGCAGCTTCATCATGCGTCCGATGCGGGACGGCTGACAGCAGAGGCGGTAGAACCACTCGAGATTCAGACGGATGAAAATCTTCGGCGCGCGTTTCATCGTGCCTGCGTAGCTGTCAAGCGAACCGCCGAGTCCCAATGCGGCACGAACGGTCGGCAGACGGTCGCGGTTGGCATCGATCCACTTCTCCTGTGCCGGAACGCCGAGGCAGACGAACAGAATATCCGGTGCGGCTTCGTTGACGGCGGCGATGACAGCGTCGTTTTCTTCGCCTTCCTTTTTGAAGTATCCGTCATGTGTGCCGACCGTTTGGAAATCGGGATACTTTTCGCGCAGCTTTTCCTCTGCAAGCTCTGCAATGCCCGGTTTGCCGCCGAGGAAATAAACGCGCAGACCGTGTTTGCCGGCTTCCTTTGCAATGCGTTCGCCAAGCTCACAGCCGGGGGTCTTTGCCTTCAGCGGTGTGCCGAGAATTTTCGATGCCAGAACGACACCGGCACCGTCGGGAATGATCAGATCGGAGCGGCGGATCAGTGCGGCGGTATCTTCGTTTTCGATGCACTGCTGGACAATCTCGGCATTGGGTGTGCAGATCATGTGGAAGGTATCGGTTTTGGTAAATGCAAGCACTGCAGCAAAAGCTTCATCGAGGTTGACATTGTCGACGGGAATACCGCGGATATCGATTTTTTCATGGACGAAATCAGACATGGAAAGGCTCTCCTTTTCTCTTTGTTCATTATATAATATATATTATCGCATGAAACAGGCGGTTTGTCAAGGGCTTCGGATACCGCCTCCGAAAAATATCGAAAAAATTGTATCAGACGGCCGAAAATGCCGCGGAAAGGGAACAATATGAAAAAAGTCAGCATTTATACAGACGGTGCATGCAAAGGAAATCCGGGACGCGGCGGCTGGGGCACGATCCTCGTTTACGGCGCACACGAAAAGGAGCTTTCCGGCGGCGAGGTTCTGACAACGAATAACCGCATGGAGCTGATGGCGGTGATCTCGGGGCTTGAGGCACTGCGTGAACCGTGTGCCGTGACGCTGACCTCGGATTCCACGTATGTCATCAATTCGATTACGAAGAAGTGGCTGGACGGCTGGGTCAAAAAGAACTGGGTCAAGAGCGGAAACACGCCTGTGCCCAATGCCGATCTCTGGAAGCGTCTGATCGCGGCCATGCAGCCGCATACGATTGAATGGGTCTGGGTGCGCGGTCACAACGGGCATCCTTACAACGAACGCTGTGACCGTCTCGCGGTTGCAGCGGCAGAACGCGCGGCGGAGAACATCTGATGAACGATAAAAAACCGTTTATTTATGTCGATCATGCGGCGACGACCCGCATCAGCGATTCTGTCCGTGCGGCGATGGAGCCGTATCTGACCACGGCGTTCGGCAATGCATCTGCCGCATACGGTGCCGGACGCGCCGCTTCCCGTGCCATACTGGCAGCCCGCCGCAGAATTGCTTCGGTGCTCGGATGCCTGCCAAAGGAGATTTATTTTACCTCCGGCGGTACGGAATCCGATAACTGGGCGATCAAAGGGACTGCATTTGCGCATCGGTTACAGGGTCATATTGCCTGCAGTGCAATAGAACATCACGCGGTGCTCCATTCTATGCGTTTCGTCGGACAGATGGGGATGCAGACCTCGGTGATCCCGGCTAATGCGGAGGGCATTGTTACACCCGATGCAGTGGATGCCGCAATGCGTGATGATACGCATCTGGCGGCTGTCATGCTTGCCAACAATGAGATCGGAACTGTCCAGCCGATTCCCGATATCGCGGATACGGTGCATGAACACGGTGCCGTGCTGCTCTGCGATGCGGTACAGGGCATGGGACAAATCCCGGTTGATATTCCCACGCTCGGAGCAGATATGCTGGCGCTGTCCGGTCATAAGATCGGCGCACCGAAAGGCATCGGTCTTCTCTATGTACGAGAGGGAACACCGCTGCTGCCTTTGCTCGACGGCGGCGGACAGGAAATGCATCTGCGTGCCGGGACCGAAAATACGGCGGCAATTGTCGGACTTGCACAGGCCATCGAGGAAGCCGCACAGCTTCCGGCTGTCGATCATCTGCGGCATCTGCAGAAGCAATTGTTTGACGGTCTGCGTGCCATTCCGGGTTGTGTCGTCAACGGAACAACAGAGACGGATCACCGTCTGCCGGGAAACGTGAATGTGTCCTTTCCGGGACTGGATGCGGAAAGTCTTGTTCTGCATCTTGACCGACTTGGCATCTGCTGTTCGGCGGCATCTGCCTGTACTGCGGGTGTGTCGGAACCGTCACACGTTTTGCTTGCCATTGGGCGGGACCGTGCGGCGGCGACAGCATCGCTGCGCTTTTCGCTGGGCGCTGAAAACACGGTGGAGGAAATGGATGCGATCGTCTGCGGTGTGCGGAGGATCGTCACACAGTTATATGAGACACAGTGTACGTTTCGGGGTATCTGATATGTTATATAATAATGGAAAGGAATGGAGCGAACTGTAATGGAACAAACAAAGTCGATTCTCGTCGGTATGAGCGGCGGGCTTGACAGCACGTATACCGCATACCGATATAAGCAAGCGGGATACCGCGTACACGGCGCGGTGCTCAGAATGTCGGATGAAACGGATATTACCTCGGCGCAGCTTGCGGCACAGCAAGTTGGCATTCCGCTTGAGATTATTGACGCACGTGCAGACTTTGATCGGTATGTCAAGCAGTATTTCATCGATGCATATGCAAGTGGACAGACTCCCAATCCGTGCGTCATGTGCAATCGGTATGTGAAAATCGCGCTTCTGTGCGAACGGGCACGGATGCTTGGCATAACGCAGGTCGCGACAGGGCATTATGCGCAGATCATGCGGGATGATACGAGCGGACGGTACTTTGTGCATGCGGGCGCGGATCGGCGGAAGGATCAGAGTTATGTGCTCTGGCAGCTGACGCAGGAGATGCTGTCGATGCTGCAGCTGCCAATGGCGGTGCTTGACAAGACAGAGGTGCGCGAGCACGCAAGGACTCTCGGTTTTACAGCAGCCGAGGCCAAGGAAAGTCAGGATATCTGCTTTTTGCCGGACGGTGACTATGTCTCCTACATTGAACGGCATGTGAATACGCCGTTTCCGCCCGGAGACTTCGTCGATGAGACGGGAGCGGTGGTCGGACGGCATGCGGGTATCATCCGATATACCGTCGGGCAGCGCAAAGGACTCGGCATCGCGCTCGGTCATCCTGTATTTGTCACGCGCATTGATGCTGCAAGAAATACTGTGCATCTGGCGCCGTCCGGTCAGGAGTACAGCCGGGGTGCAGTGGCGGACAGTCTGAATTTCCAGAAGCTGTCTCCGGAGCAGCTGCAGGTTGGAACGCGGGTGCGCGTGAAGATCCGGTATGCAGCACCGCCGGCCAACGCTGTCATTGAGGCGTTCAGCGGTACGCAGGTCATGGTCAGATTTGATGAAGCGCAGCGGGCTGTCACGCCGGGGCAGAGTGCTGTCTTCTACGATCCTGAGGGGACGGGCGATGTCCTTTTCGGCGGTCGTATCGTCGAATCTGTGGGAAACCGAAATTAAAACCCGTTTAAGATTTTCCGAAATCGGAAATTTTGAAATTTTGTGCAAAATGCCAGTGTGTAGAAAATTCGACCTGAAATTTGTGAAAAAAGTACATGAAAGTTTTGGTACAAAACAAATAATCAGGATGGTTTACCCGTACCGGTGGGTAACAATGAATAACAAAAGCATGCAGTGTTACGATTTTGTTCAAAAAAGCAACGATTAATAAGGCTAAAACGGCCATGAAATGTTATGGAAAATAACAAAAGAGCAAAAAGCGAAAAATTAATGAAAATCTAATAATATGAAAAAACGCTGATTTCTTGCGCAGAAAGCCGCGCGGGCAAGTTGAAAACGATTTCTGAAGAAATTTTTACGATTTAATGACAAAAACGCAGACTTGACAAGAAACGGCGTTTATGGTATCATTATTCTATGAAAATTCAGGGCATTATGCCGTCTCCATGTCCGGCAGACAGCCTTTGATTTTTGTATGTCAGCCATTCGTCCTCGTTTCCGCTGTTTCTTTCCTTATATATGTGCATGCACATGTAGACGGAATGCGGACACGCGGAATACGGCGGACGTGTTGTTTCAGCCAAAGTGTCACTACACAACAGCAAACAAATCTTGGTAGGAGGAAGAGATGTAAATGAAAAATCTCAAGTTGACAAAGCCGATTGCTTTGTTGCTTTCGGGCCTGATGCTCGTGAGCACATTTACCGTCACGGCCGCAGCAGCGGAAACGGACGATGGCAGCGGCAATGAAGCAGGAGTCGGCCAAAGCATCAGCGAAGTAATGGAACTTCTGAACGCGACCACTTATGCCGATTACAAGGCATCGCACGAAGGAAAAGCGCTCGGTAAGAATGCAATTACCATCGCCGGCACCGATTACGACACTGAAAAGACCGACGCAAAAGTCAGCACTGATACCTACGGCGGAGAAAAGGCGCTCTTTACGCCCGAATCCGGTACCGTCGTGTACAATGTTGATGTTCCCTCGGATGGCCTTTACATGATCGAGATGGATTACTACCCGATCGTCGGTAAAGCATCCAATATTGAACGTGCATTCCGTATTGACGGAAAAATCCCCTTTAAGGAATCCAGATACCTGTCCATGACGAAGATCTGGAAAGACGACCTGTCCGATATCGGCGAATCCGATACGGCGTTCGAGCAGGATCCGCTGGGCAACGATGTTCGCCCCATGGCGGTTGAAGCTCCCGATTGGGCAACTTATGAATTTAAGGATGCAACAGGTTATTACAATGAACCGTTCCAGTATTATCTGACCGCAGGCACACATACCCTCGAGCTCGAAGCTACGAGAGAACCTGTTGCCATCGGCAGCATTACGCTGAAGCCTTACGACGCACCGAAATCTTACGAAGAGGTTTCTGCCGAGTACGCATCCAAGGGCTATAAGGCCGTGAGTAGTGACGCGACCGTAAAGATCCAGGCTGAAACCCCCGTTAGAACATCCACACAGACCGTATATCCGACGTACGACAGATCTTCTGCGATTTCCGAACCGCAGGACGCATCCAAGATTCGTCTGAATACGATCGGTAAGACCACGACATGGCAGTCTGTCGGTGACTGGGTCGAATATACGCTGACTGTTGACGAGACCGGTCTTTACTATATCGTTCCGCGTTTCCAGCAGTCCGAGCAGCCCGACATGTTCGTTTCCAGAAAGCTGTACATCAACGGTGAGCTCCCGTTTGCGGAAGCAGGCAACCTCGAATTCAACTATGACGACGAATTCCAGGTCAAGCCCCTCAACGACGGTGAGACCGAGTTCCAGTTCTACTTTGAAGCAGGCAAGGAATATACCCTCCGCTTTGAGGTCGTGCTCGGCAACATGGCTACCCTGATTTCCAGAATCGAAGCATCCCTGGTCAACCTCAACCAGATCTACCTGAAGATCAAGCAGATCACCGGTGCAACACCTGACCAGTACCGTGACTACAACTTCATCGAACTGATTCCGGATGAGCTGAACATGCTGATTATGGAATCCAAGAATCTGTATGAGTTCTCCGCAGAACTGGAAGCAATCACAGGCGAGCGCGGTTCCAACTGTGCAACCCTGAACGAAATCGCACGTATTGCAGACCGTATGGGCCGCGATGAAGACGAAATCGCAAAGAACTTGTCCAAGTTCAAGGCAAACATCGGTACCCTCGGTACCTGGATGAATACGGCACGTAAGCAGCCGCTCCAGATTGACTTCTTCTCTGTTCAGTCTCCCGATGCTGAACTGCCCAAAGCAAACGCAAATGCATTCCAGGCATTCGGATTTGAAATGGCACAGTTCGTTGCATCCTTCTTTACCGACTACAACTCCCTCGGTTCTGAAGCAGACGGCGAAGGCGAATCGATCGCTGTTTGGGTTACCACCGGTCGTGACCAGTCCCAGATCGTCCGTCAGATGATCAACGACATGTTCACCCCCGTTTACGGCGTTCCGGTTGAACTGAAGCTCGTTGCAGCAGGTACACTGCTTCCCGCAACCCTCGCAGGCAACGGTCCCGACGTCGCATACATGGGCGGCTCTGACCCTGTCAACTACGCAATCCGTAACGCGATCCAGAAGCTCGACGGTTTCGATACCTTCGATGAGGTCTGCGCAAGATTCTCCGAAGAAGCAATCGTTCCGTTCACGCTGGACGTTACCGATAACCCCGCAACCGAAGAGAACGAAGGCGATGCAGCCGGTGTCTACGCGATTCCGGAAACCCAGTCCTTCTCGATGCTCTTCTATCGCCAGGATATCTTCGCTGACCTCGAAATCGAAGTTCCGAGAACCTGGGATGAACTCAAGGCGATCCTTCCTGTTCTCCAGTCCGAGTACATGGAAATCGCAATGCCGCAGAAGCTCGCAGGCTTCACGCTCCTCTACTATCAGAGAGACGGTGAGCTCTATGCCGACGGCGGTATGAGAATCAACCTCGACTCCAACCTCGCACTTGATACCTTCAAGGAACTCTGTGACATGTTCACGCAGTACAAGTTCCCGCTGACCTACGACTTTGCTAACCGTTTCAGAACCGGTGAAATGCCGCTCGGTATCGCTGACTACACCATGTATACGCAGCTGAACGCATTCGCAACCGAAATCAGAGGTCTTTGGACTATGATGCCGCTGCCCGGTTACGAGCAGGAAGACGGCACCATCAATAACACCGCGACCACAACAATTTCCGGTCTCGTTATGATGGCAGACGCAAAGAACCCCGAAAACGCTTGGAAGTATATCGACTGGATCACTTCTACCGAAGCACAGTCCAGATACGGTAACGAATACACGGCACTCCTCGGTAACGGTACGATTCACCCGACCGCAAACAAGGAAGCTATGATGAACATGAACTGGTCCTCCACCGAGCTCGAAACGCTCATGTCCCAGTTCAATAAGCTCAGAGCTACGCCCGAGTATCCCGGTTCCTACATCATCACCCGTTACGTTGACTTTGCATTCCTCGCAGCTTACAACGACAATAAGGACCCTGTTGAATCGATGCTTGCACAGTACATCTTCATCACCAAGGAAATCTCCAGAAAG
>JAFTLK010000271.1 GCA_017455975.1 Clostridia bacterium | reverse complement strand
CAACACAGCGGTGATGGATATCATTTTAGAGGAAGCCTCGGCGTATTACGGCGGGATCCGTACCATCGAGGAAACTGTGGAGATCATGCAGAGCCGTGTCGGAATCTGGATGGCGGAGCATGTGGGGTGATAGTACCCATTTTTGAATGACTATGTCTATATGATGTAGAACGCGCAGGGCGGGGGCTTGCTCCCGCCGTGTAACAGATACGCATTTGCAAATCGGATAACTTGACATCCCCCCATCGTTGTGGTATAATAATACCATCTCAACGAGAGGGGGATTTTCCCTTTTGCATACCTTAACCATCGGAAAAAACGACGCGGGACAAAGACTTGACAAGTTCTTATCCAAGAACTTCAAGACGATGCCGCCCGCACTCATGTACAAATATATCCGGCTCAAAAAGATCAAGGTCAACCGCAAACGTGCCGAGCAGAAGCAGGTGCTTTGTGAGGGCGATACGGTCGAGCTGTTCATCAAGGAAGAATTTTTTGAGGAAGTCACCGCCGACAATGCATATCAGCGGCTGACCCCGAAGCTCGATATCGTCTATGAGGATGATAATATCATTCTCTGCGACAAAAAGCCGGGTCTGATCGTCCATGCCGACGACGGCGAGGATGTCAACACGCTCATCAACCACATCAAGGCGTATCTCTATCAAAAAGGCGAATACCGCCCGGAGGAGGAGCACGCCTTCGCGCCGGCACTCTGCAACCGCATCGACCGCAACACCGGCGGTATCGTCATCGCGGCAAAAACGGCGGAGGCCCTGCGCGTCATCAACGAAAAGATCCGCAATGACGAAATCGACAAGCGGTATCTCTGCGCCGTCCACGGCATCCTTGACAAAAAACAGGGGGTTCTGCGCGGTTATCTGAAAAAGGACAGTGCAACCAATATGGTGTCGGTCTTTGAGAAGAAAACGACCGACAGCCGCGAGGTCAAGGAAATCATCACCGAATACACCGTTCTGGCAGAGAAAAACGGACTGTCGCTCTGTGAGGTGCATCTTGTCACGGGACGAACGCACCAGATCCGCGCGCATTTTGCGTCGATCGGGCATCCTCTGCTCGGCGACGGCAAGTACGGCATCAACCGTGATGACCGCCACGCCGGGTACAAATATCAGGCGCTGTATTCGTATAAGCTGACCTTTGCGTTCAAAACCCCGTCTCCGCTTGATGACCTTTGCGGCAAAACCGTCGAGGTTGATCGCTCGCATATTTGGTTTTTAAAGGAGTTTTCATCATGAAAAAAACAGCATTCATTTTTGCAGCTATTCTTATGGCAGGATTGCTTCTTTCCTCCTGCGGTGGTACATCGGACGTGACTGAAACGCCTGCGGCAGAAACACAGCCCGCGCCTGTCAAGCTTTCGGAGATTGCCGATATTGAAAAAGGCTATTTCGGCGCGGAGCATTCGTCATTTACCATTGAGCTTGACGATTATATCAATGCAAACGGCGCAGAACTTTTCTACACGGAGGTTACATCCTCCGACCCGACGGTTGCAACGGCGGTGTTTGCTGACGGCGAAATTTCCGTAACCCTGCACGCCGGCGAAGGCTCCACCGATATTTCGATCGGGGTTCTTGGCGGGGATGATGCCGTTTACATTGAGCTGTTCCGCTTTGATTTCACCGTTACCGCAAAGACCTATGAGCGCGTTGCGTGCATCGGCGACAGTCTGACCTACGGTCACGCATGGCCGGATCAGGCGTATCCTGTCTATCTGCAGAATCTGCTCGGCGAGGCAATTACCGTCGGTAACTTCGGTCATAACGGCGCATCAATCACGGGACTGAACCCGTCGTTATATCTGAAATACGAAGAACAGCAAGCCTATGCGGACAGCATGGCGTTTGATCCTGATCTGCTTGTCATCATGCTCGGTACCAACGATTCCAAGGGCTGGGATGAAGCGGCAGGCATCTTTGAGGAGCAGTACAAAGGACTGATCTCCGCGTATCAGACCGCGTTTGTGGATGCCGATATTATCCTCGTGACCGCACCGCCGACCATGGATGGCAATCTGTTCAACATTCCAAACGACATTATCCGCGACAGTGTTGTTCCGCTGCAGCGCAAAACGGCAGAGGATCTGGCACTTCCGATGCTCGATCTCCGTCAGATCATGGAAGACTATGAGGGCGGTTATGAAGCATTGATCCGCGGTGATGCGGCGGCAGATGGCGTTCATCTGTCTGAGATGGGTGCTTCCATGCTGGCAGAACTGCTTGCAGAGATGATCTGGGCACAATAACTGCTTCAAATTACTTGTTTTTCAAGAAATTTCAGAAAAACTATTGCAATTTCCGAAGAAATATGGTATAATATCACTTGTGTCCACGTGGATATTGTTTTTGCGTGGGTCAATAAAAGAGTTCGTATTACATTTTACGATAAACGTAATTCACAGGAGGTGTCTGTCACATGGCAAAGTGCAGTGTATGCGGAAAGGGCGTTGCGTTCGGTCGCACCGTTTCTCACTCGAACCGCAAGGAAAACAGAACGTTCAAAGCGAACATCAGAAGAGTTAAGGCTGTCGTCAGCGGTACGCCCAAGACGGTGTATGTTTGCTCCCGTTGCCTTCGTTCCGGTAAGGTCGAAAGAGCTAACTGAGTCATCTGAGATGATTTTAACGCCGTGCGACTGATCCTCGCACGGAATCGCGTTTTCCCTATTGCAATAGCGGATGTCTCCTTTTTCCGTACTTCGGTACGGCGAAAGGAGATTTTTGCTTTTTACGGCATTACCCCTTGATTTCCGGGCTGAAACGTGATACAATGTACATAGATCATATGGCAGCACCGAACGGTGCCGATATACAGGAAAGGAGCTTGCCCGACGGGCGAGAACGGAATATATGAACGAAACGAAGAAAGCAAAGCAATTCAGAACCGTATTCGGCGGCGGATATCAGAAAGCCGATGTCAACGAATACATCGAGACCATGCAGGCGGAGTTTTTCAGCATTGAACAGACACTCAAGAACACCATCAACCATCAGAGAGCAGAGCTGGACGGTCTGCGTGCACTGACCGAGGAAGCGGAAACTGCAAAGGAAAAGGCAGAACAGCTGCAGAATGCGCTCGACGGAACGGCAGAGAAGCTCGGACAGGTTACGCTCGAGCTTGAAAACAGTAAGGTGGCATGCATCACAGCGGAATCCGGCCGTGCAACAGCGGAGGCTTCACTCGCGGCATGCAGACAGGAGCTGGATGATACGCGTGCACAGAATGCCGATCTTTCCGAGCAGCTGGAAGCACTCCGGGCAGAGCTCGACCGTGTCAGCGCTGAAAAGAAGGCATTGGAGGATACGGTCCGTGCGGCAGAAGATGCGGAAGAACTGGAGGCGGCATGTGAGATCCTTTCCGAAGCCGCGCCCGCAGAGGAAGCCGCACCGATCCCGACTGCCGAATATGAAGCTCTGAAGCTGAAAGCCGAGCAATATGATCGGATGTCGGCGCATATCGGTGCGATCATGCTGAAGGCAAACGCCGGGGCGGAGGATATTCTCAGCCGCGCAAAAACCGATGCCGATGCAATGGTTGCTGAGGTCAACGGCGCACTTGCCGAAACGCGTACCCGTGCACAGACAGCAGCAGATACGCTGATTGCCGATGTCGGACGCTCGCTCGGCGAAATCAGCCGCAGCTGCAGAGAAGATATTGCAATGGATCTGGAGGAGCTGCGCACCGCACTCCGCACACTTGAGGACACCGTCAGCTCCAAGTATGCCGACATCAGCCGCAAGCTCGACTATGCAAAGGAAGAAATGGAACAGACCTCCGGTGCGATCATTCGCGCCGCAACCGAACCGGCTGCTCCCATGACAGGAAACTGACGGTCTGACACCGCTGAACAATCATTATAATATAATCGATTGCAAAATTGCATTTTGCAATCGGTTTCATCGGGCTGACGCAGCCCGATGGCTCCCTTTGGTCGCTTTGAAGGTGTCTTTTTGGGCGGGAAACCCGCCCAAGCGACGCAATTTGTTTATATATCGCCCTTT
>JAFTLK010000025.1 GCA_017455975.1 Clostridia bacterium | reverse complement strand
TTCCTGAAAGACAATTTCTCATCTCTCATTAATTCGTACAATCTTTCGTCTGTTGTTCAATTTTCAAGGATCATCTGCTGATGATTTGAAGCACTCGTTTGTACTTCTCGTCGACAGCCTATATATTATATCACACTCAATTCGCTTTGTCAAGAGGTTTTTCAAACTTTTTTGAAATTTTCTTGATTTTGTTTCTCAATCCGGAATCCGGAAGAAACGATATTGAGTAGATGGCAAATATTATAACACAAAAATCCCTCTTTGTCAAGAGGGATTTTCAATTTTTTCATTTTCCCACGCAGAAATTATGGAAGATCGCATCAACGACATCGCCGGTCACTGCACGTCCGTCCACTTCAGCAAGTGCCGACAGTGCAAGTTCCAGATCCATACCCGCGATATCCTGCGTGTAGCCGCCGCGCAGCGCTTCCGCCGCACGGGCAACATGCTCGCGCGCCGTACAAACCGCGGCATACTGACGCGCATTGGTCACTACCGCAGAAGTACTGTAATCGATCTGTCCGCCAAGGAACAGCCCCTCGATCTCCGTGCGAAGCACATCTACACCGTCACCGGATGCAGCACTGACCGAAATGACTGTTGTAAACGGAACACCAAGCGCACCGATATCTATCACCGTACCGACATCAGACTTGTTTACGACAGCGACCACCGGACACGAAACACCGCGCAGATGCTCCGCCAACGCAAAATCTTCGTCGCTGAGCATTTTTGAGCCGTCGAACACCGCAAGTATAAGCTCCGCGTCAGAAAGCGCGCGCAGAGACCGCTGCACGCCGAGCTGCTCAACAAGATCCTCTGTACCGTGAATTCCGGCTGTATCAGCAATGCGCAGAAGAATGCGGCCAATGCTGACCGTTTCCTCCAGAACATCGCGTGTCGTTCCGGCAATGTCCGTCACGATCGCGCGATCCTCACCCATCAACGCATTGAGCAGCGATGATTTCCCTGTATTGGGCTTGCCGACGATTGCACACCGAATGCCTTCGTTGATCGCCCGCCCGACCGAATACGAACGCGCAAGTGCATCAAGTTTTTCCTCTGCCATAGCAATGCGCCCGAGCAGCTCATCCGGTGACAGATCCGTCAGATCCTCGTCCGGAAAGTCGATAAACGCATAAGTGCTCGACACCGCATCACGCAGAAGCAGATAGATTTCCTCTGCAGCACGGCCGAGTGTACCGCGAGCACCGGCTCCCGCCAGACGAACCCCCTCCATGCTGCGCGCATCAATCAGGTCAATGATCGCCTCCGCCTGAGAAAGTCCGAGCTTTCCGTTCAGAAATGCCCGTTTGGTAAACTCACCGGAGCCGGCCGGGACAGCGCCGCAGAGAAATGCCGATTCCAGCACCTTCTGTGTCAGAAAGATACCCCCGTGACAGGAGATCTCCACGGTATCCTCTCCGGTATACGAATGCGGCGCACGGAAAACGACCGCCATACCGTCGTCAATCGATTCTTCCTTATAATATATCCGTCCCCAGACCATGCGGTTCGGCGCAAGATCGCCAAGCACCCCGCCGCAGCCCGGAACAAACAGTTTTTCCGAAATACCGACCGCATCAGGGCCGGAAATACGGATAACGGCAATGCCGCCGCGGCCATAGGGGGTGGAAACCGCCGCAACGGTCGCTGCATCAGAATGCATCAGTTCCATTTGTATCATTCCATACCGAGCAGTCCCAGTGTTGCGGCGCTCGTCAGACTATCCATATTGTTGATAAGAAGCACGCGGTCACAGCCGGTCTCAAGCGCAAGCGCAGAGGTCGATGTCTTGTAATACCGCAGATCGATGATTTCAAGGTCAAAGTGATACGCAAGGAACGGAGCCAGCGAATGACCGAAGGAGTCTTTGACCAGCAGCAGACGCTCACGGTTTTCATCTCCGTTCTTTTCAATGGTGACATACGCATGGTTGCCGGAAATAAAGGATGAATACTTGTCGGTCTTTTCCAGATAAGATCGGTCATAGAAGCCTTCAAATACAGATCCGTCATCATGCACGGTCATCGTGAAATCTTCGTCTCCCTCATAACGGTAGTATTCCATCGTATCAGGTTCGATCCATTTCATACCGGCATTTCTCCATGCGGTACCGTAGAACGCGTCAGAGACGACCTCAACGGTAAATGCGGATTCCGGCAGCGCCTCCATGCCCCAGAGCTTCATCAGCTCGACATAAGCAAGATATGCGCCGTGCGTTGTCCAGTGATGGTCGGTGCGGTACATAACATCGTCACCGGCTTCCGATGCAGCCTTGAGCGGTGCGCACAGATCAAGATACAGCATATCGGTATAATCCGCACTGCCTGCGATATGCGTTTGTGCCGCATGGTCATTCAGCGCATCCCACGGACGGTGCAGAACATCGACCGGATACAGCGCCGGCAGCTTATCCTCCGCAATATCAATGACACGTCCTGCCGCGGCAAATGTGACGGGAATGCCCGCCTCTGCCATTCGATTTGCAAATGCGGCAGATGCATCGTAGTTTTTGAGGACATTATCAATATCCGGGTGATCCATACGGGACAGAAGATAACCGTCCTTTCCGAGAACAACATCGTTGTTTTCACCCTTGAGCATAGCGATCTCCGTCACGCCCTTCAGACCGACAAAGAAGTCGCGTGCCGGGAACTGGTCGGAATAATAGTCGCCGACATCCTCGGCAAAGTCGCCGGAGAAATACTTGTCAAGAAACTTGCCTGCCTTGATCCGTTCGATCAGATTGCCGTCAAACTTCGACTGCAGCTGAGGAAGTCCCTGCAGGGCGCGGTTTTCCTGTTCCGAAAATTCCTTATCGGGGATAATAAAGATCAGTGCTCCGAGGACAAAGATAAACGCAAGGAACAGCGCCATCACGGTGCGGTCAGAACCTTTTGCACCGTCCGCAACACGCATCTGCAGAGCAAACAGCTCGTCTGCTTCATCCTGCATCGTTCTCTTTTTCGGCTTTGCTGCAGGCGCGGGAGATGCCGCCGTCACAGATTCATTTTTCATGATTTCATTGTTTTCCATATTACAGCAGATCTCCTTTCTTTAGAATCTGAAATAGAGGAACGGGTTATACGAGGAGTCGACCAGGTATGCCGTCACAAGCACGGTGACAAGCAGAGCCCCCACCGCCGCGATATAACGGAAGGATTTCGACTTTTCGTAGAACTTATAGAACAGCTGACGCGGCTGCGGCAGGGACGCAATGACAAGGATGGCAATGAATACGAGCTTGTGCAGAAGTGAATAGACATCCGAGCTCGAAATGAATCCCGCCGATCCGACACCGAACATCGTACCGAGGTATGATGCACCGGCACCCATATCGTCAAAGACGAAGATCAGCCAGCCAAAGTAGACAAAGAACAAGGTGTAGATATGACGGAAGACCTGCGGCCAGCGCTTCATACGTTCGAGCAGGAATGTCTTTTCCACAACGAGCAGAACAAAGTAATACAGACCCCAGATGATGAAGTTCCAGTCCGCGCCGTGCCAGAAGCCGGTCAAGAACCAGACAACAAAAATGTTGCGGTACATCTTGAACAAGCCGCCGCGGTTGCCGCCGAGCGGAATGTAGACGTATTCGCGGAACCAGGTGCCGAGCGAAATATGCCAGCGGCGCCAGAATTCGGTGATGTTCTGGGAAATATAGGGATAGTTGAAGTTTTCGAGGAAGCGGAAGCCCATCATCTTACCAAGACCGATGGCCATATCCGAGTAACCGGAGAAGTCAAAATAAATCTGGAAGCAGTAGAACAGCAAACCGATCCACGCACCGATGACGGTACGGTCAGGATCTGCGGCAGCCGCATCCCAAAGCGCACCTGCGGCATTGGCAAACACAACTTTCTTACCGAGACCCGCAACAAAGGTACGGATACCGGAGGCAAACATGGCCGCCGATTCATGACGCTCACGCAGTGCATCATCGACATCCTGATAGCGGACAATCGGACCTGCAATCAGCTGCGGGAACAGCGATACATACGCACCGACAACAATCGGATTCTTCTGCACACGTGCATCTCCGCGGTACACGTCGATGACATACGACATGATCTGGAATGTGTAAAACGAGATACCGATGGGCAGCGTCAAGCCGAGCGTCGGAATATCAATAAACGGCAGTTTGGACAGGTTTTCGGCAAAGAAATCGAAATACTTGAAGAACCCGAGCAGACCGAGATTGACAATCACGCTGATAATCAGTATGACTTTCGCGCGTTTGTGGTGGGTATCCTTGTATTTACCGACGAAATAACCGCACACATAGTCAAAGAGCACGGTAAAGATCATCAGGAAAACATAGACCGGTTCGCCCCAGCCGTAGAAAAACAGGCTGACCAGCAGAATCCAGAGATTGCGCAGCTTGACCGGTGCTATGAAATAGATCAGTAAAACAATCGGCAAGTAGGCAAACAGAAATTCAAGGCTCGAAAAGAGCATGTCGTACCTCCATGGGGTAATATTTTGCGCGATGTTCATACAGCGCACACACATACAGTATACCAAATTTCCGGCAATAAAACAAGAGGTATCTGTGATTTTAGCAGGTTCTCTGCCGAGTTTTTACAGATTATTCATCTTCGGGTACTAAGCGGCATCATTGAACATTGATCAAAAAAACAAACTGGTGATAAGAAATACAAAACCGTAATTCCTATCACCAAAGCAGAAAGTTCCTGCAATCAAAAGAAGCGCAGCAGCTGTATGTATTTGGTTTGATCCGTTTCCGAAAACCGTTCACTGAAAGAATGAAACCGATTGTTTTCGTTCTGATAAAACTTCAGCAAATGTGCATTATCTTCACATTCGAGATAAACAACACCGCCTCCGATTTCACGCTGTACCTTACCAAGCGTTTCAAATGCTTTCTCCATCAGACGGATACCGTTCCAATCCTCCGGCTGCGGCACAGCATAATTTTTGCCGAATTGCGCGATCAGAAATGCTGACACCGTATAGGATTGACTGTTTTCATCAAATTGCGCATAACGACTCAACTTTTTCTTTGACGTTGCCGAAAGAGCATCTTTGTTGATATCCAGTGCTTTATGCGTCAGTGCAAAGATTGACACAATCTCGCCGCTTTCATGATCGATCACAAAATAGGTAATCGAGATTTTCCTTTTGGCAAAGTCTATTGCATTGTTCTTGACAAACATCTCAATTTCCTGATTCTTAGGACAAGAAAAATCGGAGAGAATATCATGTAATGCATCCTCTCCAATAGCATCAATCATGTCAAGAATGTTTACCGTACTGTAATCATTCATGATTCCGCTTTGCCCTCTTTGCCATCAGTCGGCGAATTGCGTCCAAATCGGTAAGCGTCGGAATAACGGGTGCAGAAGGCTTTACCTTCGGATCATTTTCCGATGCTTCCAGTGCATTGACAAAAGCCTCTGCCTTTTGGGGATCCGTAATCTTCACATGAGCAAAAATACTTGAAGTAGCCACAAGCACACCTCCTGACTATACATTCATCTTTTTCACGGTATTCATGCTATTAGAATACTATACTTCAAATTTATTATACTCCAAATCAACAGGAAATGCAATATAATTTTCATGAATCGACTGAAAATTTTCTGTGAACACACAGTTCACCAGTGACTGTAGCATCAAACTAACCCAAAAGAACCCCTTATGATGCCACACAAGGGATTCTTTTACCATTTTACTTTTTCAGTGCCTCCAGCACCTGCTGTTCCTGATATTCGCGGACGATGTCCAGCACCTCCGCCGGAAAAGCGCCCTCAAGCACACCGGATTCGATCTGCGCAATCATGTGATCGTCGGCATAGGGAAGCAGTGTACGGATCGCAGTATAGTCCATTTTGCCCTCCATGACCTTTTCAAGAATGGCACCCTTGGACTGCCGGTCAAGCAGCGGCATCAGACGGTCGAGCAGCGCGGGATCGAGATCCTCAAACGATGCCGTTTCGAGCATTGCCACGACATTTTCGTCCTCGAGGTACTCCGTCAGCGCGACAAGATGGGAAATATCAATGTTTGCATCGGAGAGAATTTTGGCAAGACGGGATAATTGGCTCATTCAAAAACACTCCTTTTGTAATTTGTTTCAGATCATTTTTTCGTATGCATTGCGCTTTGCACCGGACAGCAGCGTGATCTCACCGCACAGCGTAAGACCGTTGCGCGCAAGCATCCCCTGCATCGGCTTGTTGTCGCGGTGCGTATCGATGCGCAGGGAAATTTTTCCGGCTCGGCGCCCGATCACAGCAGCTTCCGTAAGCAGACGGGACGCAAGACCTCTGCCGCGGCAGTTTTTGTCGGTGGCAACCCGGTGCACAGCAACATAAGTCGTGTTCTCATCGTCGGTCGAGTCGGTCAGCCACGCGCCGCCCGCAATTTCTGTATAAGTGACCTCGCCTCCAAGCAGTACCGCGCAGGTCGCGGAAACGGTGCCGTCATCCTCGCACAGCACATAAGATATACCGTCGGCGATATCGGCGCGGATGTCGGATTCGGCGGGATAGCCGTCCGTCCATTGATCGATGCCGCGTGCGTGCATGGTTTCTCTTGCCCCGTCAAAAATTTCCGTGACACGGGCGATGTCAGCTTCTGTGGTTTTTCTGAAAATCATGTGGATACCTTTTTCCTTGCATTTGGATTTTTCGCGCATAGTATACCACAAATCCCGCCGATTCGCAAGGGTTTCCACAGTTTATTTGCATTTGGGTCATGATTTTTGGACATTTCAACATACAGTGGGCAAACGCACCGCCAATATTCTGTCATTTGGGCAGAAACGGCTTTGTCCGCAAACTGTCCTCAGATGGACACGGTTGCCGCACGTTCAATGTCCGATGCGCGCAGATAGGTCTGCAGATACGCCCGGTACTCGGCACACAGTGCGGGATCCGGTAAAACCGTGCTCTCTCCGGCATCCGCCGGAGCATGCGCCTGCAGATAAGCGGCAAGCGTTTCATCGGCGCCGCGATTCTTTGCGTACGCCGCAAGCAGTGCCGCACCGTACGGTCCACCCTCTCCGGCCCCCTCGGATACCGTGACCGGGCGTCCGAGCGCCGCCGCAAGGACAGGCTGCGCCGCGCCGCGCGTCCGGAACAGACCGCCATGCGCCCGCACCGACACGATCTTTTCAGCATCACATGCATCCATAAGAGAAAAGCCGTAGGCCAGCGGTGCAAAAACGGAAAACAGCTGTGCCCGCATGAAGTCCGACAGCTGCAGCGTGCAGTCGGGGCGGCGGACATACAGCGGCCGTCCGGCCGACAGCCCGAGCAGATGCTCCCCGGACAGGCAGTTGAATGCGGCAATGCCGCCGTCTCCCACATGACCGTCCATCGCCGCGGACAGCAGCATTTCGTACAGCGCACCCGCATCGGTCTTCACGCCGAGTCTGCCCAGCGCATCGCCGATGACCGATGCCCAGCCGTCCAGCTCCGCTGTGCCGTTCGTACTCTGGATCTCAATGACCGGGTCACCGTCGGGTGTAACGGTCAGCTCCAGATGCCGATCAAGATGCTCCGGTGCCCGATCGAGCACAAACAGCCCGAATGTCGAGGTTCCGGCAGACACTGCCGCCATACCGGGCGCCAGGCTACCGGTACAGACCATCCCCGTACCGCCGTCGCCTTCTGCCGGACAGAACGGAATACCGGGCGAAAGCGTCCCCGTCGGATCAAGAAGACGCGCCCCCTCCTCCGTCAGATAACCGGCACAGGCACCCGCACGCAGCACACGCGGGAAAATGTCACGCAGCCGCCACGGCATACCGGCCTCGGATGCCAAGGTGTCAAACGATACAACCATATCCGGAAGATAATCGGGGGAGGTCGGATCGCCGCCCGCAGGAAGCATGCCCGCCGCTTCGCAGCAGCCCAGCGCATGCACGCCCGTCAAAAGATAGTGGATGTAGCCGGACAGCGTCGTGATACGGTCGATGCGCGCAGCACAGGCAGGCTCCGTCTGCATCAGCTGCAGCAGATGCACGATCGACCAGCGCTGCGGAATCGTCATACCGAACAGCTCCGTCAAACATTCCGCCTGCGGCTCTGTCATCGTATTACGCCATGTGCGGAACGGTGTGACAAGCTCCCCTCCGGCATCCAGCGCCAGAAGTCCGTGCATCATGCCGGAAATGCCGATCATCCCGACCCTGGTCAGCGCCATACCGTATAATTTTTCCACCTCCTGTCGGAGCGCGGCAAAGCACATCTGCATATTGGCAACGGCATCGGCAAGATCATAGGTCCAGATGCCGTTCTCAAAACGGTTTTCCCATGTGACGGCACCGCTTGCAAGAACGCGATGATCGTCATCGATCAGCACCGCCTTGATGCGCGTGGAACCGAATTCCATGCCGAGGCAGGTATGGCCTGCGGCAATCGCTTCTCTGATTTGTTCGTTCGTCATAATTCTCTCCATGTTAATCGTTACACACCCTGTATTGAGCGCTCGATGACCATATCCTGCCAGCTCCGGTCGAGCGTGACAAATCTGGCCGACCAGCCGGAAATGCGCACGGCAAGGCTCTGATGGTTTTCCGGATGCACCTGTGCATCAAGCAGAACCGCATTGTCGACGACATCGATCTGCAAAAAGAATCCGCCGAGCGTCAGGAACGCACCGAGCAAGCCTTCGATTGCCGTGATGCCGCGTTCCCCGGACACTGCCTTTGGATCAAGACGAAGATCGAGCACCGTGCCGCAGGTCAGGCGCGAATAGTCTGCCTTGCATGCGGAGCGGATGATCGCGGTCGCACCCGCCGTATCGGTCGACGGTGTCGGGCTGATGTTGCCCGCGAGAATGTCGCCGCGGAAAAAGCCGTGGGGAGATGCAGGGCGCTGTTCCCGCCATTCGATCTGCCGTCCGAAGGTCGAGATTCCCGGCGGACGCAGGACATCATTGCGGCATTCCACCTGCCGGCAGTCCTCGACAAAATCGTGAATGATCTGCGCGGCGATCCGGTCAACTGCATCGTTGTCGTTGCCGTAATAGGTATAGTGCGTGCGGACATACTGACGCAGTGCTTCCTCACCCGCCCAGTTGTTTTTGAGAATGTGCATGAAATCGGCAAAGGACAGCCGTTTTTCCTCAAAGACCAGCTTTTCTATCGCATACATTGCGTTTGCCGTGTCCGGAATTCCGCCGAAATGCGGTGAGAATGCATTGTAAACAGGACCGCCGTTGTGATAGGCGCGTGCACGTTCGATGCATCCGTCCTCAAATAAATCAATGACACCGGACGGACCGTCCCAGAAGAAACGATCGGCATCGGCATGAAAGCCATCGAGCACCCCGTCCATTTTCTCACGGAATACCGCATACATCGCATCAAAGTCGGGATAGTCCGCAGGTTCCTCTGCATCCAGACACAGAACCTCGCGCAGGAACATGCCGTAGAGGTCCATCGGACGGTAGATGAAGCGCGTGCGTCCGGGAATCTGAATCTCCCAGCAGCCGTCGTTTGCAAACCGACGTGCCTCGCGCAGATCATAACCGAAACCGACCAGAGAATCGATGATCAGATCCTCGTTGTACATGGCGACAACGCCGCTGCCGTGACGGATCACCTCCGCCATTTTCGTTTTGATCCATGCAGGGGATGTGCACCCGACACGCACGGCAATCGGATAGTCGGCGATCGGAAATTCCTCAACGATCTCCAGCATCAGCCGGGTCACGTCGCCCGTGCGGTCAACGCCGTTTTCATCGACACCGCCGAGCACGAGATTCTGATAATGCTGTGCATCGCCCGAGCCGCGGTCGGATAAATGAATCCATTCACAGCCCTTGATGAAGAAGTGCGCCAGCAGCTCACGTGCGTCCTCCTCGGTGATGACACCTGCGGCAAGATCGTTCTGATAAAGGTCTTCCAGCATCAGATCCATCCGCCCGATGCCCGGCCAGTTGCCGCACAGACGGATAAAAGAAAATGTAAACCAGATGCTCTGCACACCCTGCCGGAATGTCTTCGCCGGAGAAAAGGGAACGACCGACAGCGTATCGAAAAGTGCCTTGTAATGTGCTTTTTCCGCGTCATTCTTTGCCTGCGCCATCCGCTCGGAGAGAAGATGGAGATACCGGGTATGATAGGTTTTCATCGCATTCCACGCATTCAGCTGCGACAGAAGCACCTCACGCTGAAGGTCTGTCAGAGACGCATCCTCCATGCGGGCAAGAATCCTTGCGCGGTACGCATCCATGCCCTCTCTGACCACGCGGTCAAAATTGCAGGTCAGGTGGCTGACCGAGCCGCAGACAGGATTCTGCCCGTCCGCCGTTGCCGGGACGACATGACGGATCGCCGCACCGAGCGTTGCCGCACCGGACAGAAGCTCCACCGGCATACCGTCCTCATCTGTGACAATGCGCAACGGTGCCCGGACGGCAATTTCGGTGATTGCGCGGTCGTAAAGCTGCCGCGGCGACAGCCCTTCGGTATCTGTCAGCGTGACAAACGGTGTCTGCAGAGCCTCACGTCCGTATCTGCCGTCCAGAGATTCTTTTGCAAATGCACGCGTACGCGCGGAGGTACGGATCGGCCGCCCCTCCTTCATCGGTGTGGCAAAACGGATCTCCTCATATGCATTCATCAGGTCTCCTCCTCTCCCCGGACAATGCCGAGAATGTGCGAAATCGGTGCGGGTCTTACTTCCCCGATCGTCACAGCGGACAAAAAACGCGCCTCGGCCGCATCCGCAAGGTGCGCATCAGCGGTATACAGTACCGCCAGAGGATCACCCCGCCGCACAGGCTCTCCGACCTTGCGTAAGAGACGGATGCCCGCAGTCATGTCAATGCCATCTTCCTTTGTGCGCCGTCCCGCGCCAAGCTGCATGGCAGCAAGCCCGATCTGCTCGGCATCTGCGCGGACCAGGAAACCGTCCTGCACGGCACAGACAGTCCTCTGCACCGATGCAGCCGCATGCGTCGAGAAATCCTCGATCCATGTGCGATCCCCGCCCTGTGCGGTGATCCATTCAACAAATTTTTCGTACGCAGCACCCGACCGCCATGCATCGTATGCCTGTCTGTATGCATCATCGGGGGAAATACCGTGAACATTTGCCGCCATGTGTGCCGCCAGCGTCAGCGACACCTCGCGCAGATCGTCAAGTCCCGTATCATCGCCGCGCAGAAATGTGATGGCTTCCTCCAGCTCCAGCGCATTGCCCACTGTCCGTCCGAGCGGCTGATCCATATCGGTCAGAACGGCAGTGATGTTTTTTCCGGCATGCACGCCGATATCCACCATCGCCTGTGCCAGCGCCCGGGCATCGGACACGGTTTTCATAAACGCCCCTGATCCGACCGTCACATCCAGAACGATCGACGCCGTGCCGGCCGCAAGCTTCTTTGACATGATGCTCGATGCGATCAGCGGCAGCGAATCGACCGTCGCCGTTACATCCCGCAAGGCATATAACAGCTTGTCCGCCGGCGCAATGTCACCCGTCGCACCAATGACCGACACGCCGATTTCTTCCACCTGCGTGCGGAACTGCGCCTCCGTCAGCGTCACGCGGTAGCCGGGAATGGCTTCCAGCTTGTCAATGGTGCCGCCGGTGTGACCGAGCCCGCGGCCGGACATCTTTGCGGTTTTGCAGCCGAGCACGGCAGCCAATGGCGCAACGATAAACGTCGTCTTGTCACCGACCCCGCCCGTGGAATGCTTGTCCGCAGACAAATGCCCGAACCGCGACAGATCGACGATGTCGCCCGAATGCAGCATGGCATCTGTCAGAGCAGCGGTTTCCGCATCATTCATGCCCCGCAGATATACCGCCATCAGCCATGCGGCAATCTGATAATCGGGAATATCCCCGGCCGTATAGCCGTCGATCAGAAACCGGATTTCCTCCTCCGACAGCACACCGCCGTCACGCTTTTTGGCAATCACATCGTACATCGAAAACACGGCAATCCCCTCCAGTTTGTTATATCAGTATCATTATACACAATTTACGGCCGCATTGCAAGCCCCGCCGCGTAATTTCCAACAAAAATTTCTTTAAAAAATCCCGTGTTCCATTGACTTTTTTCCAAAAAAATGGTATAGTTACAACAGAACAATTACAAGAAAGGGAAACACCAATGAAACACACAAATCATGTTCTCCCCCTGCTCTGTTTGGCCTCTCTGCTCCTGACCGTCTCATGCGGTGACAGCACAGCCAAAACCCCCGCCGCCACCGACAGCCCCGATACCCCCGACGGAACCGCCGCCGTCACAGAAGCAGCGGCGCCGGATCCGTATGCATCCATCCGTGCAAAGCTCGACGAAGGCGTTGACTACGGCGGCACACCGTTCAATATCATCTCCTACGTTTCCGATACGTGGAACATCTATCTGGAACCGGAGGGAGAGAACGGCGAGGTGCTCAATGATGCCGCCTTCCGCCGCAACACCGAGGTTGAGGAGCTGCTCGGCATCGACATCACGGCCATCTACCATGACAATTATGTCAGCCAGTTCCGCACGGCTGTCCTCGCCGGCGACAGCACCGCCTACGATCTGATCTGCTTCTGGTCGCCCGGTGACTACTCCGGTCTGATCACCGATCAGATCGCCTACGATTGGACCCAGCTGCCGTATGTCAACCTCGATGCCGACTGGTACAACAAAACCGCAAACACGGCATATTCGATCAACGGCAAGCAATACTTCGCCGTCAGCGATTTCACCTACCCTGTCCATCAGCATTTCCGTATCCTTTATAATAAGGAATTGTTCCGCTCCCTGCAGTATGACAGCACACCGTATGACGATGTCTATGCGGGAACATGGACCTTCGGACGGATGCTGGAATATTCCAAGGGACTTTACACCGACCTGGACGGTGACGGCAAGGCAGGACTCGGTGACCGCTACGGCATCGTGCTCAACAACGCCTTCTGCTCGATGTTCCCGCTCTGCGCAGGGGAGCTTCCGGTATCGTGCGGCGAGGACGGCTTTACCTTCAATCTGTTCTCCGACCGCATTGTCGATATCGTTACGGATGTTGTCGGTCTGTCCGAAAATCCCGATGCTTTTGTCAGCCGACAGTCCAATAATGAGCAGTATAAAATTTTTGAAGCCGGCAACGCACTCTTTGAGCCGTACGCATCTGACCCGCTGCTTCTGCGCAATCTGGAATTTGACTTCGGCTATCTGCCGTATCCCAAGTACGACGAAACACAGCAGGATTATGTCGTCGTCGCTGCAGGCGGTCTGATGGCCGTACCGAACAGCCTCACCGATCCCGAACGCACCGGCCTTGTCATGGAAGCACTTGCCATCGCATCCCACAATTATGTCGCCGATGCGTTTGTCGAGCAGTATATCGAAAACAAGATCCTGCGCGACGAGGATTCGCAGAAGATCTACCGTCTGATGCGTTCTCTGCAGACCTACGACCTGTCCTACAACATCGATCCCTCGACAAAGCTCGCCAATTACGCCTACTATTCCTATTTCATGAACAAGCGTGATGCCAATGTCGCCTCCTATTATGAAAAAATCATCAAAGTCGTCGAAAAGAAGTACAGCTCCATGTACGATCTGATCGTCAGCCAATAACCCCGACTGTTCACCGTCCGGAAATTTCTGCCGGGCGGTGATGTTTTGTGTATAGTTTCCCAAAGAGACGTCCATACTGCAGATATCTCAACGAATCACGGAGGATATACCAGTATGGATCAGAAACTGAAGCCCGGAGAAGAACAGAGAACGGCGGATTTTGCCGCCGCACCGCAGGCAAAGAGCGGGGAGATCAAATCCCCCGATGTACTGCTCTACTCCGATCTTTACAAAAACGCAATGATGGGTGCGGATTCAAGCGCGAAAATGGTATCCAAAACAGGCGATGCGGAAAAGAACGACGGCATCACGGCATGTGCCGAGCTGCGGCAGGTCATCACCGATATGATGGAGGGCTATGCGGGCTACGCAAAACGTGCGGCACAGGCTCTGCACGATCTGCATGTTCCGGCAGAACAGCTGACTGCACTGGAAAAGCTGCCGGCGGAGATCGGCATCACAATGCAGACCATGTTTGATAAATCCGTCTCCAAGTGCGCCGAGATCATGATCAACGGTGTGACCATGGGCATCATCGACATGAAAAAAGCGCAGCGCGTCTGCGCGGAGGACGGCTGCTCGCCCGAGGCTTACCGTCTTGCAGGCGATCTCATTGGCTTCTGTGAACAGTATGTCGAACGCCTGAAGGAATTTTTATAACCGCATGCAAATGAAAAAGCAGAGGAATCACTTCCCCTGCTTTTTTGTATGATGCATGCTTATACTTCGCGGAAAAATTCCAGTTCTTCGCCGTCGGGACCGACGACAAATGCGATGTTGATGGAAATCGGATTCGGCCAGGACTGCAGCGGAACGACCTTCGGTGCGGTCTTCGGTTCAAAGCCTGCCTTGAGTGCGGTCTCATATGCCGCGTCGACATCGTCAACCTTCATTGCAAAGTGCAGCCACTTGCCTTCCTTGGAAAGGAAGTCACCGCCGCCGGCGAACAGCTCGATTCTGCCGCCGTCGCCGAGGTCAAACATGACGATTTCCTTGTCACCCTCACCCCAGCCGCAGATCTCCTTCATGCCGAGTGCCCGGTACATTGCACGGGACTTTGCGAAGTCAGCGACCTTCAGACCGATGTGATGGAAGCCCATACCGCGGATAATTTCGTTTGCCATGGTAGTATCCTCGTTTCTTTGAAATTACTTGGAGTTATAGGTAGAGGACAGGTCAGCAACGCCGCCGGAGACGACAGATTCGTCCTTGCCCTGCGATGCCGCGATCTTCTTCTGCAGTTCTTCCCAGAATTCCTCACCGTCGTTGGGCAGATCAACCCACTTGTTGTTCTTCCATGCAGACAGGTGTGCCGCATTGGAGATGGACAGACCGTTGACACCGTCAAAGCCGGGGGCCAGCAGAGGCGTGCCGTTGAGAATTGCATTGGTGTAGTTGCGCAGAATACCTCTGTGCTCGGGAGAAGATTCATCGATGATGATTTCTTCGGTGGTCATCTTCGGCGTACCGAAGCCGGTCTCCGCATTCATCGTGAAGTCCTTGACATCTTCTTCAAGCTTCGTCCACATCAGTTTGTTGTTTTCATAAACGAGCTTACCCTTGGTACCGGTGATCTCAAGACGGTTGGTACCGGGTGCTTCACCGGTCGTGGTGATGAACAGACCCGTTGCACCGTTTTCATATTCTGCGTAGATGGTTGCATCGTCATCGACTTCGATGTTGTGGTACTTACCGAAGGACAGGAAGCCGCAGACACGCTTGGGCATGCCGCAGATCCACTGCCAGAGGTCGAGGTTGTGCGGGCACTGGTTGAGCAGAACGCCGCCGCCTTCGCCTTCCCATGTTGCTCTCCATGTGGAGGAGTTGTAGTAGGACTGGGTTCTGTACCAGTTGGTGATGATCCAGACAACACGCTGCAGCTCACCGAGCTCGCCGCCCTGTACCATTTCACGCATCTTCTGATGCTTGGGATTGGAGCGCTGGTTGTACATGATACCGAAAGTCAGCTCCGGATGCGCCTTTGCGACCTCGTACATTTCCATAACCTTCTTGGTGTAAACACCGATCGGCTTTTCGGACAGGACATGCAGACCGGCCTCGAATGCTTCGATGGCAATCACCGGATGCAGATAGTGCGGCGTTGCGATCAGAACCGCATCGATCTTGCCGGATGCAAGCATTTCCTTGTAGTCGGTATAGGTTGCGATATCCGCGCCGTACTTTTCGGTGACATACGCAAGGCGGTCTTCACGGAGATCACATACTGCGGTCAGGACTGCATTTTCGATGTGTCCGCCGGCGATGGATTCTACGTGACCGGTACCCATATTGCCGATACCGACAATACCAAATCTTACTTTTTCCATAATTTCAGTTTCCTTTCGGGAATTGTTTTTCGTATTTTGAGCCGCCCGGTAAAAGCGGTTCCTGTTACGATTTATTTTAGCACAGAATGCCGATAATTGCAAGAGGTAATGCCCGATTTCTCACAAAAAGCAGCCGCTTTTTTTCTCTCTCACCGAGCCGCACAAAAAATCCCAAAAAAATTTCAAAAAACCTGTTGACAAATCCATACGGATGTGTTATAATATAAAACGTGCTGAGGGGAACGACATTCTCCCAAAGGGAATACAAAATGGCCTGGTAGTTCAGTTGGTTAGAACGCTAGCCTGTCACGCTAGAGGTCGTGGGTTCGAGCCCCATCCAGGTCGCCAGCTGTTTTCTGCAGCACATGCTGGTATGGCTCAGTCGGTAGAGCACATCCTTGGTAAGGATGAGGTCACCAGTTCGATTCTGGTTACCAGCTCCAAAGGAATTGCCCATTCACAGGAAACTGTGGATGGGCATTTTGGTTTTTTGGGGGATTTTTCACGCGAACGCCTTGTGTTTTTGCCCCAATTATGGTATACTGAAGATACCACAATCTACATAGGAGAAACATATGAAAACAACTGCTTATCTTCGCAATCTTGTCTATGTCATCATTGCCGCAGCCATTCTCTGGATCGCCGCTTATGCGACTGTTCGCCATCTGGGCACTGTTCTTTCCGGGATGGGGGGACTGATCGGTGCAGATGCTGCTGACACCCTCGGCGGTATCTTCGGAGGACTGCGCTCAGCCGTTGTCCGCCCCGGTGCAGTCGTTCTGTTTATCACCGGTGCCGTATTTCTGCTTCTGCGCTTTTTGTGTCCCAAACCATGGATTTTTGCATTTTCCCCGCTGTTTCTGATCGTCGGCTATCTCGGTGCCGTCGTGTTCGCAACCGTCAATGATATCCTGTTTTTTGACATTCTGCGCACACTCATCGAACTGATCGACGGCGGTCTGCTCAATCTGCTGTAAGGAATCGAAGGCAGCGTGAAAAATACTTTTTCACGCGGGTTTTGTGTCTTTCGCCACCGGAGCGGCGGCGATTTTGCCTGCGATTTTATCGTATTCAAAACCCAGCCCAATTCCCCAAGAAAGGAAATGATTATGAAACGCTGGCTCATTCTGCTCCCCATGCTCCTGTTATCCATGCTCCTGATCGGCTGCGGCGAGACCCCCTCTCCCACAGTCTTTTCCTCCGCCGGCAACACCTGGCACATCGGCTTCGGTTCGGCGGAAATTGCTGTTCCCGAAGATTCCGAATCACCGCTTTACATCGCAGGATACCAGAGCGGTGCCGAAATCGACGGCATTCTCGATCTGCAGCGTGCCAATGCCGTGTGGCTGGGCACCGATGCCGATACCGGGATTCTGCTCATCGGCATCGACTGCGTCGGTCTCGGTTCCGATACGGTCGACCGCATTCGCGGTGAGCTGTCAGACTTCTGCGCCGCATCCGGATGCAAAGCCGTCGCGGTCTACGCAACCCACACGCACGCCGGTCTTGACACGCTGGGACTTTGGGGTCCGTATGCGCAGAACGGCAAAAACAGCGATTTTATGAACAATCTGATCACATCCGCGGTACAGGCGGCAAAAGACGCATATGCCAACCGTCAGACGGGAGCGCTGACCTACAGCCGTACAGAGGCGGAAAATATGCAGTACGACTCCCGTTACCCGCTGGTTTACGATGAAAACATGCACCAGCTGCGCTTTATCCCCGATGACGGCGGCAACGGTGTCCGCATGGTCTTCTTTGCGGCACACGCAGAATCCCTGCGCGGTGACAATCTGCTGCTCAGCCGTGACTTTCCCGGTGTCATGGGCGACATCATCAAGGAACAGACCGGTGATGATTTCCTGTTCATTCCCGGCGCGATCGGCGGTCTGATTATGACCCCGGTAATGCTCGACGAAGGCGTGCCGGTCAAGGATGCAGCTTACTATACAGAAAACTGCCGCTATACCGGCGAGCTGCTCACGCGGATGCTTCTGACCATTCCCGAGCACACCGAAATTCCGGTTGCGCCGACCCTGTCCTATGCGGAAACCGCCTTTGACGTACCGCTTGACAATACCGCCTTTCTGCTGATGAAATTCCTCGGGATTCTCGGTCAGCCGAGTACCCGCGGCTCCGACAGCGAAACCGGCTATTATCTGACCTCGCGCTGTGCCGCGCTGCGTTTGGGCGAGGACATTACGGCGGCGCTTCTGCCGGGCGAAATCTTCCCGGAGCTGGTCTATGAGGACAGAGAATTTTCCGAAGCGGGTCCCGACTATACGCTGACCGGGAACACATTCCCGTCGCTGTCCCGCATTGCAGAGAAATACAACTGCGGTACCCTGCTCATCGGCGGACTTTGCAACGATGAGCTCGGCTACATCCTGCCGCCGGACGATTTCCTTGTCCATCCGACCCTTCCGTATTTTGAAAGAATCGAGGACGAGATCGGCGAAAACCATTATGAGGAAACCAACTCCGCCGGGATACGCACCGCACAGATTCTGTTTGCCGCATTGGAGGAAGTCTTTGCGGCGACCATGCACACGGATGGAAACGCAGGAACCTGATCGGTTTTCCAAACACCAATACAAGGAGAATTTCCATGAATCAAGATCCGATTCTGACAGCCGATGACGGTGAGGACAACGGCAAT